>NZ_JBEAJW010000042.1:0-332529 GCF_040064295.1 Klebsiella sp. JB_Kp031
CTGCACGACCCACCAATGTAAAAAGGCGCCCTAAAGGCGCCTTTTTGCTATGCGTTGAACTCAACGATTCGAACCTGCGGCAGGTTCGGGTCTCACGTAGTGAGACAACGGAGCCGCTTGCGGCGACGGCCCGAAGGGCGAGGCGAAGCCGAGTCATCCTGCACGACCCACCAATGTAAAAAGGCGCCCTAAAGGCGCCTTTTTGCTATGCGTCATTCTCCACAATCCTACTTCAGCATGACCCCCTGCCGCCGCTTACCGTGACGCCATAAGGCACGAACCGGTAGCCCGGGAAGATGCGTAGCATCGTCCCCGGGGAATAGGTGCTCATGTACAAAATTCATCACGACTTTTTGTTCGTAATCCGCTATCTTGTTTAGCATATAAAACACCATGACCGTGTTAAGGCGCAGACAGGCCATAGTGACGGTCTTAGAGTTAAGCCAGTAAAACGAGATTGCATGATGAGCGTAATGTTTGATCCTGAAACGGCGATTTATCCCTTCCCACCGAAACCGCAGCCGCTGACCGTCGACGAAAAGCAGTTTTACCGCGAGAAAATCAAGCGTCTGCTGCGCGAGCGCGATGCCGTGATGGTGGCGCATTACTACACCGATCCTGAAATTCAGCAGCTGGCGGAAGAGACCGGCGGCTGTATAGCCGACTCGCTGGAGATGGCGCGCTTTGGCGCCCGTCATTCGGCCTCCACGCTGCTGGTCGCCGGGGTGCGTTTTATGGGGGAAACCGCCAAAATCCTCAGCCCGGAAAAGACCATTCTGATGCCGACCCTGAACGCGGAGTGTTCGCTGGATCTGGGCTGTCCGATTGAGGAATTCAACGCCTTCTGCGATGCCCATCCCGATCGCACCGTGGTGGTTTATGCCAATACGTCCGCCGCGGTGAAGGCCCGCGCTGACTGGGTGGTGACCTCCAGTATCGCCGTGGAACTCATTGATCATCTGGACAGCCTGGGTCAAAAGATCCTCTGGGCGCCGGACCGCCACCTTGGCCGCTACGTTCAGCGTCAGACCGGCGCAGACGTGCTTTGCTGGCAGGGGGCGTGCATCGTGCACGACGAGTTTAAAACTCAGGCGTTGATGCGGATGAAGGCCCTCTATCCTGAAGCTGCTGTACTGGTCCATCCCGAGTCGCCGCAGGCAATCGTCGAGATGGCCGATGCCGTAGGTTCCACCAGTCAGCTGATCGCGGCGGCGAAAAGCCTGCCCCAGCGCCAGCTGATCGTGGCGACCGATCGCGGTATCTTTTATAAAATGCAGCAGGCGGTGCCGGAGAAAACGCTGCTGGAAGCGCCCACCGCTGGTGAAGGGGCGACCTGCCGCAGCTGCGCGCATTGTCCGTGGATGGCGATGAACGGCCTGAAAGCCATTGCCGAGGGGCTCGAGCAGGGCGGCGCTGAACATGAAATCCACGTCGACGAAGCGCTGCGGACCGGCGCATTAATTCCCCTTAACCGGATGCTGGATTTTGCGGCTACACTACGGGGATAACCTATTGCCGCGTCATCTGACGCTGAGAGGATAAAATGGATTTTTTTAGCACGCAGAATATTTTAGTACATATACCCATCGGCGCCGGGGGGTACGATCTCTCCTGGATAGAGGCCGTGGGGACCATCGCCGGGCTGCTGTGTATCTGGCTGGCGAGCCTGGAGAAGATCAGCAACTATGCATTCGGTCTGGTCAACGTCACGCTGTTCGCCATCATCTTCTTTCAGATCCAGCTGTACGCCAGCCTGTTGCTGCAGCTGTTCTTCTTTGCCGCTAACGTTTACGGCTGGTATGCCTGGTCGCGGCAAAGCAGCAATCATGAGGCCGAGCTGCAGATCCGCTGGCTACCACGCAGTAAAGCCCTGGGCTGGCTGGCGGCCTGCGTGGTGGCGATCGGCTTGCTGACCCTGTTTATCAATCCGTTTTTTGCCTTCCTGACGCGAATCGCGGTCAGCCTGATGCAAGCGCTTGGTTTGCAGGTCACGATGCCGGAACTGCAGCCGGATGCCTTCCCGTTCTGGGACTCCTGTATGACGGTGCTGTCGGTAGTGGCGATGATCTTAATGACCCGCAAATACGTTGAGAACTGGCTGCTGTGGGTCATCGTCAACGTCATAAGCGTGGTGATTTTTGCCCGTCAGGGCGTCTATGCTATGTCGCTGGAATATCTCTTGCTGACGTTCATTGCGCTGAACGGCAGCCGAATGTGGATAAACAGCGCGCGTGAGCGAGGTTCTCACGCGTTTTCTGGCTAATGATGGTGGTGATGATCGTGCCCGGCGTGCATCGTGTTGAGATGGCACTCCGGGCCGCTGCAGGGCTGGTACTCCATCTGCACCGTGGCATGCTCAATTTCATATTTATGTTCCAGGAAATGCAGGATGCGGTTGAGTAACGCATCATGATCGTGCGGCGGGACCACCTGCACATGCAGCGTCATCACCGGTTTTTCCCCCACTAGCCAGACGTGAACGTGGTGAACATCGCGCACCTCCGGGATAGAGCGGCGGATATCCCGCTGCAGGGCCGCCACATCCAGCGAACGCGGTGCGCCTTCCAGCAGCTCATTCAGACTCTCCTTCAGCAGCCGCCATGCGCTACGTAGCACCAGGCAGGAAACCAGCACGGAAAGGATCGGATCGACAGGCGTCCAGCCGGTGGTGAGGATCACCACGGCGGCCACAATCGCGCCAACCGAACCCAGCAGATCGCCGAGCACGTGTAGCGCCGCGGCGCGCACGTTGAGATTCCGCTCTTCGCTGCCACGATGCAGGATCCAGAAAGCCAGCACGTTGGCCAGCAGGCCAGCGACCGCAATGACCATCATCGTCACCCCGGCAACCGGCTGCGGATGCTGGAAGCGCTGAATGGCCTCCCAGACAATCAGCATGGTGATCACCACCAGAGCAATGGCATTGAGAAACGCCGCCAGGGTGGTCAAACGCAGCCAGCCAAAAGTATGGCGGGCGTTCGGGGGACGGCTGGCGAAGCGAACCGCCAGCAGCGCAAACAGCAGGGCGGCGGAGTCGGTGAGCATATGGCCGGCATCCGCCAGCAGGGCCAGCGAGCCGGAGATCGCGCCGCCGATGGCTTCTATCAGCATAAAACCGGCGGTGACGATGAACGCCCAAAGCAGCCGGCGAGCGTTGCCGTTATCCGGAGCCTGGGCAGGGGAGTGCGAATGCGAATGCGCCATGGTGTCGTCCCTTGATAGTTATCATTATCACGCTATGACAGCATAAACAGAGAACGATAACAAACAGAGAAAAGGCGAGCCCAGCTCGCCTTTTCTCTGTTTGCACTCACCGCATCAATTACTGGGTGGTGCCGTCGGTTTTGCTGTTGTCATGGTTCATGCTGTCGCCGTTGTCCAGTTTCTTACCGGTATCCGGACAGCGGCCGTCTTTACACATCGAGTTTTTATGTACCTCATCGCTCGACATATTGTCCTGGCTCATCGTCGAGCCGTCAGGATGAAGCATGGTGCCGCCAGAGCCAGAGTTAATTTGGCTATTATCCACGTTATTCGGCGCCACGTTTTCACGGGCATCCGGCGCCACCTGGCCGGCATCAGCGGAAGAGTTGGCCTGGCCATTGTTGGACTGGGCGCCGGTGTCTGCCGCCAGGGCCGCGCCGCTGGCAAGACTTAAGGTGGCGGTGAGCAAAAGGGTCGTCAGTTTTTTCATATTCATCGGATACTCCTGTTGGGTCAGGAAGCGGTAAAAAACGCCTCCAGCGGTAAGTGTGCCAGGGATCTGACTCGCTATGGTTTAAGACTCCGCAGACGATCGCAGTGTCACTATATAATCCTGAAACGTAAGACTTAATTAGCTTTAACAGTTAAATATTGTAGTTCATGAGCCTGCTTTCGCTACTTTATGGCGTATTTTTGCCTATTTCCAGGATTATTCCATCACTACTGTAAAATCACGTTTACACTATTTCAGCGAAGAGATAGATTGGAGGGATTGCATTTCATTGAATAAGTATGGCAACGCTGGAAAGAAGATGAATTATCAGAACGACGATTTACGCATTAAAGAGATCAACGAATTATTACCTCCCGTTGCGCTCCTGGAAAAATTCCCTGCTACCGAAAATGCTGCAAACACCGTTGCACATGCTCGCAAAGCGATCCACCAGATCCTCAAAGGCGATGATGACCGCCTGCTGGTGGTGATTGGGCCTTGTTCTATTCACGACCCGGCGGCGGCGAAAGAGTACGCTTCCCGTCTGCTGACCCTGCGCGAGGCGTTGAAGGGCGAGCTCGAGATCGTCATGCGCGTCTATTTTGAGAAACCGCGCACCACCGTCGGCTGGAAAGGGCTTATCAACGATCCCCATATGGATAACAGCTTCCGCATCAACGACGGGTTGCGCATTGCGCGCAAACTGCTGCTGGACATTAACGACAGCGGTCTGCCGGCGGCGGGGGAATTCCTCGATATGATCACCCCGCAATATGTCGCCGATCTGATGAGCTGGGGCGCCATTGGGGCGCGTACCACCGAATCTCAGGTTCACCGCGAGCTCGCCTCGGGGCTCTCCTGCCCGGTGGGCTTTAAGAATGGTACCGATGGCACCATCAAGGTGGCTATCGACGCGATTAACGCCGCCGGCGCGCCGCACTGTTTCCTGTCGGTCACCAAGTGGGGCCACTCCGCCATCGTGAATACCAGCGGCAACGGCGACTGCCATATTATTCTGCGCGGCGGCAAAGAGCCGAACTACAGCGCGAAGCACGTGGCGGACGTGAAGATCGGCCTGGCTAAAGCGGGCCTGCCGGCCCAGGTGATGATCGATTTCAGCCATGCCAACTCCAGCAAGCAGTTCAAGAAGCAGATGGAAGTGGGCGCCGACGTATGCCAGCAGATCGCCGGCGGCGAGCGCGCCATTATGGGCGTGATGATTGAAAGCCATCTGGTGGAAGGCAACCAGAGCCTCGAGAGCGGTGAACCGCTGACCTACGGCAAGAGCGTCACCGACGCCTGCATCGGCTGGGAGGATACCGACACGATCCTGCGTCAGCTGGCAGAAGCAGTGAAAACCCGTCGCGGCTAAGCTACTCTGCGTTAGCGCAGGTCATAAAAAAAGCGTGGAGATTTCCACGCTTTTTTGTTTTGACCGGGGAAATTACTTCGCTTTACCCTGGTTGGCGACGGCAGCAGCTTTCGCCGCGATCTCTTCCGCATTGCCCAGATAGTAATGTTTGATCGGCTTGAAGTTTTCATCGAACTCATACACCAGCGGTACGCCGGTCGGGATGTTCAGTTCGAGGATCTCGTCTTCGCCCATGTTGTCGAGGTATTTCACCAGCGCGCGCAGGGAGTTACCGTGAGCGGCGATGATCACGCGCTCACCGCTTTTCAGGCGCGGCAGAATGGTTTCGTTCCAGTAAGGCACGACGCGGTCGATGGTCAGCGCCAGGCTTTCAGTGGTCGGTAGTTCGGCGTCGGTCAGTTTTGCATAGCGCGGATCGTGGCCCGGGTAGCGCTCGTCGTCTTTGGTCAGCTCCGGCGGAGTGACAGCGAAGCCGCGACGCCACTGTTTAACCTGCTCGTCACCGTATTTCTCAGCGGTTTCCGCTTTGTTCAGGCCCTGCAGCGCGCCGTAATGACGCTCGTTCAGCTTCCAGGATTTCTCAACCGGCAGCCAGGCCTGATCCAGTTCGTCCAGTACGTTCCACAGGGTATGGATGGCACGTTTCAGCACGGAGGTATAAGCAAAATCAAAGCTGAAGCCTTCAGCCTTCAGCAGTTTACCTGCCGCTTTCGCTTCGCTAACGCCTTTCTCGGACAGATCAACGTCGTACCAACCGGTGAAGCGGTTTTCGTTGTTCCACTGGCTTTCGCCATGACGAACCAGTACCAGCTTAGTTACAGCCATTCTCTTACTCCTCTCTACACGCCATCCCTCGCGCCGCGAACGGTGCGCTGAATATGTTGGTGTATGTGTTATTGATTGATAACTATTCTCATTATATTGCCGTGATTTGGCTCACGGCAATGCTTATCCCTAACCATAGCGAAAATAGTGGCTCAGTGTAAGGTGCTTGTAAAACACAGGTTATTTTTTTGCCCTTTGGTGACGGAAAATAGAGCAGGTTGCTGAAAAAAGAGGCGCCAGAGAGGAGGGCGGGGACGAAAAGCAGCGCCCCCGGCGGAGGGCGCTGGCGATTATCGGGCGATAAACTGATATTCCGTCAGGCTGACGTACTCCTGGCCCGGACGTAACACACAGTCCGGCTGCGGCCATTCCGGATGATTCGGCGAATCCGGGAGGAATTCGCTTTCCAGCGCCAGCCCCTGCCAGTCGGCGTAGGGCTCTGTCGTCTGCGACGGGGTGCCGCCGAGATAGTTGCCGGAGTAAAACTGCAGCGCCGGAGCGGAGGTATAGACCGTCATCTGCAGCTTACCGTCCTGCGACCAGACCTGCGCCGCAGGCTGGCTGGCGTCGCCTCCGGCGTCCAGCAGGAAGGCATGATCGTATCCCTTCACCTTTTGCTGATCGGCGTCGGCGAGGAAGTCGGCGGCGATGGTTTTCGGCTGGCGGAAATCAAAGCTGGTGTTAGCAACATCTTTGAGTTCACCACCCGGGATACCGTCGCTTTCCACCGGCAGATACCTCTGGGCGAGGATCTGCAGCTTGTGCTGGCGCACGTCGCGCTGTTCACCGTCGAGGTTGAAATAGACGTGATTGGTCATGTTCACCGGGCAGGGTTTATCCACGGTGGCGCGATAGGTAATCGCGATGCGGTTATCGTCGGTCAGACGATAGTGCGCGGTGGCCTGCAGCGTGCCGGGAAAGCCTTGATCGCCATCTGGCGAGGTCAGAGCGAACAGCACTTCCTGCTCGTCGGCGCGGACGATGCGCCAGCGACGTTTATCAAACCCTTCCGGGCCGCCGTGGAGCTGGTGGCCCGCGTCGTTTGACGGCGTAACGTTGACGAGCTGGCCGTCAAGCGGGAAGCGGCTATTGCCGATGCGGTTGGCGTAGCGGCCTACCGAGGCGCCAAGAAACGCGGCCTGGCGGGTATAGTCTTCCAGCCTGGCGCATCCCAGCAGCGGGCGGCGCAGGCTGCCATCGGCCAGCGGCACCTCGGCGCTGAGCAGCGTCGCGCCCCAGTCCGCCACGGTGACGGTCATCCCCGCCTTATTGCGCAGGGTCACCTGCTGCCAGGGCTGGCCGTCCGGCGCCAGCGCGGTGGTTTGCGTTACCATTGGCCAGCCCCCTGTGACGGTTTGCAGACATAGAACGTCTCTTTAATTCCGGTTTTCGCTTCATACTCGTTGGCAACGGCCTGCTGCACGGTATCGACCAGATCTTCCGGGACCAGCGCTACCACGCAGCCGCCAAAGCCGCCGCCGGTCATGCGCACGCCGCCTTTATCGCCGATTGTCGCCTTGACGATCTCCACCAGGGTGTCGATCTGCGGGACGGTGATCTCGAAATCATCGCGCATCGAGGCGTGGGATTCGGCCATCAGCTCGCCCATCCGCTTCAGGTCGCCTTTTTCGAGGGCGCTGGCAGCTTCTACGGTGCGGGCATTCTCCGTCAGCACATGGCGTACCCGCTTCGCGACCACCGGATCCAGCTCATGGGCAACGGCGTTGAATTGCTCAAGGGTGACATCGCGCAGAGCGGGCTGCTGGAAGAAGCGCGCGCCGGTCTCGCACTGTTCACGACGGGTGTTGTACTCGCTGCCGACGAGGGTGCGCTTAAAGTTGCTGTTGATGATCACCACCGCCACGCCTTTCGGCATCGAGACGGCTTTGGTGCCCAGAGAACGGCAGTCGATCAGCAGCGCATGGTCTTTTTTGCCCAGCGCCGAAATCAGCTGATCCATGATCCCGCAGTTGCAGCCGACGAACTGGTTTTCCGCCTCCTGGCCGTTGAGGGCGATTTGCGCGCCGTCCAGCGGCAGATGATACAGCTGCTGGAACACGGTGCCGACGGCGACCTCCAGCGAGGCTGAGGAGCTTAAGCCCGCGCCCTGCGGCACATTGCCGCTGATCACCAGATCCGCGCCGCCGAAGTGGCTGTTCCGCTGCTGCAGATGCTTCACCACGCCGCGGACATAGTTCGACCACTGCTGGGTGTCGTGGCTGATAATCGGCGCGTCGAGAGAGAATTCATCGCTCTGATTGTCGTAATCGGCGGCAATCACCCGCACGGTACGATCGTCGCGCGGCGCACAGCTGATCACCGTCTGGTAGTCGATAGCGCAGGGCAGCACAAAGCCGTCGTTGTAATCGGTATGCTCGCCGATCAGGTTGACGCGGCCTGGCGCCTGAATGACATGGCTGGCCGGGTAACCGAAGGCCTCAGCAAACAGGGTTTGGGTTTTCTCTTTCAGACTCATCATTACACTCCGGATTCACGAAAATGGACGTCGCTGACGGCGCGCAGTCGTTCAGCAGCTTGCTCGGCGGTCAGATCGCGCTGCGTTTCGGCCAGCATTTCGTAGCCAACCATAAACTTGCGGACCGTCGCGGATCGCAGCAGCGGCGGATAAAAGTGGGCGTGGAGCTGCCAGTGATTATGGTTTTCGTCGTTAAACGGCGCGCCGTGCCAGCCCATGGAGTAGGGGAATGAGCACTGGAACAGGTTGTCGTAACGGCTGGTCAGCTTTTTCAACGCCAGCGCCAGATCGCTACGCTGGGCGTCGGTGAGATCGGTAATACGCTGCACGGGCGCTTTCGGCAGCAGCAGCGTTTCAAACGGCCACGCGGCCCAGTAGGGCACGACCGCCAGCCAGTGCTCGGTGTCGACCACGGTGCGGCTGCCGTCGGCCAGTTCGCGCCGGGCATAGTCCAGCAGCATTGGCTGGCCCTGGCTGGCGTAATATTCTTTCTGCAGACGGTCTTCCCGTTCCGCTTCATTGGGCAGGAAGCTATTGGCCCACACCTGACCATGCGGGTGCGGGTTGGAGCAGCCCATCGCTGCCCCTTTATTTTCAAAGACCTGGACCCACGGGTAGCTTTTCCCGAGGTCCGCGGTCTGTTCCTGCCACGCTTTAACCACGCCTTCCAGCGCTTCAAGGCTCAGTTCCGGCAGCGTTTTGCTGTGGTCTGGCGAGAAGCAGATCACCCGACTGGTGCCGCGCGCGCTCTGACAGCGCATCAGCGGATCGTCACTCTCCGGGGCGTCCGGGGTGTCGGTCATCAGGGCCGCAAAGTCGTTGGTAAACACGTAGGTACCGGTGTAATTCGGATTCGTGTCGCCGGTGACCCGGGTGTTGCCCGGGCACAGGAAACAGTCCGGATCGTGGGCCGGCAAGGTCTGTTTTGCCGGCGTTTCCTGCGCCCCCTGCCAGGGGCGCTTGGCGCGATGCGGAGAAACCAGAATCCACTGCCCGGTTAACGGGTTATAACGACGATGCGGATGGTCAACGGGGTTAAATACGCTCATGAAGGTTCCTTAGTCTGGATAACCCTGCGGATGGCGGGACTGCCAGTGCCAGGTGTCCTGCGCCATTTCGTCCAGGTTGCGCGTCACGCGCCAGTTCAGCTCGCGGTCGGCCTTGGCGGCATCCGCCCAGTAGGCCGGGAGGTCGCCATCGCGGCGCGGCGCGAAATGGTAGTTAATCGGTTTGCCGCAGGCTTTGCTGAAAGCATTGACCACGTCGAGCACGCTGCTGCCGACGCCGGCGCCAAGGTTGTAGATATGAACCCCGGCTTTGTCAGCCAGTTTTTCCATGGCCGCGACGTGACCGTCAGCGAGGTCCATCACGTGGATATAATCGCGCACGCCGGTGCCATCTTCGGTCGGGTAGTCGTTACCAAACACGGCCAGCGATTCGCGACGGCCAACGGCGACCTGGGCGATGTAGGGCATCAGGTTATTCGGGATCCCCTGCGGGTCTTCACCCATGTCGCCCGACGGATGGGCGCCGACCGGGTTGAAGTAGCGCAGCAGGGCAATGCTCCACTCCGGCTGGGCTTTCTGCAGGTCGGTCAGGATCTGCTCCACCATCAGTTTGCTTTTACCGTAGGGGCTTTGCGGGGTGCCAGTCGGGAAGCTTTCGACATACGGGATTTTCGGCTGGTCGCCGTAGACGGTGGCGGAGGAGCTAAAGATGAAGTTCTTCACGCCCGCGGCGCGCATGGCGGAGACTAATTTCAGTGTGCCGGTGACGTTATTGTCGTAATATTCCAGCGGCTTGGCGACGGACTCCCCGACGGCCTTCAGCCCGGCGAAGTGGATCACCGCTTCAATGGCGTGGTCGTGGAGGATCTCGGTCATCAGCGCTTCATTACGAATATCGCCTTCAATAAAGGTGGCTTTTTTGCCGCCGAGACGCTCAATCACCGGCAGTACGCTGCGCTTGCTGTTGCAGAGATTGTCGAGGATCACCACCTCATGCCCCTGCAGCAGCAGTTGAACGCAGGTATGACTTCCAATGTAACCGCTACCACCTGTAACCAGAACTTTCATGATTCGCTCCATTCGGCTTATCGTGTATGAGGAAGATAGCATATCAAAGAAGTGAAAAGTGTGACACAGAACAAGTTAGTGGAATCGTTTACACTTGAGGGTGAAACGACATCATTTAATTTATTTTGTTTTATATACAATTGGTTATATGAGGTTGGCGCTATTTTTCTGAAAAATACCAGGGATCTTTCGATCCCCGGCAGGAGGCGTCAGGCCACGGGGCCGAGCTGATAAGTGTAACCGTCTCCACTGGGAACGAATACCAGGCGATGGGTAATACAGTCCGGGGCATCTTCCGCATGGTGCGAGACAAACAGCAGCTGCGTGGCGCCTTCGCCAATCAGGACGTCGACAAAGCGGCGTACCAGCTGGCGATTGAGGGGATCCAGCCCCTGCAGCGGTTCATCGAGGATCAGCAGGGTTGGATGCTTGACCAGCGCGCGAACGATAAGTGCCAGCCGCTGCTGGCCCCACGACAGGCTGTGAAACGGCGCGTCGGCGGTGCGCTTATCGATGCCGAGAATATCCAGCCATTGCTGCACCAGCTTATGCTGTTTATCGGACACCGCCTGATAAATGCCGATCGAGTCAAAATAGCCCGACAGAATAACGTTGCGGACGTTGGTGCTGACCCGGTAGTCCAGATGCAGGCTGCTGCTGACGTAGCCGATATGCTTTTTAATATCCCAGATGGTCTCGCCGCTGCCGCGGCGGCGGCCAAAGAGGGTGAGATCGTTGCTGTAGCCCTGCGGATGATCGCCGGTGATAAGGCTCAGCAGCGTGGATTTACCGGCGCCGTTGGGGCCGACGATCTGCCAGTGTTCGCCCGGGCTCACGGTCCATGAGAGATGGTTGATGACCGGACGATCGTTGTAGGAGACCACGCCGTCATTGAGCACGATACGCGGCGCCGAGTCTGCCAGCGCATGACGGGCTGGTGGTACATCTGGCTCCGGTAGGGTGATGCCGTCCAGTTTTTCACTGTGCGCCAGCTGAGCGACCAGCGCCTGCTGCAGAAGAGCGCGCTTCTCGCCGGTCTCGCTGAGGAGGCAATCAGCCAGCACGCCGGCGTATTGCACAAACTCCGGGATCTCATCGAAGCGGTTGAGCACCAGCACCAGGGTGAGGCCGGCGCGATGCAGGTCGGCCAGCAGCGCGGCCAACTGCTGGCGGGAGTTGACGTCGAGGCCGTCGAAAGGCTCGTCGAGGATCAGCAGCTGCGGATCGCTCATCAGGGCCTGGCACAGCAGGGTCTTACGCGTTTCGCCAGTGGACAGATACTTAAAGCGGCGGTCCAACAGGGCGCTGATGGCAAACTGTTCGGCAAGCTGCGCGCAGCGGGCAGAATCTTTCACCTCGTCCTGAATAATCTCCGCAGTGGTGCGGCCGGTATCTTCTTCTCCGGGGCTGAGCAGGTCGGTGTTATTGCGCTGCCACTCGTCGCTGACCAGCTTCTGCAGCTGTTCGAAGGAGAGACGCGTTACGCGGGAGAAGTGGCTCTCGCGCTGACCGCTGAGCAGGGTCAGGTCACCGGCCAGGGCTCGCGCGAGGGCGGATTTGCCGCTGCCGTTGCTGCCGACGAACGCCCAGCTTTCACCCGCCGCCACGCTCAGGTGGTCTATTTTTAAGGTTTTTGTATCGCTCAGGCGAAACGTGCCTTGCGAAATTTGCAATGATGACATGATGTATCCCATTTTTTGCAGCGATGTGCATCAGGGATACGACTTCAGGCGCGCAATGTCAATGGGGTCAGCATAACGTCGCGAGAATGATGCGATCGGCGTTGAAGTAAGCGATCGCCTCCGTCCCTTCCGCCAGGCCAGACGTCTGCGCCTGCGGCAGAGTGGCGCACAGGGTCTGACCGTCGGCCAGCGTCATCAGCACTTCGCACTGCCCGGAGCCGCATTCGATATGGCTGATACGACCCGACAGCTGGTTCTCGGCCTGGCGGGCCACCGCCGGGTCGAGGGTGATGCCGACCCAGGGCGCTTTCAACAGAACCAGCACCTCCTGGCCCTCATCGAGCCCCAGCTTTTCAGCGCTCTGGGCGGTAATGGCGACGTTCAGGCGGGTCTGACCGTCGGCCAGCAGCACCTCAACGTGCTGCTGCACCTGCTGGCGATCGCGGCCGGTAATGGTGCCGAACCACTGGTTGCGGGCGCTGGTCTGCAGGGAAAAGCGCGAGATGGCCGCCAGCAGGCTGTCCAGTGGCAGGGCGTCGTCATCGCTGAGCACATCAAACGCTTTCTGCTGGATCTGCGCCAGCAGATCGTACAGTTGGATCAGACGCTGCCCGTAGCGGGTCAGCACCGCGCCGCCGCCGCCTTTGCCGCCGGTGGCGCGATCCACCAGCGGCTGTTCGCTGAGCTGGTTCATCTCGTTGATGGCATCCCACGCGCTTTTATAGCTGATGCCCGCGTGCTTCGCCCCCTGGCTTATCGAGCCGGTCTGGTCAATCTGTTTGAGTAGGGCGATCCGCCGGGGGTCGGCAAACAGGCGCTGCTGTAGCTTAAGGGTGAGAAGAATTTCAGCCTGCATAATCGTTTCCTGACAAAAAAGCGTATTGTGACCGATAGTCACCCGGTTGCAAAACCTCTCTGCGCGGTTTGTCATTAACCACCGCACAAATGGGGCGTGTTTTTTCGGCTGAAACCGTTACAATCAGGGAATCATACTATCTGGAGTGAACCATGTTAGAGCTTTTGAAAAGTCTGGTTTTTGCGGTCATCATGGTACCGGTGGTGATGGCGGTCATCCTGGGATTGATTTACGGTCTTGGCGAAGTGTTCAACCTCTTCTCCGCTGTCGGCCACAAAGATCGCAGCCAGCAAAATCATTGATTTCCCGGCGCCCGGTTTAACCGGGCGCTGTGCTATTTCCCTCCTGCATCATTTCCCTTCGTTTTATTGTCCTGCATCACTATAAAAACGTTTCGCATATCGTTATATTGTCAAGTACATAACGCATTGACAGGAGATTCAGATGACAGGTTCTTGGTTACGCGGGGTTGTCGGGGTATCACTCACGCTGTGCGTCGCGGGTCAGGCGCTGGCGGCCGAGGGGAAAGTGACCGTTTTCGCCGCCGCGTCGTTAACCAACGCGATGCAGGATATCGCCCAGGCGTATAAGAAAGAGAAAAACGTCGAGGTCGTCTCGTCGTTTGCCTCGTCGTCGACGCTGGCGCGGCAGATTGAAGCAGGCGCCCCGGCGGATCTGTTTATCTCCGCCGATCAAAAGTGGATGGACTACGCGGCTGACAAAAAGGCCATCGATCCGGCGACCCGCGCCACCCTGCTTGGCAATAGCCTGGTGGTGGTGGCGCCGAAAGCCAGCGCGCAGGGTGCGATTACCATTGATGAGAAAACCGACTGGACCAGCCTGCTGAAAGGGGGCCGTCTGGCGGTGGGCGATCCGCAGCACGTTCCGGCAGGGATCTACGCCAAAGAGGCGCTGCAGAAACTGGGCGCCTGGGAGACCCTGTCGCCGAAGCTTGCGCCGGCGGAAGACGTGCGCGGCGCGCTGGCGCTGGTGGAGCGTAGCGAAGCGCCGTTGGGCATCGTCTACGGATCGGATGCTGTGGCCAGCAAAGGGGTGAAAGTGGTGGGCACCTTCCCGGAGGCGTCGCATCAGAAAGTCGAATACCCGCTGGCGATTGTCGATGGCCATCGCAATGCGGCCGTGAGCGCTTTCTATGACTACCTGAAAGGGCCGGAAGCGTCCGCGATTTTCCAACGTTACGGATTTACCACCCGCTGATGTTTCTGAGCGAACCCGAATGGCAGGCGGTGCTGCTGAGCCTGAAAGTCTCCTCCCTGGCGGTGGCCTTGAGCCTGCCCTTTGGCATCTTTTTTTCCTGGCTGCTGGTCAGGCGCACCTTCCCCGGCAAGGCGCTGCTCGACAGCCTTCTCCATCTGCCGCTGGTGCTGCCGCCGGTGGTGGTGGGATATCTGCTGCTGGTGGCCATGGGGCGGCGCGGGTTTATTGGCAGCTGGCTGTATGACTGGTTCGGCATCAGCTTTGCCTTCAGCTGGCGCGGGGCGGTGCTGGCGGCGGCGGTGATGTCTTTCCCGCTGATGGTGCGCGCCATCCGCCTGGCGCTGGAGGGGGTGGACATCAAACTGGAGCAGGCGGCGAGAACCCTCGGGGCCAGCCGCTGGCGGGTATTTTTCACCATTACGCTGCCGCTGACTCTGCCGGGAATTATTGTTGGCACGGTGCTGGCCTTCGCCCGCTCGTTAGGGGAATTTGGCGCGACCATCACCTTCGTCTCCAATATTCCCGGCGAAACGCGTACCCTGCCTTCGGCGATGTACACCCTGATCCAGACTCCGGGCGGGGAGGGGGCGGCGGCTCGTCTGTGCCTCATCGCTATCGGCCTGGCGCTGGTCTCGCTCTTGATATCAGAATGGCTGGCCCGCGTGAGCCGCCAGCGCATAGGAGGATAATGATGCTGGAGCTGGACTTTACCCAGACCCTCGGCAGCCACTGTCTGCAGATCCGTGAAACGCTGCCCAGCAGCGGGATCACCGCCATCTTTGGCGTCTCCGGCGCCGGGAAAACGTCGTTGATCAACGCTATCAGCGGCCTGACCCGGCCGCAGGCGGGGCGGATCGTGCTCAACGGCAGGGTGCTGAACGACACCGCGCAGCGTATCTGCCTGGCGCCGGAGCAGCGGCGGATCGGCTATGTCTTTCAGGATGCGCGCCTGTTTCCCCACTATAAAGTGCGCGGCAATCTGCAGTACGGCATGGCGAAATCCATGGTCAGCCAGTTCGATAAGCTGGTGGAGCTGCTGGGGATCGCTCCCTTGCTGGATCGCCTGCCTGGCCGGTTATCCGGCGGCGAAAAGCAGCGTGTAGCCATCGGCCGCGCTCTGCTGACCGCGCCGGAGCTGCTGCTGCTGGACGAGCCGCTGGCCTCGCTGGATATTCCGCGCAAACGCGAACTGTTACCCTATCTGCAGCGGCTGGCGCAGGAGATCCATATTCCGATGCTTTACGTCAGCCACTCGCTGGACGAGATCCAGCATCTGGCCGATCGCGTTCTGGTGCTGGAGGCCGGTAAGGTGAAGGCTTTCGGTCCGCTGGAGGAGGTCTGGAGCAGCAGCGTGATGCACCCCTGGCTGCCGGCGGAACAGCAGAGTACGATCCTCAGCGCCACCATCGCCGCGCAGCATCCGCAGTACGCGATGACCGCGCTGACGCTGGGGGATCAAATGCTGTGGGTCAACCGGCTCGAACGTCCCGCAGGTGATACCGCGCGGATCCGCATTCAGGCGTCGGATGTTTCGCTGGTGCTGGCCCAGCCGTCCGTCACCAGCATCCGCAACATCTTGCGCGCCGAGGTGGTTCAGTGTCTGGAGGTCAACGGACAGATCGAGGTTCAGCTCAGGGTGAGCGGCCATCCTCTGTGGGCTCGAATCAGCCCGTGGGCGCGGGATGACCTGGCGATAGCGCCAGGCCAGCAGGTGTTTGCCCAGATCAAAAGCGTGTCGATCGCCGCCTGATCACAGCAGCTGACGGTAGATAAACTCGGCGATGCTGGCGGACTCATTGTCCCCGATGACCACGTTGGCGCGGGCTTTGACCTCGTCCACCGCATTGCCCATCGCCACCCCGGTGCCTGCTGCTTCCAGCATACTCAGATCGTTGTAGTTATCGCCGAAGGCCACCACATTCTGCATCGACAGCCCCTGGTCAGCGACCCACTGCGCCAGGCGTTTGCCTTTGCTGTTGCCGGCGCGGGCAATATCCACCTGGTCGTGCCACGACCATTCGCACGCCAGGCCCAGCGTCTCGCCGACCTCCTGCGCAAAGCGCTGCAGACGGGGAATGTCATCGTCGGTGAGGGCGAATTTCCATATCGCCTTGACCTCGCGGACCGCCTGCGCCAGCGAGTCGACCTGGCTGAAGACCGGGCGCTGATCCTCCGGTAGCGCCTGCGCCCAGTTGCGGGTGCGGATCACATGCCCGGTGGGCTGTTCGTAAAGCATCGCGTCATCCACATAGGCCAGACCGTGGATCTGCTGTTCGGCGAGCATGGCGGTGAGGCTTACCGCGTGTTCCACCGACATAGGATCGGCCGCCAAAACCTTTTTTGCGTGATAATCATACAAATAAGTGCCATTACAACAAATTGCAGGTGTATCGAGGGCCAGTGCCTGATAAAAAGGATGAATAGCGACGTGATGACGTCCGGTAACGACGATCACCTGGTAGCCCGCCTCTCTGGCGCGGGCCAGCGCTTCCAGCGAAGCGGGCAGGATGGTTTTTTTGCTGGTAAGCAGGGTGCCGTCTAAATCCAGGGCAATCACGCGTGTTGTCATGTGTTATTTCCGGTTGATGTTGAAAAGTACCTGGCCATGATGGTACACCGCCGTGGCGTCAGGACCAATTTTTCCACATCTGCCGTGAATGTCTGTATGCCCTTTGTGCCGCCTTCCGTCGGTAATTCGGTCGGCGATGCGAGTATCATGGGCGGATGTCTTATAATTTTCAGGGTGCTGTTATCCTGAAAATGAAAAATCCACGTGCAGTGAGGGAAGGAGTAGTCATGAAACAAACCGTTTATACCGCCAGCCCGGAAAGCCAACAAATCCACGTCTGGAGTCTTGAAGCGGACGGCAAACTGACGCTGGTGCAGGTGGTTGATGCCCCGGGTCAGGTCCAGCCGATGGTGGTCAGTCCCAATAAGGAGTATCTGTACGTTGGCGTTCGTCCGGAGTTTCGCGTGTTAGCTTATCGCATCACGCCGGATAACGGGGCGTTGACCTTTGCGGGAGAAGCGGCGCTGCCGGGCAGCCCGACCCACATTTCTACCGATCATCATGGCCGCTTTGTCTTCAGCGCCTCCTACAATCAGGGCTGCGTCAGCGTGACCCCGCTGCAGGATGGCCTGCCGGCTGAAACTATCACCGTGGTGGAAGGGCTGGAAGGCTGCCACTCGGCCAATATCTCCCCGGACAACCGTACCCTGTGGGTGCCGGCGCTGAAGCAGGATCGCATCTGCCTGTTTACCCTCAGCGAAGATGGTTTCCTCTCCGCCCAGGAGCCAGCGGAAGTCACCACCGTCGAGGGGGCGGGTCCGCGCCACATGGTGTTCCATCCGAACCAGCAGTATGGTTACTGCGTCAATGAGCTGAACAGCTCAATTGACGTTTGGGAGCTGAAAGACCCGAATGGCAACATCGAATGTGTACAAACTCTGGATATGATGCCGCCTGATTTCACCGGCGTGCGCTGGGCGGCGGATATTCATATCACTCCGGACGGGCGTCATTTGTACGCCTGCGATCGTACCGCCAGCATCATCACGGTGTTCAGCGTGTCGGAAGATGGTAGCGTGCTGGCGGTGGAAGGCTATCAGCCGACCGAGACCCAGCCGCGCGGCTTCAATCTCGATCACAGCGGTAAGTATCTGATTGCCGCCGGGCAGAAGTCGCACCATATCGCGGTGTACGAAATTACCGGCGAGCAGGGGCTGCTGCAGGAGAAAGGCCGCTATGCGGTCGGGCAGGGACCGATGTGGGTGGTGGTCAACGCTCACTGATCCGTCAGGCGGTAAAAGAAAAAACCTCGCGTGAGCGAGGTTTTTTTGATCAGAGCGGACAGGCTCTGTAGGGAAGGTGTTGCCCTGGTAGACCTGAAGCGTGATGGCTTTAGATATCGTCCATGGTGTAGCCGACGACAATCTCCAGCGTTTTACGGATCACGTCTGCGGTCACCACGTCATCGGTGCTTTCCAGCGCCTGAATCAACCATAAAATAATGGCCTTATTGTTCAGGTGACCCTCGGACTGGAGAATACTGTTGATGGCCAGCGACATCACGGCGGACTCATCAACCAGCTTATCACCGGCGTTACGGAAATAGTCGGAGAGCGCGGTGTCCTGCAGTCCTGCGTAAATATCGGGTTGCTGATGCATAGTCTGTCTCATCACATTCTCACTCTGTGTTATTCACCATGGTTGGGAGACTCAGTGGATCTTTTTACCTTCCAGCGCCATGGCGCTTTGTGTCGGCGAACCTCGGGTTTCCCAACGGCCATTGATTTTCTTTACCTGCAAAGGCGCTTGCTTGCGCTGACGGGCAAGCTTCGTGCAAATTTCTT
Organism: Klebsiella sp. JB_Kp031; assembly: GCF_040064295.1. Lineage (NCBI taxonomy): Bacteria > Pseudomonadati > Pseudomonadota > Gammaproteobacteria > Enterobacterales > Enterobacteriaceae > Klebsiella > Klebsiella sp. JB_Kp031. The sequence goes on from NZ_JBEAJW010000042.1 coordinate 18,555, forward strand.
CGATCACAGCAGCGATGACCTTTCTTCGCTGTCGGTCTGACTCTGTCGCCTGCATCAACCGAAGTCGAACCAGCAGGGTCGGGGTGGTAATCGGGCGATTCGTTTTCAGAAGCGCGAGCACCGCCTCGCCGATGATCTCATCGGTGATTTCCTCAGTTTCACTGCTATTCATAACCGTCTCTCTGCATGCCACTCTCTCCCTGAACCTGCGAACGGGCATTCAGGTCAGCAGCAGGTTTGTGGATGCGATCGCCCCTCATCTGCTACTGCGGCGCAACAGGCGACGATCGATGACGTTATTCCTGACCGGCAAACAGCAGACCAATTAAGGTCTGATAGTGACTCTCTTCCTCGGGGGCACGGGCGCGGTCGAGGCGGCTCAACAGTTTGGTGCACAGCGCTTTGCGGTTGAGATGACGCCCTTCGTTGAGAATATCCATCACAATCTGACCCAGCGTTTCCTGCTGGGAAGGTAACGATGCTTTGTTGAAATACTGGGCAATTGCGTTCGCTGTATCTGGAATGTAACCATTCTGCTGCATATGTGCTCCTTTCATTTCATTCATCTGTTAACTGTCATTAAACTTATACAATAATTATTAACCTGTACACACAAAGTTGCACAGAAATGATTCAAAAAGTGTTAAGATTTTGATTTATAATAAGTTAATTTTTTTGTGTTTGGCGAGATTCTGGTTTGTAAAGGTAGGGGTTAGCGTTGCATGTTGTACAAGAAAAGAAAAATGCAAAAGCCTTGCACAAAACATGGATTTTTAGTGTATCTTTTTTGTTAAGACAAAACCTAGTTTTACAAGACGATTAGCCTGATAACTGCTACTGTGAATGCTTATCCCTCCCATCTGGAATCACTATGCTAACCACCATCATTTATCGCAGCCATATTTGCGACAATGTCTCATTCAAATCGATCGAGGCCATGGTTGCCAGGGCAAACGAGAGAAATGGGCAGGCGGATGTCACCGGTATTTTACTTTTTAACGGGACGCATTTTTTTCAACTCATTGAGGGGCCTGAAGAAAAGGTTCGGGATATTTATCAGCATATTTGCCGCGATCCCCGCCACTATAACCTGGTGGAGCTTCTGTGCGACTATGCGCCGTCCCGCCGTTTCGGTAATGTCGGCATGGAACTGTTTGATTTACGCGAACATGATCGCGAGGAAGTGCTGCAGACGGTGATGGACCGCGGGACCTCAAAATATCAGCTCACCTATGACGACCGGGCACTGCAATTTTTCCGTACCTTCGTCGAATCAACGGAAAAAGCGAACTATTTTGAGATTCCTTCCGCTGACAGCTGGGTATTTATCCCCGATCAGAATACTTTCTATCCTGATACCCCGATAAGTGATAATAATGAAAGCTGGTCCTTTGCCTTCCAGCCGATCGTCGACCCTTTCGCCTGCGAAATTATTTCGTGGGAAGCGCTGTTACGCGCACCGGACGGCCAGTCGCCTGGCGCCTATTTTGCCGGGCTTTCCGGGGACGACATTTATCTCGCCGATCTGCACAGTAAACGGGTGGCGCTGTCGCTGGCGGGGAAATTAGGGTTACGTAATAAGGCGTTAAGTATTAATCTACTGCCGATGACGCTGGTTAAAGCGCCGAACGCGGTGGGTTTCCTGCTCGATCAAATTCAGCGTAATGATCTTATTCCTGAGCAGATTATTGTCGAGTTTACCGAGCGGGAAGTGATTTCGCGGATGGATGATTTTACCGATGCGGTGCGAAAGCTAAAGGGGGCGGGCATCAATCTCGCCATCGACCACTTCGGCGCCGGGTTTGCCGGGCTGTCACTGCTGGCGCAATACCAGCCCGACAGAATTAAAATCGACCATGAGCTGATCCGCAATATCCACCAGGATGGGCCGCGCCAGTCGATTGTACAGGCGATTATCAAATGCTGTTTTTCACTGGAGATTGCGGTCTCAGCCGTCGGCGTTGAGCGCGCTGAAGAGTGGATGTGGCTGGAATCAGCCGGTATTTCGCAGTTTCAGGGGAATTTGTTCGCCAGCGCGCGCCTGGGAGGCTTGCCTGCCGTCGCCTGGCCAGAGAAAAAATGATCCATCTAGAAATCAGCTAATTATTTTTTCATCTTTTTCCCAAGCGCTGTGAGCCACAACCTGATATCTTTATCTGTACAAGAAAATAGAGTTGTACAGGATGCCTGAATTCGTTAGTTTAGGTATTAAAGTATCAGATTGATGTGAGGCTGCTATGGCGTTTTACAGTATCGGTGAGGTAGCCGAACGTTGCGGAATCAATCCGGTCACACTGCGCGCCTGGCAGCGTCGTTACGGTCTACTGAAACCGCAGCGTAGCGAAGGTGGGCATCGACAATTTGATGAAGAAGATATCCTGCGCATTGAAGAGATCAAGCGCTGGATAGAGCGCGGTGTATCAGTAGGGAAAGTTAAAGCGCTGCTGGAGGATAACCTGCCGGCGGCGCGCGACGAATCCGCGCATCTTCAGGAAGAGATGATGTCCATTCTGCGTTATATGCAGCCTGCCAGAATCCGTGCCAAATTACTGGCACTAAGCCATCAACACCCCGTCGACACGCTCATCGACAGCCTGTTAGTGCCGGTACGTCAGCGTCTGAAGCTCGATCAGAATACCTCGCTGGTGATTAGCAGTATGCTGGATGGTCTGTTGATTGACTGCGTGGCGCTGTTTCTTGCCGAAGCGCGTAAGAAGAACGGCAGGGAGACGCTGCTGGTGGGCTGGAGCAATGAGGACAGGACCCGTCTGTGGCTGGAGGCATGGCGTCTTTCCCAGCGTGGCTGGCACGTCAACGTCCTCGCCGAACCGCTGGAGTCGCCGCGGCCCGAGCTGTTTCCCGGCCAGCATATCTTCGTCTGGACCGGACGCGCTGCCACCCCTCTGCAGGAAGAGCTGCTCAGCCACTGGCAAGAGCAGGGCTTCAGCATCCATTTTCACGGTAATAATTAATCGCCCCGATCCGCAAAGCAGACCGGGGCTAACGCGCCGGGTTACAGGTGGATCTGGCTCCAGGATTTAAAGGTTTCGCTGCGGCTGATATTAAAAAAATCGGTCCTACCGCTACAGCCGAGCTTTTTAATCAGATTCAGCCGGATCTGATAAATGGTTTTAATATGCAGATTCAGCGACCGGCCAATGCTGGCGACCGCTTCGCCATTGCTGATAAGTTGAATCACTTTCTTTTCCCGCTCGGTAAACTGCACCGAGGCGCCCGGCGCCGGGTGGGTTTTATAGTAGCGGGTGGGCTGGTGCAGAAATATCTTTAACTCTTCCGGCGTTGAATCGGCCGGTAAGCGCAGCATAGGCAGTTCACTCAGAAAATTAAGATCGTTGCCTTCGGTTAAAAGAATAAATAACGTATCCCGACGGTTATAGTTGTGCTGCAGTACTGCGAAATAATTGTCGCTGGTAAAGAAAACATGTTTTTTGCGAAAGTAAGATGCCGGCAGACTATTCAGGATCAGCGACATCCCGTAGAGAAGAAAACGATTATCAAACCACAGATCGTAATGTTCAGTACGATAGCAGGTATTATGGTGTGACATTTTATTTGCCTCAGTTAGCCGATAGAGACCCAGGCGTGCCGGCACCGCAGGGTTGAGCCTGCTGCCAGCTCCGCGGGGTTAATTAATGATGAGGTTTGCTGGACAGCATATCCAGCGCCTGCAAATAGAGGTCGGAAAGTATTTCATTACTTTCCGTTTGCAGGCGATGCTGGATTTCCGTAATCATCCGCTCATTATTTATCGTTCTGTGCTGCTTAATGAGCGTATTTTCAATATTCTTCATCAGGGCCGAATTGAAGACAAACTCTGCTGGAATGGTATTTTTAATATGCATAGCTCGAACTCTCCCACGTATAACGCAAACTGACAATAAAAGTCGCTACGTACCATTGGTACGCGCTAAGTCACGAACAGGAAATGCAAAACCAGGAACCACCGCCTGACTTGCCGCGCCACCGTTAAACATCCCCGCTTCGTTGCGCAACAAGCAGTTAACACTCCAAAACTATAGACGGTGATTCTGCTATGTACAACTTTTTTCAGGACTATATGTACAACGGAACGACTTATTTTTGTATTTTGTATTAATCGATTGATTTTAAAGAATTTTGTTGTCTGCATTACTTGTACATAAAATCCGGTTTGTGCAAGATACCTTTGTAAAACTGGCGGGAAGAGGCTGACGATAATGAGAAGGTGATGTTTTGACCGGCGTGCTGGATGAAATAGCGCCGACGCAGGAAGGGGTACACAGCAACTCTGTCGTCGACAGGTGGCTTTCTTCCGCGTCGGACGCTGATCATAACGAAAAGCAGGTGAGGTTTTGTCTTTTTTTTGCACAATTAGGTAAAGGGAAACACATCGGTCATTTCGTTGTCGGTTTGCTCAGTTTGTTGGCGGATAAGGGGTGTGCTACGCTTTTTAATAACGATGTGGCGGTTGGGCATCGTTATCTTTCCCCCATTTCCCTCTCGGGCTTTTCCCCTTGTCCCGACGGATAAATATGGCAGAAGCTATCTGTCCATGGACAGGCCTTGAAGACTGAGGAGGGAAAATGCGCGGTAGAACCGTAATGCTCCTGGCCGGGTTAGCGACTCTCGCGCAGGCGAAAGAGATTAACCTCTATTCGATGAATACCGGTTCCTATGTTTACCATTTGACCAATAACCATGGGCAATATACTGAGAATTTCGAAAACCACTTTTTCTCAGTGGAACGTAAATTCTCAGAAGACTCGAAATACAGTCTGCTGATTGGCACTATGAATAATAGCTTCGACGATCGCTGCCTGGCGCTGGGCGTGAGAAGAGACTGGTACCACAACGGCAGCGGATGGACCTTCAAAGGCGTTTACGGCTATACCGGCGAATTCTTCTTCGACGCCTTCGAGCATTGCGGCGATCATGGCTCCTATAAAGATTTTAAGGATGCCACCGGGATCGGCTTTTCACCTTATATTTACCATGCCATCCAGTACAACTTTACCGACTATTTCGCTCTTGAGAGTGGCATCATTATTCCCAGCGTGTTTGTGATCAGCATTCAGTGGAGCTTCCGCTAAATCGCCGCGTTGTCGGTTACAGGGTTATCACCTTCTTGAGCAGCGTACTGGAGAGCGCCGCAAGGGAAATGAGCACCGACAGGACAAACGTTAGCGCAATCACTCCCAGCTTGGTGGCTAACGAGTGTATAGGGATCAGCATCACCAGCAGGTGAAAAACGGAGTAGTGCAGAATATAGACCCCGGTCATCGCTTTGCTAACCGTCGCCAGCACCGCCTCCTTCAGTTCGCGGTTCTTTTTAAACTGCACGGCGTTAGCGGCGATCACCAGCAGGACGATCAGAATATAAATCTGCGACCCCGTGAGAATGAACGCATTGCGATCGGCTTTAAACAGCGCGAAGAAAAAGTGGCGCTCATAAAACCAGGTAAATAAATAGACAAAGGGCAGAGCGATAATCGACCCTTTAATGACCCGCGGGTCGCGTATCCACTCCGTGACTCGCGGATCGTTAAACAACTGCCCGGTTAAATAAAAAAGTAGCCATGTCCACAGACGATACTGCGGCGCCAGGCTGAAAAGATGTCTTTCCGGATAGAGCACTGAGAGCAGGTCGTAACCATAAGAGCAGCACAGCAGCGTCAGGACCACGGTGAAAAACAGGCCGCGCCGCTGACTGAGCCAGGCAATCAGGGGATGGAAGGTATAGATGACGATCAGGGCGAAAATAAACCAGGGCTGGATCAGGTAGCCGCGCTGATAAGGCTCCCAGACATAATAGACCGTCATCCAAAACAGAAAGACGATCACCACGCTTTTAATTTTGCCAATTTGCCAGTTGGCGTCGTGGCGCGTCTGCGCATCAAGATAGCCGGCCACCACAAAAAACAGCGGCGTGGCGATGGTCGAGACGAAGGTCAGCAGCCCGAGGATCCAGTGATAATCATAATCAAAGCGATCCCAGGTGTTATAGATGGTGAAAAAAGTCACCGCTGTCATACAGCCGAGTGTCTTAATAATGCTCAGACCGGTACTGTTCATCGTTGAGGCGTCATATCCTTATGGTGAAAGCAGGCGTAAATCACCGGCAGAACCAGCAGCGTCAGCACGGTGGCGAAGGCCAGACCGAACATAATCACCACCGCCATACTCTGGAAAAAAACATCGCGCAGCAGCGGGGCAAGGCCAAGCACGGTGGTGAAGGCGGTCAGCAGGATTGGCCGCAGACGGGATGTTGCCGCATCAATGATCGCTTGTCGTTGATCTTTCTCTTGTTTTTGTTGCTCTATCTCTTCCACCAGCACAATGCCGTTGCGGATCAGCATGCCGCTGAGGCTGAGAAGGCCGATTAAGGCCATAAAGCCGAAGGGAATGCCGGTCAGCAAAAAGCCGGGCGTGACGCCGATCAGCGCCAGCGGGACGGTCAGCCAGATGGCGACGGCGTTTTTTAGCGAACTGAACATCAGCACCGTAATGATAAACATCACCAGATAGCCAAGCGGTAGGGTCGTGAACAGCCCTTGCTGCGCCTCACTGGAATTCTCCGCATCGCCGCCCCATTCGATACGGTAGCCATGCGGCAGCGTCAATGCGTCAATGCGCGGTTTCACCCGGGCGAGAATATCACCCGAGGTTTGGCCGCTTTGCGGACTGGGGTCGGTCTGGACCGTCAGCACCCGGGTGCGATCCCGGCGGAGAATCAATGGATCTTCCCACTCCAGTGAGAAGCCATGGATGACGTTACTCAACGGGATATACTGCTGGCGGCTCTGGCTCCAGACCAGCACGTTATTCAGGTGGTTGGCATCCTGTCGCTCCGTTGCCGGCGGCCGGACGATCACCGGCAGCAGATCGGCGCCCTCGCGATATAACCCGGCGCGACTGCCGGAGAAATTCATCTCCAGCGCATGATCAATGTCCTGTTTATCCACCCCCAGCTCGCGCCCCAGCGCCAGGGAGTACTGCGGGCGGATCACCTTGCTGCGGTTCTGCCAGTCGTTACGCACGCTGTCGGTGGCCGGATCTTCGGCGAGAATATCGCTCACCTGACTGGCCAGCGCGCGCAGCGTATCCGGGTCAGGGCCCTTAATGCGCACTTCAATTGCGCTATCCCCGGAGGGGCCGAACATAATGCGTTTAGTGCTGGCGTTCACCTGCGGGTAGTTTCTGGCGATCCAGGCTTCCACGTGGCGGGTGACGGGGGCGATGCCGCGCTGGTCGTCCATCCGCACCATAATTTGCGCGTAGTTGCTGTACTGCCGCTGGCCGCTGTAGGTAAGAATAAAACGCATACTGCCCTGGCCAATGGTGGCGACGGTGGTGACTACCCCCGGCTGGCTGGCGATCGACCGCTCAATATCGCGGGTCATCTGCTCGGTGGCGTTAATATCGGTACCGTAGGGGAGCCACAGGTCGACAAAGAAAATGGGCGTATTCGATGACGGAAAGAAATTCTGCCGAACGAAGGTGAAGCCCCAGATAGCCGCGGCCAGCAGGGCGCCCATCAGCACCAGGGTCACGGTCTTTTGCTGCAGCAGTATTCGCAGCGTCTGTTGATAGCCGCGATAAAAGCGGCCGCGGTATGGATCGGCTTTTTCCGCCGGCGCGGCGGCTGACGGGGCGTGTTTAAACAACCACCACTTAATGAGTACCGGCGTGATGGTCAGGGCGGAGAACCAGCTTAGCATCAGCGAGATCAGCAGCACCTGGAACAGGGATTTGCAATACTCCCCGGTGGAGTCCTGCGAGAGGCCAATCGGCGCGAAGGCGAGGATGGCGATGATCGTGGCGCCGAGCAGCGGCAGGGCGGAGCGGCGGATCACATAGTTAATGGCGCCCAGCAGCGGCGAACCTTGCTGGCGGGCGATCAGCACCCCTTCGACAATGACGATGGCATTGTCCACCAGCATACTCAGGGCGATGATCAGCGCCCCGAGGGAGATCCGCTGTAACTCTATCCCCCAGATATACATGATAAGCAGGGTGCCGAGAACGTTGAGCGCCAGCGACAGAGCGATAATGATCCCGCTGCGTACCCCCATGAACACCAGCAGCACGCCGACCACGATCGCCAGGGCCATCAGGAAGTTGGTAATAAAGCCATTGACCGAGTGGGCGACCTCTGCCGCTTGATCGTAAAAAATGGCGATGTCGATCCCCGCCGGTTTGTCGGCGGCCATCTGCTGGAGGCGGGCTTCAAGGGCGTGCCCGACGTCAATGACGTTGACGCCAGGAATAAAAGAGACCCCCATGGTCACCGCCTGGCGGCCGTTGGCATGATAGATACTGGACGGCGAATCGGTCAGCCCGCGCGACAGTGTGGCAATATCCCGCAGTCGGGTGGTGGCGCTGGCGCCGTGAGAGCTGACCAGCAGATCCCCCAGCTCATCGATGCTCTGAAACTCTCCGGTGGGGTGAAGGCGGATCGATTCGCTGCCAACGCGGATCTCTCCGGCGCTGGACACCACGTTGAGCCGGGTCAGGATAGCGGCGAGCTGGTTGAGCGTGATCCCGCGCGCCGCCATCTTCGCCAGCGAGATATCAACATTGATCTGTTGCGGAATGACGCCGCCGATAGCGACTTTACCGACCCCAGGAACCAGCACCAGCTCCCGACGCAGCTGTTCGGCATAGCGCACCAGTTCGGGGTTGGTAAAACTGTCGCCCGAGATGGCGAAGAAAAAGCCAAACACATCGCCAAAGTCGTCATTGACGAAGGGGGTCACGACGCCAGGCGGGAAAAGTCGGCTGGCGTCACCGACGCGGCGACGTAGCTCATCCCAGATTTGCGGCAGCTCGCTGGAATGGTACTGCGAAGCGATATTCACCGTAATTTGCGATAAGCCATTTGAGGAGATGGAGCTGACGTTATCCAGTGAGGGAAGCTGCTGAATCGCATTTTCCAGCGGCAGGGTCACCTCCTCCTCCACCTGCTGAGCGGACGCGCCAGGGTAGTGGGTGACGATCACCGCCGTTTTAATGGTGAAGGCAGGATCTTCCAGACGGCCGATATTGAGCAGGGCGAACAGACCCCCCACCCCCAGCAGCAGAATGGCTAACCAGACGCGGGTCGGGTTATTAATAAACTGACGGGAAATGTCCATTTATAATCCTCGTTCACGCGTCCAGATCCGCACCGGCTGCCCGGCATGCAGCTCGCTCACGCCCGCCGCGACCACCTGCTCACCCGCGTGGAGACCGTCGGTGATGGTCACTCCCTGCGCGGTCACCTCGCCGACGGTGACTTTGCGCTCTTCAAGAAACCGATGCGCATTGTCGCCTTTCACCACCCAGACGATGGGTTCATTCTTCGGCCGGTTATCCGGGTTAAACACCGCCTCCACTGGCACCACGAGGGTTTCCCTTCCGGCGCTGGCCGGTAAATTGCCGAGGTTGACCGTCACGGTGCCGCTAACCCCGCCGACGGTGGGAAAATCATCCGGCCGCGGCATGGTTAAAATGATCTGCCAGGTGAGGGTGCTGTTATCGCTGCTGCCGGTATGCTCTTTGTATTCCGCCGTAAATTCGCGGCCCGGCAGGGTATTGATCCTGACGACGGGACGGTAGGCGGTATTACGGATATCCAGGGAGGTGAAAAGATTTTCGGGAATGCTGAAGACTACATCCAGCAGGTCGGTCCGCGTCAGGGTGATCACCGGCTGGCCGGCGGCGACCACCTGATGGTTGCGGATATGCACGCCGGCGGCAATCCCGCCGAAGGGCGCGGTGAGGCTCATTTGCGCCAGCTCTTCACGGGCGATTTTTAAGGCCGCGTTGGCGGCATCGCGATTGGCGCGCTGCACGTCCATTTCCGCCTGGGAGATGGCCTGACGTCCCGCCAGGGTCTGGAAGCGGTCGAACTGACGCTGGGCGAGGGTGGCCGCCGTTTGTCGCTCATTGACCCGCTGTTGGGCCTCGCGGGCATTCAGGCGCGCCAGCGTTTGTCCCTGGGCGATGGTCGCCCCCTGGCGAATATCCAGCGATTCCACCTGGCCCCCCCGCTTAAACGACAGCTCGGTGGAGTCGCCAGACTCGATACGTGCCGGAAACGTTCGCTGCTGGGTATTGCCCACGGCGGTCACCTGCGCCACCTTGACCATGCGCGGGGCGGACTCGACGGACGGCGATTTCTGATCGCAAGCGGTTGCCAATAAAATAACAACCGGGATGAGAGAAAAATAACGGTTCACAGTATTCCCCTCAGATTCAGGATTTATTTTACATTTTTATTACGCGGCGCACGCTTATTCGGCGAGGGCGGCGACAACCAGATAGGTGAATAGTCCCACCAGCGTGCAGGCGACAATGGCCAGCGCGACAAAGAATCCCAGACGTAACAGGCTATAACCAAACATGATTTTCTCCCTTAACATCCACCCGAACCGCGAATGTCAATTAATTCGGCCCTCGCTGTGACCACTGGACATTCGGAGCGGCACTCCTGCTTGTAATCAGCATAGTCGGAGAAAAGGTGAAGTGTTAAAAAAGTGAATACCCCGAGCGTTGGCGGCATCGTTGGGGAAAGGGCAGGAGATTCGCAGGTGATAAGAGCTTTTTATAATATTTTTCAGTCTATTAATCCGTCATTTTCTAATGTTAATTTTCCTGTGCTACGTTTAATAACATCTATTCCGCTCGCCGCTTCTGTTGTTGAGATTTCGTTCCTCCCCAAGTATGGGGTTATTCATCACTACGCATTGTATTGGTAATAAAAGGATTATCTCATGTATAAAAATATCGTTGTTCCCGTTGACGTTTTTGATGCAGGCCTGGCCGACAAAGCGCTCTCTCATGCAAAATTCCTTGCCCAACATTCTGCCGGGCAAATTTATCTTGTCCATGTCATTCCGGCATTCTCTCCGGTGTTAACGCGTGGATTTATCTCTGATGCCCGAAAGATGGAAGAACATTTGATTACTACCGCTAAGGAAAAACTGACCGAGCTGGTCAAAAAAAATGGCCTGGTGGAAGACGCCAGCCATCTTTATGTGCGCAGTGGCAATGTTCGCGATCAAGTGATCGCCCTGGCCGATGAGCTAAAAGCGGACGTAGTGATTGTCGGTTCACGCAATCCGGGGATCCAGACTCACCTGCTGGGCTCGGAAGCGGCCAATATCGTGCGCTATGCCCATGTACCGGTTTTCGTTGTGCGCTGATGACGGCGGGATGTCGTCCTGACTTCCGCTTCATAAATCGAGGGAGAGAGTATGAATACAGATAAACCGGGGGCGCCCTACTATCAGCGCTCCGTCGAGGAGACGCTCGCCAGCGTGCAGAGTTCGCCGGACGGGATTAGCGGAACAGAGGCGGCCACGCGCCTGCAGCAGTATGGCGAAAACGCCCTGCCGCAGAAGCCGGGTAAACCCGCCTGGCTGCGTTTTATTGTGCATTTTAACGATGTGCTGATCTACGTCCTGCTGGCGGCGGCGCTGCTCAAGGCGGTAATGGGCCACTGGATCGACATGTCAGTGATCCTCGCGGTGGCGGTGATCAATGCGCTGATCGGCTTCATTCAGGAGAGTAATGCGGAAAAATCGCTGCAGAGTATCCGTAATATGCTCTCCAGCGAGGCGGTGGTGATCCGCCAGGGCAACCATGAAACCATCCCCACCACCTCGCTGGTACCCGGCGATATCGTGGTGATCCGCGCCGGCGACCGAATCCCCGCCGATTTACGGGTGATTGAGGCGCACAACCTGCGGGTGGAAGAGGCAATCCTCACCGGCGAGTCGACGGTGGTGGAAAAAACCACCGAGCCGCTAAGCGGTGATTTGCCGCTCGGCGATCGCAGCAACCTGGTGTTTTCCGGGACCACCGTCAGCTCAGGGGCGGGGAAAGGGATCGTGGTGGCCACCGGCGGCGATACCGAGCTGGGCCACATCAACCAGATGATGGCGGGCATTGAGAAACATCGCACGCCGCTGCTGGTGCAGATGGATAAGCTGGGCAAAGCCATTTTTATCCTCATTCTGGTGATGATGGCGGCGCTGTTCGTCTTTAGCCTGCTGTTCCGCGATATGCCGGTCTCCGAACTGATGCTGTCGTTAATTAGCCTCGCGGTGGCGTCGGTCCCGGAAGGGTTGCCGGCGATTATCTCCATTATTCTGTCGCTTGGCGTGCAGGCGATGGCCCGTCAGAAAGCGATTATCCGCAAGCTGCCGACGGTGGAAACCCTCGGTGCGATGACCGTTATCTGCTCTGATAAAACCGGGACCCTGACCATGAACGAAATGACGGTGAAGGCGGTGATCACCGCGGACAGCGTCTATCGGGTGGAAGGGGACAGCTATGAGCCGGTCGGTAAAATCCATGCCATCGACGACCCGACGCCGATCGCCGTGGCGCCAGGATCGCTTCTTGAGCGCTATCTGCGCACCATCGATCTGTGTAACGACAGCCAGCTTATCAAAGAGGAAGGCGGGCTGTGGAAAATTACCGGCGGCCCCACCGAGGGGGCATTGAAGGTGCTGGCGGCGAAGATAACCCTGCCGCCGCAGCCCAGCGAGCTGCGTAGTAAAATTCCTTTTGATTCGCAATATAAATACATGTCGACGCTTTACCGGCTGGGCGAAGAGGAGGTGGTGCTGGTCACCGGCGCGCCTGACGTTCTGTTCCGCCTGTGCCAGTATCAGCAGAGCGACAACGGACTGCAGCCGCTGGATCTCCCGTACTGGGAAAGCAAAATTGAAGAGTACGCCCGGGAGGGGCTGCGCATGGTGGCCGCGGCCTGGAAGCCAGCTGCCGCAGGCCAGACCGAGCTGACCCATCAGGATCTGCAGCAGGGGGTCATTTTATTAGGGGTTGCCGGGATGATGGATCCGCCACGTCCGGAAGCGATCACGGCGATTGCCGACTGCCTGCAGGCCGGGATTCGCGTGAAGATGATCACCGGCGACCATCCGCAAACGGCGATGAGCATCGGCAAAATGTTGGGGATTGGCAATGCGGGTAACGCCATTACCGGGCGCGAGCTGGAGGTGATGGACGACGCGCAGCTGAGCGTCGCCGCGCAGCAGTTCGATATCTTCGCCCGCACCAGCCCGGAAGATAAGTTCCGTCTGGTGCAGGCTCTGCAGAGCAAGAAAGAGATTGTCGGCATGACCGGAGACGGGGTGAACGATGCCCCGGCGCTGAAGCAGGCTGACGTCGGCGTGGCGATGGGGATCAAGGGAACCGAAGTCACCAAGGAAGCCGCCGATATGGTGTTGACCGACGACAACTTCGCCACCATCGCCAGCGCGGTTCGCGAGGGGCGCCGGGTGTATGACAACCTGAAGAAAACCATTCTTTTTGTCATGCCGACCAACCTTGCGCAGGGTTTACTGATCGTGATCGCGCTGCTGGCAGGCAACGTGCTGCCGCTGACGCCGGTGCTGATCCTGTGGATGAACATGGCCACCTCCGCCACGCTGTCGTTTGGTCTGGCGTTTGAAGCCGGTGAGAAAAATATTATGCGGCGGCCGCCGCGCGACCCGAAAATTCACGTCATGGACGGGTTTGCCATCTGGCGCGTGGCGTTTGTGGGGTCGATGATTGCGGTCAGCGCCTTTATTCTCGAAGCCTGGCTGCAGCCGCGCGGCTATTCGCCGGAGTTTATCCGTACCGTGCTGTTGCAGACCCTGGTCACCGCCCAGTGGTTCTATATGCTGAACTGCCGCGTATCGGATGGTTTCTCGTTAACCAAAGGTCTGCTGGCTAACAAGGGGATCTGGATCGTCAGCGGCGTGCTGCTGGTGCTGCAGCTGCTGATTATCTATGCGCCGTTTATGCAGATGCTGTTTGGCACCACCGGGCTGCCGTTCCGCTACTGGGTGATCACCTTTATCATCGGCTTCGCCATGTTCCTGATCGTGGAACTGGAAAAACCGCTGACCCGCAAATGGCGAACCGCCTGACGGCGTGAAGCGCTGAACGAAAAAGGAAAGAGGGGGCATCGCCCCCTCTTTTATTATGCTTCACGCTTGTTGCGCTTTACTGTTTCGGCTCGGCGACCACGCTGCTTCCCACGCCGCGGTTGTTATATTCCCACATGCGGTTGAAGCTGTTGTCGTTGAGGTTGCGCTGCAGATTGCCTTTGTCATCCGCGCTGCCGGTGTTGCCGCTGAACGGACGGCCGGAGCCTACCGCTGCCGCCCACGGCTGGGCGATGTTAAAGCCTTCATTGATGGCGCTGTCGCGGATCACGACCTGACCGTTGCTGTTGCCGTCAACATCCAGCGCGCGGCCGAGCTGCGCGACGTTATCCCCGGAGGCGGTGAAGCGGCTGTTAGTCGCCAGGAAGCCGTAGGTCACGCTCTTCAGGGTGGCCGGCGCGAAGACATAGGCTTCTTTCTGAGTACGGGAGTTCACCACGCGGAAGTCGGTGTTATCAAACACCACGGCGCCACGGCCAGAAACGATATCCACGTCGCCTTCAATATAGCTGTTGGTTACCAGGGTGCGAGTCTGGCGGTTGTCCTGCAGACGGTTCTGCACACCGCTGTTGGTCACGAAGAAGGTGTTCTGGCGGCCAAGAATGTTCACCTTATCGATCTGCACCTGGTCGCCATCGCTGCGCAGGGCAACGGCCTGGTGGGTACCGGCATCGACGCTGTCGCCAAGGTTGTTGGCGATGGTCAGGTTCTGCAGCTGCAGGCCGTTATTCTGCGACCAGAAGACCGCGGAGCACATCACGCCGACGGTGGCGGTGGATTTGCTCTGGCAGCTGTCGAACATATACCACGCCGGTTTGCCCGGCATGTATTTGCCACCCGGATTGACCAGACGACGCCAGGTGTTGCGATCCATCTCAGAATCAATGGCTTCGCTGATTTTTACGTCAATCGGTTTATCGCCGGTACCATACAGAGTCAGGGCGCCCGGCGCCGCCGGAACGTAGACGGTGCCCGGGTATTCGCCCGGCATGATGGCGATAAACAGGCGACGGTTAGAGTGGCGGGCAATTGCCGCATCCACCGCTGCCTGGACGGTGGTATGGGTCACGCCCTGGGTTCCCGCCGGGCCGACGATAAAGTCAGGTTGCGCCGGCAGGCTGATGGCGGACGGCGTCCAGGCCGCGGCATTGGGGTTCAGCGACTGGAAATAGGCCGCCGGGGTAAAGTTTTTCACTTCATCGGCGTTCAGAATGGGACGCGCGGTGGTGCCCGGTGCAGTCTGCGTTGAGGGCTGTTGATCGGCAGGCGTCGAGCTACAGGCGGACAGCGTCACGCCGAAGGCCAGCGCCAGCGCCAGACGGGAAACGGAATATGTGTTCATGTTGCTCCGGGCAAAATTAAGCGTAGTGAAATACCCCGGCTGAGACGCCAGGGTATAAGTCCTTTAAAACCTGCTGTTTTATACTAACTTGAACGAAACGGGAAGATGCGGGCTGAAAAACTTACCTTCTTTACGCAATGAACGCTTTCCCGGGACGGTCCCTAGTCACAAATAAATAACATTTAGTCGCGCTTTTGTTGACATTCCCGACGTTATGAAAATAAATGTCTATACAACCCATGACAAGTTAAGCGCTATGACTGAAGCCACTTCCGAACTCGTTATCTGGCGAAACGCCCGTCTCGCCACCTTGAACCCCGATCACGCTCAACCGTACGGTCTGCTCGAGCGCCACGCGCTGCTGGTCCGCGACGGTCGCATTGCGGCGATCGTCGCCGAAGATGACCTTCCCAGCGGGCGCAGGATCGATCTCGAAGGCCGGCTGGTCACGCCGGGATTAATCGACTGCCACACCCATCTCGTCTTCGGCGGCAGCCGGGCCCAGGAGTGGGAGCAGCGTCTGAACGGCGTCTCCTATCAGACCATCAGCGCCAGCGGCGGGGGGATTAATGCCACCGTGCGCGCCACCCGCGACAGCAGCGAAGCCGAGCTGCTGGCGCTGGCCCAGCCGCGGCTGGCCCGCCTGCTGCGTGAAGGGGTGACCACTCTGGAGATCAAATCCGGCTACGGTCTCGATCTGCAAAACGAGCGCAAAATGCTGCGGGTCGCCCGCCAGCTGGCCGACGACAATGGCGTCGAGCTTTCGGCGACGCTGCTCTCTGCCCACGCCACGCCGCCGGAATATCAAGGCGACGCCGACGGCTATATTACGCTGGTCTGCGAGACGATCCTGCCGACGCTGTGGCGGGAGGGACTGTTTGAAAGCGTCGACGTCTTCTGCGAAAACGTCGGTTTCAGCCCGCAGCAAACCGAGCGGGTGTTTCAGGCGGCGCAGGCGCTAGGCATCCCGGTTAAAGGTCACGTTGAGCAGCTCTCTTCGCTGGGCGGCGCGCAGCTGGTGAGCCGTTATCACGGACTGTCCGCCGACCATATCGAATATCTGACGGAAGAGGGGGTGGCGGCGATGCGCGAGAGCGGCACCGTGGCGGCCCTGCTGCCCGGCGCGTTCTACTTCCTCAATGAAACCCGCAAACCGCCGGTGGAACTGTTGCGCAAGTACCAGGTGCCGATGGCGGTGGCGACGGATTTCAACCCCGGCACCAGCCCCTTCGCCAGCCTGCATCTGGCGATGAACATGGCCTGCGTCAAATTTGGCCTGACGCCGGAAGAGGCGTGGGCCGGCGTGACGCGCCATGCCGCGCGGGCGCTGGGGCGGCAGAACAGCCACGGCCAGCTGGCGGCGGGCTTTGTGGCGAACTTTGCCATCTGGGATGCTGAGCATCCGGTCGAGATGGTGTATGAGCCGGGGCGCAGTCCGCTCTGGCAGCGTGTGGTACGAGGAGAACTACAATGATGTTGTGGCAAGCTACCCCCGCTAACCTTTGGCAAGGTCGCGACGACAGCGCGGAAGCGCCGAATGCGCTGCGTCTGTTCCAGACCATTCCCCGCGCCGAACGCTTCGCGCCGCAGGAGATGCCCGGCGATATCGCGCTGCTCGGCTTCGCCTGTGACGAAGGCGTCCGGCGCAACAAAGGGCGTACCGGAGCGGCTGACGGCCCGGCGACCCTACGCCGGGCGCTGGCCAATATGGCCAGCCATCAGGGCCACGACCGCTGCGTGGATATGGGCACGATTAGCGTCGAAGGCGACCAGCTGGAAGCCGCGCATCAGGCGCTGCGCGAGGCGGTGACCGCCTGCCAGCGCGCCGGCAAACGCACGCTGGTACTGGGCGGTGGCCACGAGACCGCCTTCGGTCACGGCGCCGGGATACTGGATGCCTTCCCCGGCGAAAAAGTGGGCATTATTAACCTCGATGCGCATCTGGATCTGCGCTTTGCCGAGTGCGCCAGCTCCGGGACGCCGTTCCGCCAGCTGGCGCTGGAGTGTGACGCGCAGCAGCGCGGTTTTCACTATACCTGCATTGGGGTCAGTCGGGCGGCAAACACCCAGGCGCTCTGGGAGGAAGCGGCGAGGCGCGAGGTGGCTATTGTGGAGGATCTACAGGTATTAGAGGCCTTTGAAACCCGGGTGCTGGCGGAGCTTGAGCGCAATATCGCGCAATTCGACCGTCTGTATCTGACTATCGATCTCGACGTGCTGCCGGCGCGCGAAATGCCGGCGGTATCCGCGCCGGCGGCGCTGGGCGTGCCGCTGGCGACCCTGCTGCGCATCGTAGAGCCGTTGTGCCGCAGCGGTAAGCTGCAGGCGGTGGATCTGGTGGAGTTCAACCCGCAGTTTGACATTGACGGTCAGGGCGCCCGCGCGGCGGCCCGTCTGGCATGGCAAATCGCCCATTGGTGGCAGTAGCCATTCCGGTATATTCTGGGTGTTTCGCCGCCCATTTTGCAAAAGGAAAGCCAGGCTATGTTTTCACAGCAACCCCGTTCCGCGCCCGCGCCTTTTTATGAGAAGGTGAAGCAGGCTATCGGTGAAAAAATTCACAGCGGCGTCTGGCGACCGCATGACCGTATCCCTTCGGAAGCGGAGCTGGTGGCCCAGTTCGGCTTCAGCCGGATGACCATCAACCGCGCGCTGCGCGAGCTAACGGATGAAGGCCTGCTGGTCAGGTTGCAAGGGGTGGGGACCTTTGTCGCCGAGCCGAAAGGGCAGTCGGCGCTGTTTGAGGTGCGCAGCATTGCCGAAGAAATTCTTGCCCGTCACCATCAGCACCGCTGCGAGGTGCTGCTGCTGGAGGAGACCCGGGCGGATCATATTCAGGCGACGGCGCTCAGCGTAGCGGAAGGCACCCGCATCTTTCACTCGCTGATGGTGCATTACGAAAACGAGGTGCCGGTACAAATCGAAGATCGCTGCGTCAATGCCGCGGTGGTGCCGAACTATCTCCAGCAGGATTATACCGCCACCACGCCCCATGATTATCTGTCGCTGATCGCCCCGTTAACCGAAGGTGAACATATTGTTGAAGCGGTGCAGGCCACAGCGGAAGAGTGCGCGCTGCTGCATATTCACGCCCACGATCCCTGCCTGCTGATCCGTCGCCGCACCTGGTCGACAACCCATATCGTTTCCCACGCGCGCCTGCTGTTCCCCGGCAGCCGTTATCGTCTGCAGGGCCGCTTTGGCTCCTGATCCACACTGGCGTCAGCAAAACGTGATTGCTGACGCAATATAACAAAATTGTATCATTTCTGTTAAATCCTGGCTTGCGCATGCTTGTATAGACAAGTATATGTATCTACGTAAACAACGTTCATTGTCAGGAGAAACCCCGATGTCGCAAAGCAAATATCGCCAGCTGGACGTCCGTGCGCCAAGAGGCACGACGCTGACCGCGAAGAGCTGGTTGACCGAAGCCCCGCTGCGTATGTTAATGAATAACCTCGATCCCGATGTCGCCGAAAACCCGCACGAGCTGGTGGTCTATGGCGGTATTGGTCGCGCAGCGCGCAACTGGGAATGCTATGACGCTATCGTGAAGGCGCTGAAGAACCTGGAAAGCGACGAAACCCTGCTGGTCCAGTCCGGCAAGCCGGTGGGCGTTTTCAAAACCCATGAAAACTCGCCGCGCGTGCTGATCGCTAACTCCAACCTGGTCCCGCACTGGGCGACCTGGGAACACTTCAACGAGCTGGATGCCAAAGGGCTGGCGATGTACGGCCAGATGACCGCTGGCAGCTGGATCTACATTGGCAGCCAGGGCATCGTGCAGGGCACCTACGAAACCTTCGTCGAAGCCGGTCGTCAGCACTATCAGGGCAGCCTGAAAGGCCGCTGGGTGCTAACCGCCGGGCTGGGCGGCATGGGCGGCGCGCAGCCGCTGGCCGCGACGCTGGCCGGGGCCTGCTCGCTGAACATTGAATGCCAGCAGAGCCGCATCGATTTCCGTCTGCGCACCCGCTATGTGGACGAACAAGCTACTTCTCTGGATGACGCCCTGGCGCGCATCAAGAAATACACTGCCGAAGGTCGCGCTATCTCCATCGCCCTGTGCGGCAACGCCGCGGAGATCGTGCCGGAGCTGGTGAAACGCGGCGTGCGCCCGGATATGGTCACCGACCAGACCAGCGCCCACGACCCGCTGCACGGCTATCTGCCGAAAGGCTGGAGCTGGGAAGAGTATCAGCAGAAAGCCGAATCCGATCCGCAGGGCACCATTCTGGCGGCGAAACGCTCGATGGCCGACCACGTGCAGGCGATGCTGGCCTTCCATGAGATGGGGGTCCCGACCTTCGACTACGGTAACAACATTCGCCAGATGGCTCAGGAAGTGGGCGTCAGCAACGCCTTTGATTTCCCGGGCTTCGTGCCGGCCTATATCCGCCCCCTGTTCTGTCGGGGTATCGGACCGTTCCGCTGGGTAGCGCTCTCCGGCGATCCGCAGGATATCTACAAAACCGACGCCAAAGTGAAAGAGATCATTAAGGATGATAAGCATCTGCACCACTGGCTGGATATGGCGCGCGAGCGCATCAGCTTCCAGGGGCTGCCGGCGCGTATCTGCTGGGTCGGTCTGGAATGGCGGCAGAAGCTGGGCCTGGCGTTTAACGAAATGGTGCGCAGCGGCGAAGTCTCCGCGCCGATCGTCATTGGCCGCGATCACCTTGACTCCGGCTCCGTCGCCAGCCCAAACCGCGAAACCGAAGCGATGCGCGACGGCTCTGACGCGGTCTCCGATTGGCCGCTGCTCAACGCCCTGCTCAACACCGCCAGCGGCGCGACCTGGGTGTCGCTGCACCACGGCGGCGGGGTAGGCATGGGCTTCTCGCAACACTCCGGGATGGTTATCGTCTGCGATGGCACCGATGAAGCGGCGGCGCGTATCGCCCGCGTCCTGCACAACGACCCGGCCACCGGTGTGATGCGTCATGCCGACGCGGGGTACGAGATTGCCATTGAATGCGCAGCAGAACAGGGTCTCAATCTTCCGATGGTCGCGGCAACGCAGGGGAACGCGAAATGAAATCTTTAACTCTGATCCCGGGTCAACTCAGCCTGTCGCAGCTCCGCGACATCTACAGCCACCCGGTGAATATTACCCTCGACAGCGGCGCGTTTGCCGCCATCGACGAGAGCGTGGCCTGCGTCAACGCCATCCTTGCCGAAGGGCGGACTGCCTACGGCATTAACACTGGTTTTGGCCTGCTGGCGCAGACCCGGATCTCGACGGAAGATCTGGAGAACCTGCAGCGTTCGCTGGTGCTGTCCCATGCGGCGGGCGTTGGCGAGCCGCTGGACGATGACCTTGCGCGCCTGATTATGGTGCTGAAGATTAACAGCCTGTCCCGCGGTTTCTCCGGGATCCGCCTGAGCGTGATCCAGGCGCTGATTGGCCTGGTGAATGCCGGCGTGACGCCGTGGATCCCGGCGAAAGGTTCCGTCGGCGCCTCCGGCGACCTCGCGCCGCTGGCGCATATGTCGCTGACCCTGCTTGGCGAAGGCAAAGCGCGGGTACGCGGCGGCGAATGGCTGCCGGCCACCGAAGCGCTGCGTCAGGTTGGGCTGGAGCCGATTACCCTGGCGGCGAAAGAGGGGCTGGCGCTACTCAACGGCACCCAGGCCTCGACCGCTTTTGCCCTGCGCGGTTTGTTCGAAGCCGAAGATCTGTTCGCCTCCGCGGTCGTTTGCGGGGCGTTAACCACCGAAGCGGCGCTGGGTTCGCGTCGTCCGTTCGATGCGCGTATTCATGAGGTACGCGGCCAGCGCGGGCAGATTGATGCGGCGGCGCTGTATCGCCATCTGCTGACCGACGATAGCGCGATCTCGCAGTCGCACCATAACTGCAGCAAGGTGCAGGACCCGTACTCCCTGCGCTGTCAGCCGCAGGTGATGGGCGCCTGCCTGACCCAGATCCGCCAGGCGGCGGAAGTGCTGCTGGCCGAAGCCAACGCGGTCTCTGATAACCCGCTGGTCTTTGCCGCTGAAAATGACGTCATCTCCGGCGGTAACTTCCACGCCGAACCGGTGGCGATGGCCGCGGATAATATCGCGCTGGCGATCGCCGAAATCGGCTCGCTCTCCGAGCGCCGCATCGCGCTGATGATGGACAGCCATATGTCGCAGCTGCCGCCGTTCCTCGTGAAAAACGGCGGGGTGAACTCCGGGTTTATGATTGCCCAGGTCACGGCGGCGGCGCTGGCCAGTGAAAACAAAGCGCTATCGCACCCGCACAGCGTCGACAGCCTGCCGACCTCCGCCAACCAGGAAGACCACGTCTCGATGGCGCCGGCGGCCGGTCGCCGCCTGTGGGCGATGGCCGAGAACACCCGCGGCGTATTGGCCGTTGAGTGGCTGGCGGCGGTGCAGGGGCTGGATATGCGCGAAGGGCTGACCACCAGCCCACTGCTGGAAGAAGCGCGTCATCTGCTGCGCGAACGTGTCCCTCATTATACGCAGGATCGCTACTTCGCCCCGGATATCGATAATGCCATTGCGCTTCTGGCGGCCCGTCACCTGACGCGTCTGCTGCCTGCCGTACTGCCAGGCCTGCACTAATCACCGTTGTTCTCTGTACCCGCGTCGGGGGAAGTCATTCCCCCGACCGCCCTACATCGCATATTTGTCGTCATATAAAAAAACCAGGACACCTGTATATGCAACAACAACACAAGCCACATCTGCTGCGCGGGCTCAATGCCCGACACATTCGATTTATTGCGCTCGGCTCCGCTATCGGCACCGGGCTGTTCTATGGCTCGGCCTCCGCCATCAAGGCGGCGGGCCCGGCGGTGCTGCTGGCCTATCTGATTGGCGGCGCGGCGGTGTTTATCGTCATGCGCGCGCTGGGCGAGATGGCGGTGCGCAACCCGGTTTCCGGCTCCTTCGGCAGCTACGCCCGCCAGTATCTCGGGCCGCTGGCCGGGTTTATTACCGGCTGGACCTATACTTTTGAAATGGTGATCGTCGCCCTGGCCGATGTCACCGCCTTCGGCATCTATATGGGATTGTGGTATCCCGATGTCCCGCGCTGGATCTGGATCCTCAGCATCATCTTCTTTATCGGTGCCATGAACCTGTGCAACGTGCGGGTGTTCGGCGAGATGGAGTTCTGGCTGTCGCTGGTGAAGGTGGTGGCGATTATCGCCATGATGCTGGCGGGCGCCGGGATCATCTTCTTTGGCTTCGGCCATAGCTTCCCGGCTACCGGTCTGGAAAATCTGTGGAGCCACGGCGGCTTTGCTCCTAACGGCTGGCAGGGCGTTATCGCTTCGCTTGGCATCGTGATGTTCGCTTTCGGCGGGGTGGAGATTATCGGCGTCACCGCCGCGGAAGCGAAAGATCCGAAAAAGGTCATCCCGCAGGCCATCAATACCATTCCGCTGCGTATTATCCTGTTCTACGTCTGCACCCTGGCGGTGCTGATGGCGATTTTCCCGTGGAACAGCTTTGGCGAGCAGGGGAGTCCGTTTGTGCTGATTTTCGACGGTCTGGGGATCCCGGCGGCGGCGACAATCCTTAACATCATCGTGATCAGCGCCAGCATTTCGGCAATTAACAGCGATATCTTCGGCGCCGGACGCATGATGTACGGCATGTCGAAAGAGGGGCTGGCGCCGAAAAGCTTCCAGCGCATCGCCAGCAACGGCGTACCCTGGATGACGGTGGTGGTCATGGGCGGCGCGCTGCTGGCGGCGGTGGTGCTGAACTATCTGATCCCCGAGCAGGTCTTTGTGCTGATTGCTTCGCTGGCGGCATTCGCCACGGTGTGGGTGTGGTTGATGATCCTGCTGTCCCATTTCGCCATGCGCCGTAGTTTGTCTGCCGAAGAGCGCAGCCAGATTGCCTTCCCCGTCCCGTTCTGGCCAGTTGCGCCGCTGTTGACGCTGCTGTTTATGGGGCTGGTTATCGCGGTGCTGGGGATGTTTGCTGAGACGCGGATGGCGCTGATTGCCGGCCTGGTCTGGCTCGGGCTGCTGACGGTGGTGTGGTACGCGCGGGTGCGTAAAACGGCGCTGCAGGTAGCCACTGAACAGTAAGGCCAATTTCCCCGGTGGCGCTGCGCTTACCGGGGCTACAAATGGCACGGACCGTAGGCCGGGCAAGGCGTCAGCCGCCGCCCGGCATAAAAGCGGCTCCGTGCCCGCGGCAATCGCCCGGCGGCGCTGCGCTTGCGTGGGACTGGGGGTATTGTAGGTCGGGTAAGCGCAGCGCCACCCGAAAAACAAATGGCGCCGCAAGTAGCCCGGATAAGGCGACAGCCGCTATCCGGGGGGAGATTAACTGAACAGGGCGGTGATGGAGGCGCTGGCGAGGGAATGGAAATGGACGTTAAAGCCGACCATTGCGCCGCTGGCCTCGGCATCCACTTCAATTTTCTCGACGTCCAGGGCGTGGACGGTAAAGATATAGCGGTGGGTTTCGCCCTTCGGCGGCGCTGCGCCGCCGTATCCCGCCTTGCCAAAATCGGTGCGAGTCTGAACGGCCTCTTCCGGCAGCTCCGCCTGACCGGAACCGGCCCCTTGCGGCAGGACGCGGGTATCCGCAGGCAGGTTAGCCACCACCCAGTGCCACCAGCCGGAGCCGGTCGGCGCATCCGGATCGTAGCAGGTCACCACAAAGCTTTTGGTTCCTGCGGGCACATCATCCCACATCAGATGCGGCGAAATATTGTCGCCATCGTAGCCCATGCCGTTGAAGACGTGACGATTAGGCAGCTTACCGCCGTCCTGGAGATCGTGACTGATCAGTTTCATGCTTCATCCTCATTGATAATGCGCTGATTAACCTGGAAGTGTAGCCTGCACCACGACGCAATTCCGCTATTTATTCGCTAAAAAATGTTTCATCCTGCACCGCCAGGTTAACGGCGCGGGTCAGGCGGGACAGCTGGTCAGGCGCGATGATGTACGGCGGCATCAAATAGATCAGGCGGCCAAACGGGCGGATCCACACCCCCTGCTCGACGAAAAAGCGCTGCAGGGCAGCCATATTGACCGGGCGACGGGTTTCAACCACGCCAATAGCGCCCAGCACGCGGACATCGGCGACCAGGGCGGATCCCCGCGCCGGCGCCAGCTCGGCCAGCAGCTGGGCTTCAATCGCCGCCACTTGCCGCTGCCATTCGCCGCTATCCAGCAGGCGCAGGCTTTCGCTGGCCACCGCGCAGGCCAGCGGGTTGCCCATAAAGGTCGGGCCGTGCATAAAGCAGCCGGCTTCACCGTTGCTGATGGTTTCCGCCACCTCGCGGGTGGTCAGCGCGGCGGAGAGGGTCATGGTGCCGCCGGTCAGCGCCTTGCCCAGACACAGTATGTCGGCGGTAATCCCGGCGTGTTCACAGGCGAACAGCTTGCCGGTGCGGCCAAAGCCGGTGGCAATCTCATCGGCGATCAGCAGTATCCCTTCCCGGTCGCACATTTTACGCACCCGCTTCAGCCACTCCGGATGGTACATCCGCATCCCGCCCGCGCCCTGTACGATCGGTTCGAGGATCACCGCGGCGATGTCGTGACGGTGCGCGGCCATCAGGCGGGCAAAGGGCACCATATCCATTTCATCCCACTCGCCGTCAAAGCGGCTCTGCGGCGCGGGGGCGAACAGGTTATCCGGCAGATAGCCCTGCCACAGGCTGTGCATCGAGTTCTGCGGATCGCAGACCGACATCGCGCCGAAGGTATCGCCGTGATAGCCATTGCGGAAGGTCAGGAAACGTCGACGCGGTTGGCCTTTCGCCTGCCAGTACTGCAGGGCCATTTTCATCGCCACCTCAACCGCCACCGAACCGGAATCAGCGAGGAAAACGCACTCCAGCGATTCCGGCGTCATTGCCACCAGCTGGCGACAGAGCGCCACCGCCGACGGATGGGTAATCCCGCCGAACATCACGTGCGACATCTGGTCGATCTGCGCTTTCATCGCCGCATTCAGGCGCGGGTGATTGTAGCCGTGGATTGCCGCCCACCAGGAGGACATACCGTCAACCAACTGTTCGCCGCCGGCGAGGGACAGCTCGCAACCGTGGGCGGAAACCACCGGGTAGACCGGCAGGGGGGAAGTCATAGAGGTGTAGGGGTGCCAGATGTGGCGCCGATCGAAGGCGAGATCGTCCAGGGTCATAAGTGACTTGTAAACCATTTTGAAAACATTTAGGTTTACGAGTATAAACCGAACCGTAAATTAACAAAACCCTTTGGAGAGGCCAATGGCTCACCACGTACGTTGGACAATGTCGCAAGTAACTGAATTATTTAATAAACCACTCATCGATCTGTTATTCGAAGCGCAGCAAATCCACCGGCAACACTTTGATCCGCGCCAGGTGCAGGTCAGCACCCTGCTGTCGATCAAAACCGGCGCCTGCCCGGAAGATTGTAAATATTGTCCGCAGAGCGCGCGATATAAAACCGGGCTCGAAACCGAGCGCCTGATGGAAGTCGAGCAGGTGCTGGAATCAGCGCGTCAGGCGAAAAACGCCGGCTCGACCCGCTTCTGCATGGGCGCGGCGTGGAAAAACCCCAACGATCGCGACATGCCGTATCTGGAGCAGATGGTGAAAGGGGTGAAGGCCCTGGGGCTGGAGTCGTGCATGACGCTTGGCACTCTGACCGACAGCCAGGCGCAGCGCCTGGCCGAGGCGGGCCTCGATTACTACAACCACAACCTCGATACCTCGCCGGAATTTTACGGCAACATCATCACCACCCGCACCTACCAGGAGCGCCTGGATACCCTGGACAAAGTGCGTGACGCCGGGATCAAAGTCTGCTCCGGCGGTATCGTCGGGCTGGGGGAGACCGTGAAAGACCGCGCCGGCCTGCTGCTGCAGTTGGCTAACCTGCCCACGCCGCCGGAAAGCGTACCGATCAACATGTTGGTGAAGGTCAAAGGTACGCCGCTGGCGGATAACGACGATGTCGACGCTTTCGATTTTATTCGCACTATCGCCATCGCGCGCATCATGATGCCCACCTCTTACGTGCGTCTCTCCGCCGGCCGCGAGCAGATGAACGAGCAGACCCAGGCGATGTGCTTTATGGCCGGGGCGAACTCGATTTTCTATGGCTGCAAACTGCTGACCACGCCGAACCCGGAAGAAGATAAAGACCTGCAGCTGTTCCGCAAGCTGGGGATCAACCCGCAGCAGACGGCGGTGCTGGAAGGTGATAATGAGCAGCAGCAGCGCCTGGAGCAGGCCTTACTCACCCCGGACACTGAGGAATATTACAACGCGGCGGTGCTATGAGCTGGCAGCAGCGAATCGATCGGGCGCTGGACGAGCGACGAGCGGCGGATGCTCTTCGCCGCCGCCTGCCGGTGACGCACGGCGCCGGGCGCTGGCTGGCGCGGGAAGGGGAGCGCTGGCTTAACTTCTCCAGCAATGACTATCTTGGCCTGAGCCAGCATCCGGCGATTATCGCCGCCTGGCAGCAGGGGGCGGAACGTTATGGCGTCGGTTCCGGCGGTTCGGGACACGTAAGCGGCTATAACGAGGCCCACCGCGCGCTGGAAGAGGAACTTGCCGACTGGCTGGGCTATCCGCGCGCGTTGCTGTTTATCTCCGGCTTTGCCGCCAATCAGGCGCTGATCGCCGCCCTGGCGGATAAAGAGGATCGGATCGTGGCCGACCGCCTGAGCCACGCCTCCCTGCTGGAGGCGGCAAGCCTCAGCCCGGCGCAGCTACGCCGTTTCGCCCACAACGATCCGCAGCAGCTCGCGCAACTGCTGGCTAAGCCGCTGGCGGGCGAACAATTGGCGGTCACTGAAGGCATTTTCAGCATGGATGGCGACAGCGCGCCGCTGGCGGCCATTCACGCCGCGGCGCAGGCAGCAGGGGCATTGTTGCTGGTGGATGACGCCCACGGCGTCGGCGTGGTCGGCGACGAAGGACGCGGGAGCTGCGCCGCGCAGGCGGTGCGCCCTGAGCTGCTGGTGGTTACCTTCGGCAAGGCCTTCGGCGTCAGCGGCGCGGCGGTGCTGTGCGACGAAGCAATGGCCGATTATCTGCTGCAGTTTGCCCGTCATTTGATCTATAGCACCGCGATGCCGCCCGCCCAGGCGGTGGCGCTGAGCGCCGCGCTACGGGTGATTCGCAGCAATGAAGGACAGCAGCGTCGCGACATCCTGGCCGCCCGCATCCGGCAGTTCCGCAAGGGGATGGGCGAGGTGTCGCTGGGGTTGACCGACTCCGTCAGCGCGATCCAGCCGCTGATCGTCGGCGATAACGGCCGGGCGCTGAGCCTGGCCTCACGTCTGCGCGACGCGGGCTGCTGGACGACGGCGATCCGTCCACCGACGGTGCCGGTCGGCAGCGCTCGTCTGCGCCTGACCCTGACCGCCGCCCATCAGGCTGAGGACATTAACCGTATACTGGAGGTGCTGCATGGCCACGGTGAATAAGCAGGCGGTGGCCGCGGCGTTTGGCCGGGCGGCCGGCGGCTATTCGCAACATGATGAACTGCAGCGGCGCAGCGCGGAATTGCTGCTGCGCCAGCTGGCGCGTCGCGATTTTCCCCGGGTGCTGGATGCTGGCTGCGGCCCCGGCGGCATGAGCCGCCGCTGGCGTGAGGCGGGCAGCGTGGTGACCGCGCTGGATCTCTCCCCCGGGATGCTGGCAGAGGCGCAGCGTAACGACGCCGCCCAGTATTACCTGCTGGGCGACATTGAGGCGCTGCCGCTGCCGGACGCCTGCGTCGATCTGGCGTGGAGCAATCTGGCGGTGCAGTGGTGCGACGATCTGCGCGCCGCCCTTGGCGAGCTGTACCGGGTGGTGCGCCCCGGCGGCAGGGTGGCGTTTAGCACGCTGCTGGCCGACTCGCTGCCGGAGCTCAATCAGGCGTGGCAGGCCATCGACGACCGGCCGCATGCCAACCGTTTTCTCAGCGAAGCGGCGGTGCGCGCGGCGCTGAGCGGCCTGCGGGCGTCCGGCAAGGTGCATCAGATTAGCCTGCCGTTCGCCGACGCGCTGAGCGCCATGCGATCGCTGAAGGGCATCGGCGCCACCCATTTGCACCAGGGGCGGGCATCGGCCCCGCTTGGCCGCGGCAAACTGCGCGAGCTACAGCTGGCCTGGCCGCAGCGGCAGGGCGTCTGCCCGCTGACGTATTCTCTTTTTACAGGAGTCATTGAGCGTGACTAAACGTTTTTTTGTCACCGGGACCGATACTGAAGTCGGGAAAACCATCGCCAGCAGCGCCCTGCTGCAGGCGGCGAATCAGCTGGGTTTTCACACCGCTGGCTACAAGCCGGTGGCTTCCGGCAGCGAGCTTACCGCCGCAGGGCTGCGTAATGAAGACGCCCTGGCGCTGCAGCGTCATAGCCGGGTCGCGCTGCGCTATGAACAGGTTAACCCGTATACCTTCGCCGAGCCGACCTCACCGCACATCATCAGCGCCGACGAAGGGCGTCCGATCGCCGCGGCGAGGCTCTCCAGCGGGCTGCGCGAGTTAGAACGCCTCGCCGACTGGGTGCTGGTGGAAGGGGCCGGCGGCTGGTTTACGCCGCTGTCGGAAACCCTGACCTTTGCCGACTGGGCGCAGGCGGAGCAGCTGCCGGTGATTCTGGTGGTGGGCGTCAAGCTCGGCTGCATCAACCACGCGATGCTTACCGCCCAGGCGGTACGCCAGGCAGGGCTGCCGCTCGCGGGGTGGATCGCCAATGACGTGCAGCCGCCAGGCAAGCGCCACGCCGAGTATCTGGCGACGCTGAAAAACCGGCTGGCCGCGCCGTTCCTCGGCGAAATACCGTGGCTTGCCGATATCGCGCAGCGCGACGATCTCGGCCAGTATCTGGATCTCAGGGCGCTGGATCCGGCGTCATCCACTGCGCCAGCAGCGGTTCATCCAGCGCCATAATATCGCCTTCGGCGACGTTACGGCCCCGGTGCAAAACACAGAAACGATCCGCTACCCGGCGGATAAAGGGCAGGTGCTGCTCGGCGAGCAGCACCGTCAGGCCGATATCGCGATTCAACCGCAGCAGCAGATCCGCCAGCTTTTGCAGACAGCGCGGCCCTCTGCCGCGCGAGGGTTCATCAAGGATCAGCAGCCGTGGCTGGACAATCAGCGCCCTGGCCAGCGCCAGTTGGTACTGATCGTCGTCGCTCAGCGAGGCGCCTTTGCGCTGCCGTAGGGCATAGAGTTCGGGAAAATGTTCATAGATCTCGCCGCCGCTGGCGTTAGCCCCGGGTTTCCCGGCTGCGAGGGCAATATGCAGATTCTCTTCCACGCTGAGCTGCGAAAAGATGCGTTTATCCTGCGGCACATAGCCGATACCGATGGCGCTGCGCGACTGGGCCGACAGGGGGGTGAGATCCTGCGGCGGGGCGCCAATGTCATGCCAGGTCATCCGGCCGCTGGCCACCGGCAGGTGCCCGGCAATGCAGTTAACCAGGGTGGTTTTTCCCATGCCCTCGCGTCCCAGTACGCCAATGCACTCCCCCGGGCGTAGTTCAAGATCAACATTCCACAGCGAATGCTGGTTGCCGTAAAAGTGATTTACTGCCTGTAAATTCAACATGGACGTTTTCTCCTTATCCTGGCGTCAGGGCGACAGAAAGATGCTGCAAAACTCTTGCCAGGAAAAAGAACGCTCGGAAAAAAACGCTAAATGCCGATACCATCAGGCACAGCCAGCGCCTGGGGTGCACTTTTCCGGTGCCCGACGCTAAAGGGTGGTGCAAAAAGCAGCAAAAATCGAGCGGCTTTAAGCGGATAGTTATCAAAAATAGTTCGATAAAAATTTTTCGCCACGTGATTAAGGCCGCCAGACGATTTGCGCCGGGCGGCGGCGGTCTTGGGCTGCAGACAGTTATCCACTATTCCTGTGGATAACCTTGTGTATTAGAGTTAGAAAACCTGCGGTAAGCTAGAGCGTACGCGGCTTGCGGCTGAATTGGCGCGAAAGGCGTCTTTTCTTTAAAAGCATTAAATATCAGCTTGTTAGATAAAATCAATGGGTGTAAGAAAAGCGTCATCTGCTGCCATAAAACTTTCACCCGTCCGCTTGACAAATGTTAAAAGGTAAAAATTTCTGGGGATAACCCTGACGGCCGGAGGATTATTCCGCCCGGCGCGCGTTTTATACCCTGCTTACCGGCAAAAAAGGCCATATTGTGGCGCTATCATAAGCACGCACTGTTTAAATATCCAGTATAATTTATTGGCAAAAAACGGCCCGGGGGGTAGAATTAAACACCGGCCGCTAAATCTTTTTCAGGTTCTGATTGATGAGTAAATCGTTTGTTCTGCATTCCGCCTTTCGCCCCTCCGGAGACCAACCGGAAGCCATCCGCCGCCTGGAAGAGGGGCTGGAGGATGGGCTCGCGCATCAAACGCTGCTGGGGGTCACCGGCTCCGGTAAGACCTTTACCATCGCCAACGTGATTGCCGATCTGCAGCGGCCGACGATGGTGCTGGCGCCAAACAAAACTCTGGCGGCCCAGCTCTACGGCGAGATGAAAGAGTTTTTCCCGGAAAATGCCGTCGAGTATTTCGTCTCCTACTACGATTACTATCAGCCGGAAGCCTATGTCCCCAGCTCAGATACCTTCATTGAGAAAGATGCCTCGGTAAACGAACATATCGAGCAGATGCGCCTGTCGGCCACCAAAGCGCTGCTTGAGCGGCGCGATGTGGTGGTGGTGGCCTCGGTCTCGGCTATTTACGGCCTCGGCGACCCGGACCTGTATCTGAAAATGATGTTGCATCTGACGGTGGGGATGCTGATTGACCAGCGGGCGATCCTGCGCCGCCTGGCGGAACTGCAGTATACCCGCAACGATCAGGCCTTCCAGCGCGGCACCTTCCGGGTGCGCGGCGAGGTGATCGACGTCTTCCCGGCGGAATCGGACGATATCGCCCTGCGCATTGAGCTGTTTGACGAAGAAGTTGAGCGCCTGTCGCTGTTCGACCCGCTCACCGGCCATGTGGAATCGACGGTGCCGCGCTACACCATTTATCCCAAGACCCACTACGTGACGCCGCGGGAGCGCATTGTCCAGGCGATGGAAGAGATTAAGCTGGAACTGGCGGAGCGGCGCAAGGTGCTGCTGGCCAACAACAAGCTGCTGGAAGAGCAGCGCTTAACCCAGCGCACCCAGTTCGACCTCGAAATGATGAACGAGCTGGGCTACTGCTCGGGCATTGAAAACTACTCGCGCTTCCTCTCCGGGCGCGGCCCCGGCGAGCCGCCGCCCACCCTGTTCGACTACCTGCCGGCAGACGGCCTGCTGGTGATTGACGAATCTCACGTCACGGTGCCGCAGATCGGCGGTATGTACCGCGGCGACCGGGCGCGCAAAGAGACGCTGGTGGAGTACGGCTTCCGCCTGCCGTCGGCGCTGGATAACCGGCCGATGAAGTTTGAAGAATTCGAAGCGCTGGCGCCGCAAACCATCTACGTGTCGGCCACCCCCGGCGCCTACGAGCTGGATAAATCCGGCGGCGAGGTGGTGGATCAGGTGGTGCGGCCGACCGGTCTGCTGGATCCGATCATCGAAGTGCGGCCGGTGGCGACCCAGGTCGACGATCTGCTGTCGGAGATCCGCCTGCGCACGGCCATCAACGAGCGCGTGCTGGTCACCACCCTCACCAAGCGGATGGCGGAAGACTTAACCGAGTACCTTGAGGAGCACGGCGAGCGGGTGCGCTATCTGCACTCGGATATCGACACCGTCGAACGTATGGAGATTATCCGCGACCTGCGTCTTGGCGAGTTTGACGTGCTGGTGGGGATCAACCTGCTGCGTGAGGGGCTGGATATGCCGGAGGTGTCGCTGGTGGCGATCCTGGATGCGGACAAAGAGGGCTTCCTGCGCTCCGAACGCTCGCTGATCCAGACCATCGGCCGCGCGGCGCGCAACGTCAACGGCAAGGCTATCCTGTACGGCGATAAGATCACCCCCTCGATGGCGAAAGCCATCGGCGAGACAGAGCGTCGACGGGAGAAACAGCAGCGCTATAACGAAGAGCACGGCATTGTGCCGCAGGGGCTCAACAAGAAAGTGGTGGATATCCTGCAGCTGGGCCAGAGCCTGGCGAAAACCAAAGCCAAAGGGCGCGGTAAAGCGAAGGCCGTCGAGCCTGCCGGGCTCAGCGGCGTGGATATGACGCCAAAAGCGCTGCAGCAGAAAATCCACGAGCTGGAAGGGCAGATGATGCAGCACGCGCAAAACCTCGAGTTCGAAGAGGCGGCGCAAATTCGCGACCAGCTGCATCAGCTGCGCGAACTGTTTATCGCCGCCTCCTGAGTCCCGGCGTGTACTGCCGGGAGGTGGACGTGCGGGAAGCAGACAAGGCGTGGCCCTTATCGCCCTGTTCCGCAGCCAGATAACCATTCGCGGTGAAGAAAAAAGGCCGCAAAGCGGCCTTCTTAATGTTTGCTTAATCTCGCCAGGCGACACTATCCTCAACCTGATGAGGATAGCGCCCATGCAAAAAATCAACTTCCGTGAATATCTGGCGGTCGCCACCGCCCTGGTCATTATTGTTGCCTTCTTCCATCAGTGGGTGCTGACGTTCTGACCCCCGCGCCGCGGGAATAACACCCACGCGCGGACCCCTGGCCCCGGCTGGCGGTTATGTAAAAAGAACTGGGCGTCATGCAGCTGAGCGATGCGCGTGACGATGCTCAGTCCTAGCCCTATACCGCCGTAGCGACTGTCCATGCGCACGAAGGCCTTACTGAGTTCGCCGCTTTTCGCCTCATCAATCCCCGGTCCTTCATCTTCCACTGCCATCACCGGCATCAGACCCGCTTTCACCGACACGCGGATCGTCGACCCTTGCGGGCTGTAGCGATGGGCATTCTCCACCAGATTGCGCAGTATGACGCGGATGAGCGTCGCGTCGCCAGAGACGACGGCCTCGCTTTCGACATCCGTCAGCAGCAGCCGTTGCTGGCGCTCGGCCAGCATGGTCTCCAGCTCATCCTGCAGCGGTTTGACCACGTCATCCAGCAGCAGCACCTGCTGATAGCTGCCGGCGGAAAAGGACTGACCGACGCGCGCCAGCTGCAGCAGCTGCGAAATGCTGGTGGTCATCTGGTCGAGCCGCTGGATCAGCGGGTCGACGCCCATGCCGTGCACTTTCGCCAGCAGCTCAAGGTGCAGCCGCAGCCCGGCCAGCGGGGTGCGCAGCTCGTGCGCCACGTCGGCGGTAAACAGCCGTTCGCGATCGAGAGTCAGATTGAGGCGGGAAACCAGCTGATTCAGGGCGGTGGTCACCGCCGTCACCTCGGGCACCGATTCGCTGAGCACGATGGGGGTGAGGTTGTCCGGGGTACGACTCTCCAGCTCGCTTTGCAGACGTGACAGCGGGCGGGTGATTTTGCGTACCGCCAGCATGCTGATATACAGCGCCAGACCCACGATCAGCAGGCTCGGCACCAGCAGGCTGGCGACCGCTTCCCGAACCTCATGCTCCACATGCTTCTGGTTGTTGTGCCCTTCGATGGCGCTGGCCACCAGCAGCTGGATCTGCTCTTTGCTCTCATGCCATAGCCAGAAGACGCTGATCAGCTGGCAGACCACCAGAATGGCGCCGATGGTCAACAGCAGCCGGTGACGCATGGTCCAGTTTTCGGTTGCAAACAGAGCCATGGTCTATTCCGTATCGATATGGTTAGCCAGCATATAGCCGAAGCCCCTGACGGTGCGGATCCGCGATTTGCCAATCTTATCGCGCAGGTTATGGATATGCACTTCCAGGGTATTGGTCGCTGGCTCATTGTCCCAGCTGTAGATATCGTTGTAGAGGATCTCACGATGTACCGGGCTGCCGGCTTTCATCATCAGCCGCGACAGCAGGGCATACTCCTTCGGCGTCAGATCCAGCGCCGTCTCACCGAGCCACACCTGGCGGCGGGTGACGTTGAGGCGCAGATCGCCGACGCTGATTTCGTTATCGCCCTGATTATTATGCCGACGGAGCAGGGCGCGAATGCGCGCGTTTAGCTCTTCCAGGGCAAAGGGTTTCACCAGATAGTCATCCGCGCCGGTGTCGAGACCGCTAATGCGATCCTCAAGGGTATCGCGGGCGGTGAGGATCAGCACCGGCTGGGTCATTTTCTCCCGCCGCATACGGGCGAGAAAATGCAGGCCGTCTTCGTCCGGCAGGCCGAGGTCGAGTACGATCAGGCTGTAGTGATTGCTGGCCAGCGACAGCGCCGCTTCGTGCGCCGTGGAGACGCCGTCGCACACGTATCCTTCACTTTGCATTGCCAGAATCAACCCCTGCAACAGCAGCGCATCGTCTTCAATGACTAAGATTTTCATCAACCAGCCTCTCTACATGGCGTTAAAATATCATCTGCCGCCTGGTACTCGTGGGTGCTGACGCCGAGCAGGCCGAGCAGGGTGGAGAACAGATTATCTTGTGAATAATCCTTCGTCTTAGCCTGTTGTTGCAAACACTGGCTGGAAACACCGTAACGTTGCTGGTAATCCGGCGACAGCCACAGCAGCATGGGCACGTGCTTTTGCGTATCCGGCGCAATGGAGTACGGCAGACCATGCAAATAGACGCCATTTTCGCCCAGCGATTCGCCGTGGTCGGACAAATAAACCAGGCTAGTGGTGAATTTGTCCTGTTTAGATTGCAGTAGTTTTATCGCTTTATCAACGACATAGTCGACATACAGAATGGTGTTATCGTAGGTATTGGTCAACTGTTGTTGCGTACAACTTTGGATTTCATTGGTATCGCAGGTTGGGGTGAATTTTTTGAATTCAGCCGGATAGCGATTGTAATAGGTTGGGCCGTGGCTGCCGATGGTATGCAGCACAATAATGCCATCCTGTTGCAGGTTATCGATATAGCTGTCGAGATTATGGAACAGCACGTCGTCGTAGCACTCGCCGTCGATGCACTGTCCGGTTAGCTTCAGATCGGTCACGTTCTGGTGCGGTACCCGATCGCATGCCCCCTTGCAGCCGCCATCGTTGTCGTTCCACAGCACCTGGATGCCAGCGCGCTGCAGAATATCCAGGACGCCTTCCTGGTGATGGGCCAGCTCTTCGTCGTAGCGCGCGCGCGGCATATTGGAGAACATGCAGGGCACGGAAACCGCAGTTGCTGTGCCGCAGGAGGTGGTTTTCGGGAAGTACACCACGTTGTCCTGTTGCAGGCGCGGGTTAGTCTCCCGATCGTAGCCGCCCAGCGAGAAGTTCTCGGCGCGCGAGGTTTCACCCAGTACCACAATCGTCAGGTTCTTACGGGGACCGTTATGCATCACCGGTTTCTGCGTGGCATCTTCGCCAATCTTCACCAGCGGCAGGTTGTCCATGCGATGGTGCGCATACCAGGAGTTCAGCGCCACAATGCT
The DNA here is from genome assembly GCF_040064295.1 of Klebsiella sp. JB_Kp031. Taxonomy (NCBI): domain Bacteria; kingdom Pseudomonadati; phylum Pseudomonadota; class Gammaproteobacteria; order Enterobacterales; family Enterobacteriaceae; genus Klebsiella; species Klebsiella sp. JB_Kp031. The sequence goes on from NZ_JBEAJW010000042.1 coordinate 54,174, forward strand.
GTTGGAGGGGCTCAGGGATTTCACCAGCTCTTTGTTGTTACGGAACACCGAGGCGTAATCTTTGTAGAACAGCGCGGCCACCAGAATTATCAGTAGTGCCGAAACGGCGATATTGAGCAGACGCATCGCCGCGCCGCGCCAGAAAGAGGCAGGTTTACGAACTTTAATCCACCAGGCCACCAGAACCATCAACAGGCCGGAAACTCCAAGCACGATGACCATTTTCGTCGACAACAGAGCGAAGCTTTCCGCCGGTGTGGTATCGAAGATATTGGCGATCATCGAACGGTCAATCACCACGCCGAAGGACCAGATAAAGTACTGAGCCGAAGCGCTGAGTAGAATAAAAAGGCTAATCACCAGCCGGTCCAGCTTCAGGAACGAGGCGAGGGTGGTGAGGATATTCATCACGCAAATGGCCACGATTGGCATACTGAGGAATACCAGCCAGTTATGCAGGCTATTTACCGGCAGTAGCGGGAAAACCTGGCGATAAAAAGCCAGGTTGAGAAAGATACCGATATAGCAAGCAAAGAGAATCAGATACGTTGTGCGGCTGAGAACGGGCCGACGCAGAGGCAATAAAGACATAACACCTACCTACAGAAAGAGATATGGGTATAATGCCAGCTCTGTTTTAAGACAACCTTAAGATTTTAAGGTGCGCCGAAAGCCGATCCTCCGGCGCGCAGGATCAGCCCGGCAGCTGGAGCGCTTTCTCCAGCGCCCCGCGAAGCAGCGCCCGGTCATGGCGATAGGGAACGTCGCTGGCTTCCAACGGCGTCTGAATCACCAGCCGGTTGTCGATGCCGCTGATATCGGCTTTTGGGCCCGCGATGACCGCATCCACCACCCGCTTGCCCACATAGCGCTCCATAATCGCGATGCGCTCCGCCAGCGACAGCCTCGCGGCCGGGCTGTGCTCTTTGCCGAGGTTATCGATAAACACCATCGGCGCCGGAGTGCGACGCAGCGCCTGGGCCATCTCGTCAAGCAGCAGGATTGGCAGCAGGCTGGTATAGAAACTGCCCGGGCCGATAAGGATCAGATCGGCTTCGGCGATGGCCTCCACCGCCTCACGGGTGGCCGGTACCGGCGGGGTGAGCATCAGCTCCTGCGGCACGCTATCGAGCTGATCGATATTGACTTCACCGTAAACTTCATGGCCTTCATGATCGAGCGCCATCAAATCCACCGGTTGTTCCGACATCGGAATAAGAAAAGCGTCCACTTTGAGCAGGTTTCTGATCAAATTGATCGCTTCCAACGGCCGCACGCTGAGATGATCCAGCGCCTTTAACATCAGATTTCCCAAGTTATGGCCGGAAAGCTCGCCATTGCCGCTAAAACGGTACTCAAACATCGCCGACGCCACGCTCGGCTCGGCGATTAACTGATTGATGCAGTTGCGCATATCGCCCCAGGCAATGCCGCCTTCCGAGCGGCGGATCCGCCCGGTGGATCCCCCGTTGTCGGTGGTGGTCACAATGCCAGTCAGCCGTGAGCCCAGCGAGGAGAGGGAGGACATTACCCGACCCAGACCATGCCCGCCGCCGAGCGCCACCACCCGATCCAGGTCAGCGAATGTACGATTGCGCATAGAAATTCCTTATTTCACATAAACGGCCACACACTACCCGATCTACCCCTAAAAGACGATGGGAGGAGCCCGACAAACTGACCGATATCAAGGCAAAAAGATGATTTATGGCTATTCTGTAGCGAAAATGCACGAAGGTAGCGATATATACAAGAATATATAGCGAAATCGCAAATGGCGAAACCGTCTGGAACGCGCTACTATCGGCATAACCTGTTAACACTCTAGCCTCTTCGCCTGTGTCAAAAGATATGGCGGTTTGGCCGCGACGCCGCCGGTTGTCGCCAGGGCGTGGGAAGAAATGACCGCGTCTCCCGTATTTGGAAAGGTGTATATGGCCTCACAGCTTACCGATGCATTCGCGCGTAAGTTTTATTACCTGCGTCTGTCGATTACCGATGTGTGCAATTTCCGTTGCACCTACTGCCTGCCGGATGGCTACAAGCCCGGCGCCGTCAATAACAACGGCTTTCTTAGCGTAGACGAAGTGCGCCGGGTCACGCGCGCTTTCTCCGCGCTGGGCACTGAAAAAGTTCGCCTCACCGGTGGGGAACCCTCCCTGCGCCGTGACTTCACCGAGATCATCGCCGCCGTGCGTGAAAACCCGGCGATCCGTCAGATTGCCGTCACCACTAACGGTTATCGCCTGGCGCGCGATGTCGAACGCTGGCGCGATGCCGGGCTGACGGCGATCAACGTCAGCGTCGATAGCCTCGACGCCCGCCAGTTCCATGCCATCACCGGCCAGGATAAATTCCACCAGGTGATGGACGGGATTGACGCCGCCTTCGCCGCGGGCTTTGACAAGGTGAAGGTGAATACCGTACTGATGCGCGATGTTAATCATCACCAGCTTGATACCTTCCTCGCCTGGATCCAGCCGCGTCGTATTCAGCTGCGTTTTATTGAGCTGATGGAAACCGGCGAGGGCAGCGACCTGTTCCGCCGTCACCATCTCTCCGGCATGGTGTTGCGCGACGAGCTGCTGCGTCGCGGCTGGATCCACCAGATCCGCCAGCGCAGCGATGGTCCGGCGCAGGTCTTTTGTCATCCGGACTACGCCGGCGAGATCGGCCTCATCATGCCGTACGAAAAAGACTTCTGCACCACCTGCAACCGTCTGCGCGTCTCCTCCGTCGGCAAATTGCACCTGTGCCTGTTTGGCGAAGGCGGCGTCGACCTGCGCGACCTGATGGCCGATGATCGGCAGCAGGCCGCGCTGGAAGCGCGGATCGCCGAAGCCTTAACCCATAAAAAGCAGACCCATTTCCTGCATCAGGGCAACACCGGTATTACGCAGAACCTGTCCTATATTGGCGGATAATCGTTTTCGAAAGGAGCATTCAGATGAGCCAGGCTAGCGCTGAGTTTATTCCGACCCGTATTGCTATTCTTACCGTTTCCAGTCGTCGCGGCGAAGCGGACGACACTTCCGGCCACTGGCTGCGTGAGGCGGCGCAGGAGGCGGGGCACCATGTCGTCGATAAGGCGATAGTCAAAGAGAACCGCTACGCCATCCGCGCCCAGGTATCGGTGTGGATCGCCAGCGATGAGGTACAGGTGGTGCTGATCACCGGCGGGACCGGGTTCACCGAAGGGGACCAGGCGCCGGAAGCGCTGCTGCCGCTGTTTGACCGTGAGGTGGAAGGTTTTGGCGAAGTGTTCCGCATGCTGTCGTTCGAAGAGATCGGCACCTCGACGCTGCAGTCCCGGGCCGTGGCCGGCGTCGCCAACCACACGCTGATCTTCGCTATGCCGGGCTCGACGAAAGCCTGCCGCACGGCGTGGGACAACATCATTGCCCCGCAGCTGGATGCCCGCACCCGTCCTTGTAATTTTATTCCTCACCTGAAGAAATAATGTATGTCACAACTGACCCATATTAACGCCGCGGGCGAAGCCCATATGGTGGATGTCTCCGGCAAAGCGGAAACGGTACGCGAAGCGCGCGCCGAGGCTTATGTCGAGATGCAGGCGACAACCCTGGCGATGATTATCGACGGCAGCCATCATAAAGGCGACGTTTTCGCCACGGCGAGGATCGCCGGGATCCAGGCGGCCAAGCGCACCTGGGAGCTGATCCCGCTGTGCCATCCGCTGATGCTCAGCAAAGTGGAAGTCAATTTGCAGGCGCAGCCGGAACATAACCGGGTGCGCATCGAATCGCTCTGCCGCCTGACCGGCAAAACCGGCGTCGAGATGGAAGCCCTTACCGCCGCCTCGGTTGCCGCGCTGACCATTTACGATATGTGCAAGGCGGTGCAAAAGGATATGGTGATTGGCCCGGTGCGCCTGCTGGCGAAAAGCGGCGGCAAGTCCGGCGATTTTAAGGTGGACGAACGCCATGATTAAGGTTCTGTTTTTTGCCCAGGTGCGCGAGCTGGTGGGGACTGATTCGCTGACTCTCGACGCCAGCGAGCTGGCCACCGTTGAGGCTGTGCGTCAGCAGCTTGCCGCTCGCGGCGATCGCTGGGCGCTGGCCCTGGAGGAGGGCAAGCTGCTGGCGGCGGTTAACCAGACGCTGACCGCCTTTGACCATCCTGTCGCCAGCGGGGATGAAGTGGCGTTCTTCCCACCGGTCACCGGGGGCTGACATGACGCAAACTCGTATCGTCGTTAGCCCGGCGCGCTTTAGCGTTGGCGAGGAGTATCTCTGGCTGGCCGAACGCGATGAAGACGGCGCGGTGGTTACCTTCACCGGCAAAGTGCGCAATCACAACCTCGGCGACAGCGTGAAAGCGCTGACTCTTGAGCACTATCCGGGGATGACCGAGAAATCGCTGGCGGAGATTGTCGACCAGGCGCGCGAGCGCTGGCCGCTGGGCCGGGTGACCATTATCCATCGCATCGGCGAAATGTGGCCGGGGGAAGAGATTGTGTTTGTCGGCGTCACCAGCGCCCACCGCGGCAGCGCCTTCGCCGCCGGCGAGTTTATGATGGACTACCTGAAAACCCGCGCGCCGTTCTGGAAACGCGAGGCGACACCGGAGGGCGAGCGCTGGGTCGATGCCCGCGACAGCGATCGTCAGGCGGCAGAGCGCTGGTAGTGTGATACGCTTACAGAGTGAAACTTTGTTAATCAGGAGAGAGTCATGGACAGATATCCGCGTTCCGATTCAATAGTGCAGGGCCGCAGCGGCCTGCAGACTTATATGGCGCAGGTGTACGGCTGGATGACGGTCGGCCTGCTGCTGACGGCGTTTATCGCGTGGTTTGCGGCGAATACCCCGGCGGTGATGATGTTCGTCTTTTCGAGCAAAATCACCTTTTTCGGGCTGATCATCGCCCAGCTGGCGCTGGTGTTTGTGCTGTCGGGGATGGTGCACCGGCTGAGCCCCGGGATGGCGACCACCCTGTTTATGCTCTATTCGGCGCTCACCGGGTTGACGCTGTCGAGCATTTTTATCGCCTACACCTACTCCTCCATCGCCAGCACCTTTGTGGTCACCGGCGGGATGTTCGGGGCGATGAGTCTGTACGGATACACCACCAAGCGCGACCTGAGCGGCTTCGGCAGCATGCTGTTTATGGGGCTGATTGGCATCGTGTTGGCGTCGCTGGTTAACCTGTGGCTGAAGAGCGAGGCGCTGATGTGGGCCGTGACCTACATCGGGGTGGTGCTGTTTGTCGGCCTGACCGCCTACGATACCCAGAAGCTGAAAAACATCGGCGAGCAGATTGATACCCGCGACAGCGCCAATCTGCGTAAATACTCGATCCTCGGCGCCTTAACGCTGTATCTGGATTTCATCAACCTGTTCCTGATGCTGCTGCGTATTATGGGCAACCGCCGCTAACCTGTTTATATCAAAAGGTTGCATCCCCTACCGCCCGGCAAGCGCAGCGCCGCCGGGCGAGACGTCAGGCACGGTACCCGTGGTATTGCCGGGTGGCGGCTGCGCCTTACCCGGCCTACAGGATCCTTTCACAGGCTCAGATCCCGTAGGCCCGCGCAAGCGCAGCGCCGCCGGGCAAGATATCAGGCACGGTACCTGTATTCTTGCCGGTTGGCGGCTACGCCTTACCCGACCTACAGGATCCTTTCACAGGCTCAGACCCAGTAGGCCCATGCAAGCGCAGCGCCGCCGGGCGATTTCATTCGCGGGCCAGCTTGCGCTGGTTCTTTTGCCGCAGCTTTTTCGCCCGACTCTCCAGCAGCAAATAGGCCACCGTCGCCAGCAGCAGCGGCAGAAAGTAATAGAGCGCGCGCCAGGCGAGGAGAGCGGCGATGATCGCTCCCTTCGAAATCTCTTCCCCGGAGAGCATGGCGATGAACACCGCCTCCAGCACGCCAATCCCGGCCGGAATGTGGATAATCACCCCGGCGATACTGCTCACCAGCAGTACCCCCAATACAAGGAAATAGTTAATCTCGCTGCCCAACAGCAGCCAGATGATCGCCCCCATCGCCATCCAGTTCGCCGCCGAGACCCCCATCTGCAGCAGCGCGAATCGCCAGGAGGGCAGCACCAGCCGCTGACCTTTGATCGTCAGGTGACGGCGTTTGGCGAAGGCGCAGCCAAACAGATAGCACAGCGTGAGAAACAGCATCACTCCGCCGATAATGCGCAGGGTGGTCTGGCTGATGTACCAGTGCGGCGGCAGCTTCACCAGATCCGCTGTAAATATCACCCCACCGAGCAGGATATAGCCCAGCCAGTTGGTGGTGATGCTTAATGAAAAAATACGGGTGATGGTGCCGCCGTTGAGCCCCAGCCGCGAGTACAGCCGATAGCGCATGCCGATGCCGCCGACCCAGGTGCTGAGGGTCAGGTTGAAGGCATAGCAGATAAACGACACCAGCATCACCTGGCGTTTCGCCAGCTTATGCCCGCAATAGGCCCGGCCAAGCAGATCGTAGCAGCCGTAGATCAGATAGCTGACGATGACCAGCGCAATGGCGCTGAACAAGGCCAGCCGATCGTAGCCGCGGATCACCTTCCATACTTCCTGCCAGTCGACCTTCTGCGCGTAAATCACCAGCAGGACGATCACGGCGATAAAAAAGAGTACGGTCAGCACTCTTTTTGCCATCCGCCAGCGAGGGTGCGATTTGCTCATAGTGGATTATCCCTGGTAGGTGACTCGACGCGATCCTGAGTTTCAATCTCCGGCTGCACCGGCGGGCTGACCCTGGCCAGCCGCGGAGTATGGGCCGGCAGCCAGCCGACCCACGCCGGAAAGTGGCGCAGAAAGTGGAAGGCCATCACGCTCACCCCCAGCCGCCACCAGTTGCGTTTCGGCAGCATCGTTTTATCGATCCGCTGACAATCCCGGGCGATAAGCCCGTTAAGATTATCGCGCAGCGTCTGGTTAAACACCCGGTCGTGGATGATCAGATTGGCTTCCAGATTCAACGACAGGCTGAGCGGATCGAGGTTGCTCGACCCGACGGTGGCCCAGTGGTCGTCCGCGAGGGCGACTTTGCCATGCAGCGGACGGCGGCGATATTCGTAGATCTGCACGCCGCCTTTGACGAGGTAGTGGTAGAGCAGGTGGGCGCCGAACTTCACAATCGGAATATCCGGTTCGCCCTGGACGATCAGCTTCACCCGCACCCCGCGCCGCGCGGCATTGCGCATCGCATGCAACAGACGGTAGCCGGGGAAAAAATAGGCGTTCGCGATTATCACCTCCCGGCGGGCGCTGGTCAGCATCTTCAGGTAGTGGCGTTCGATATCGTCGCGGTGATCCTGGTTATCGCGCCAGACGAACAGCGCCTGCGCCTCGCCGGGGGTCTGGTTGATCTCCGGCTGATGGCGACGACGGCGCCACCAGCGGCGGGCGGTTTCGCTGTTGGGCAGATTCTCCAGTTCGAACTGCAGAATATCGAGCACCACCGGCCCCTCGACCTGCACCGTGTAATCCTGTTTGGCCTCCGGGCCATAGTCGCTCATATGTTCGGCGGAGTAGTTGATGCCGCCGACAAAGGCGGTGGTGTCGTCGATCACCACGATTTTACGGTGCATACGACGGAACAGGTTGGTACGCATTCCCATCAGCTTAGGGCGCGGGTCGTAATAGCGGAAAATCACCCCCGCGGCGGTCAGTTCACCGACAAACTCATCGCTAAGATCCGGCGAGCCGTAGCCGTCAAGCAGCACTTCCACCTGGATGCCGCGGCGTGCTGCCTTCAGCAGAACCGCGTGCAGCCGCCAGCCGACCTCATCTTCAAACCAGATAAAGGACTCGAGGATCACCCGCCGGCTGGCGCGACCGATGGCCGCAAACAGCGCCGGATAGTACTGGTCGCCGTTCTCCAGTAGCGTAATGCGGTTGCCTTCCTGCCAACGACATTTCACAAATGAATCTCCACGCTAAGGGGTGCATGATCGGACAGATGCCGCCACTGTTTGAGGGCCAGCGCCTTCGGGCGGCTGGCGTGGGCGTTCTTGACGTAAATGCGATCGAGGCGCAGCAGCGGAAAACTGACCGGAAAGGTGCGCGCCGGCCGTCCGCGGGCGCGGGTAAAGATCTCTTCCAGCCCTGCCTGGGCCTTTAACGGCTGGTTAGCCTGCTGACGCCAGTCGTTAAAATCTCCGGCCACCACCACCGGCTCGCCGGCGGGCAGGGTATTGACCCACTCCGCCAGCATCGCCAGCTGCGCCTGCCGCTGGTCGGCACGCAGTCCGAGATGGACGCAAATGACGTGAATCGTAACGCCGCTCTGCGGCGGTACGATGCGGCAGTACAGCAGGCCGCGTTTCTCCCCATTGCCGACCGAGATATCGCGATTTTCATAGTATTCAATCGGGAAGCGCGACAGCACGGCATTCCCGTGGTGACCTTCCGGATAGACCGCGTTGCGCCCATAGGCGTAGTCGCTCCACATGGTGTCGGCAAGAAATTCGTAATGGGTCTTATCTGGCCAGTTTTCGATATGCAGCGGGTGAACTTCGTGAGCGCCCATCACTTCCTGCAGGCAAACTATGTCAGCGCTGACGCTGCGAACGGCTTCGCGCAGCTCGGGCAAAATAAAACGCCGATTAAACGCCGTAAAGCCTTTATGGGTGTTAATTGTCAGCACGTTCAACGAAAATCCCGACGTTGGCTCAGCCATAATTCTCCAGTAAATGTCACTTTCCTGAATAAAATAGTGTAGTAGACGTCACAAAAAGATGCGGTGATACGGAATTTTCCGTAAAGTGCGGTACTCTGAGTAGCAGAGAAAAATCCTTCAGGAGAGAAGCCATGAAGTGGCAACAACGTGTACGCGTCGCAACAGGTCTTAGTTGCTGGCAGATTATGTTGCATCTACTGGTCGTGGCAGTGCTGGTGATGGGATGGATGAGCGGCGCGCTGGTGCGCGTCGGATTAGGGCTGTGCGTCCTCTACAGCGTCACGCTGCTGGCGATGCTGTTTCTGCAGCGTCACCATGAGGCGCGCTGGCGCGATGTGGGAGACTTCCTTGAGGAGCTCACCACCACCTGGTACTTCGGCGCCGCCATGATAGCGCTGTGGTTGCTGTCGCGCGTGCTGCACAACAACCTGCTACTGGCCCTCGCCGGGCTGGTGATACTGGCAGGCCCGGCGGTGGTCTCGCTGCTGGCGAAAGATAAAAAATTACGCAATCTTTCTTCGGAACATCGCATACGCCGCTGAGCCGGTGGTGGCCGCTATGACCAGTAGCGGCCACAAACTTCCCCACACAATCTCCAGACTCGCATCCTTCAGATAAATTTGCTTGGTGATATCGGTAAAGTGGCGGATCGGGTTTATCCACGTCAGATCCTGCAGCCACTGCGGCATGTTTTCCACCGGTGAAACATAGCCGGAGAGAAGAATCGCCGGCATCATAAAGACGAACACGCCAATAAACGCCTGCTGTTGCGTTGAACATAGCGATGAGATCAATAAGCCAAATCCCACCAGCGACAGACCGTAAATCACCATGGTGAAATAGAACAGCAGCAGCGAGCCGGCAAACGGGATCTGATAGGCCCAGATACCAATCGCCAGCACGATAGTCGCCTGCAGGGTGGCGACGATCAGCGCCGGTACCGCTTTACCGACAAAGATTTGCCAGGTGGCGAGGGGCGAGACCAGCAGCTGATCGAGGGTGCCCTGCTCGCGCTCGCGGGCCACCGACAGCGAGGTGACGATCATCACTCCGATGGTGGTGATCATGGCGATGAGCGACGGCACCACGAACCATTTGTAGTCGAGATTCGGGTTATACCAGTTGCGCACCACCAGTTCGCTGTTGTTCGGCTTCGCTTTGTCCTCCAGCAGTTCCTGCTGATAATTTTTCACGACCTGTTGCAGATAGTTGGCGGCGATTTGCGCGCTGTTGGAGTTGCGCCCGTCGAGCAGGAGTTGCAGCGGGGCGGTTTGATAGTTGTCGAGGTTGCGAGAGAAATCCGCCGGGAAGCGCACCACCAGCAGGGCTTTTTGTTCATCGATGGTCGGCTGGATCGCCTGCGGGCTTTTCAGCAGCAGGACGTGGGTAAAGGCTTTGGCGCGGGCGAAGCGCTGAGTGAGTTCCACCGCGTGGCGACCGCTGTCTTCGTTGTAGATGGCGATGGTGGCGTTGGTCACCTCCAGCGTCGCGGCAAAGGGAAACAGCAGCACCTGAATCAGCACCGGCATGATTAAAATTGCCCGCGTCTGTGGTTCGCGCAGCAGCGACTGCAGCTCTTTGCGAATCAATGTCCATAAACGGTGAAACATAATAGCTCCTTTGGCCCATTCAACAACGCCGGGCGGCACTGCGTTTGCCCGGCCTGGGAGGATCGGCGAACCGTATAATCGATGTTGGTTAAACCGTAGGCCCGGTCAGCGCAGCGCCACCGGGCAAAACCTAATCCAGACGCCGCTTGGTTTTCAACCATGTCAGACCGATAAACATCACCGCCGAAGCAATCAAAAACAGCACATTCACCAGCAGTACCACTGGAATATTGCCCGCCAGAAACAGGCTTTGCAGGGTGTTGACGAAATAGCGCGCCGGGATCACGTAGGTCACGGCGCGGATCACCGCCGGCATACTATCTATCTGGAAAATAAACCCGGACAGCATAATCGACGGTAAAAACGCGGCGTTCAGCGCCACCTGCGCGGCGTTAAACTGGTTGCGGGTAATGGTTGAGATAAGCAGCCCCATCCCCAGGGTGCTGAGCAAAAACAGACTGGTGATGACAAACAGGATCGGCAGCGAACCGCGATAGGGCACGCCGAGAATAAATACTGACACCAGCATACACAGCAGCATCGCCAGCATGCCGAGGAAGTAGTAGGGAATGAGCTTGCACAGCAGCAGTTCGGCGCGGGTGATCTCCGTCGACAGTAGCGCCTCCATGGTGCCGCGCTCCCATTCCCGCGCCACCACTAGCGAGGTCAGTATCGCGCCGACTACGGTCATGATAATGGTGATCGCCCCGGGGATAATAAAGTGCTGGCTGATAGCCGCCGGGTTAAACCAGTAGCGCATCTGCACGTCGATCAGCGGTTCAAAGGTCTCGCCGCGATCTTCCGCCCGCTGCTGCTGCCAGATCTGCCAGATCCCCTCCACGTAGCCCTGGGCGAAGTTAGCGGTATTGGGCTCGCTGCCGTCGGTGATGAGCTGGAGCGGCGCGCTGGTGCCGGGGCGGGCCATCTGGCGGTCGAAGTCCACCGGAATGACCACCATGGCGCGGATGCGACCGGCCTGCATCAGCTGAATTAACTGCTGGCGATTATCGCTGACGGTGGCGTCGATGTAGGGTGAGCCGGTCATGGTATGGACGAAATCCAGCGCCTCTTCGCTCTGCTGCTCCAGCAGAACCCCCACCCGCAGCTTGCTGGAGTCGAGGTTAATGCCGTAGCCGAAGATAAACAGCAGCAATAGCGGGATCACCACCGCAATCAGCCAGCTGCTGGGATCGCGGACGATCTGCCGGGTCTCTTTCACGCACAGGGCGCGGACCCGTCGCCAGGAGAGAAGGTTACTGCTCATGGCCATTCTCCTTATCCCAACGGTTAATCAGGGTAATAAACGCCTGCTCCATGGTCGGGTCCGTCTGGTTGTCATCCGCCGCCTGGGCCTTCAGCGCGTCCGGGGTGCCGCTGGCGATAAGCTTGCCGTGATAGACCAGCCCAATGCGGTCGCAATACTCCGCCTCATCCATAAAGTGAGTGGTGACCATCACCGTCACCCCTTTATCCACCATGCTGTTGATATGCAACCAGAATTCGCGACGAGTGAGGGGATCGACCCCGGAGGTGGGTTCGTCGAGAAACAGAATGTCTGGCTCATGCATCAGCGAGCAGGCCAACGCCAGCCGCTGCTTATAGCCGAGCGGCAGCTCGTCGGCGGCGTGGCGGGCAATGCTGTTCAGACCGAAGGCATCGCTCATGCGGGCGATTTTGTCATTTTGCGCCCGACCGCGCAGGCCGTAGACGCCGGAGAAAAAGCGCAGGTTCTGCTCGACGCTGAGGTTGCCGTACAGCGAAAATTTTTGCGCCATATAGCCCAGATGCTGACGCGCCTTGCCGGAGCTGACCTTAAGATCCATCCCCAGCACCAGCGCTTTGCCGGAGGTGGGCACCAGCAGGCCGCACATCATTTTGAAGGTGGTGGATTTACCGGCGCCGTTGGGGCCGAGCAGGCCGAAGATCTCGCCGCGCTTGACCTGGAAATCGACGTGGTCGGTGGCGGCGAAATCGCCAAATTTTTTCGTCAGCGACTGCGCCTCAATCACCGTTTCGTCTTTACTGCCGTCAACGCGATGGATAATCGCCCCCAGCGGCGATTCGGCGGTGCCGGCGCCGCCGAGCAGGTCGATAAAGGCGTCTTCAAAGCGCGGCGCGGTGTCGGCCACCTGCAGCGGCGGCATATCGTCATGTTCCTGAACCTCATCGATGCGGGCCTCCTTTTTCAGGATCAGACGCACCGATTTGCCCTGAATCACGCCGTCGCTAACCTGCGGCAGCTTCAGCGCCCGCTGCAGCAGGCGGCGGTTGTTCTCCTGCGGGCTGGAGACCAGAAAGCTGCGCCCGGCCATAGTTTGCGTCAGGGCCGTCGGCTCTCCTTGATAAAGCAATTTGCCTTCGTTCATCAGCAGCACATCGCGACACTGCTCGGCTTCATCGAGATAAGAGGTGCTCCACAGGATCAACATGCCGTCGCCGGCCAGCTCGTGCACCATCTGCCATAGCTCGCGGCGGGAGATCGGGTCGACGCCGACGCCGGGTTCATCCAGCAGCAGCACCTTCGGGTCACCCACAAGGGTACAGGCGAGCCCCAGTTTTTGCTTCATACCGCCGGAGAGCTTGCCCGCCAGCCGTTCGGTGAACGGGCCAAGGGCGGTAAAATCCAGCAGGCGGTCGAAAATTTTCTTCCGTGCCTCGCCGGTGACGCTGCGCAGGTCGGCGTACAGGGTCAGGTTTTCCATCACCGTCAGATCTTCATACAGGCCGAACTTCTGCGGCATATAGCCGAGCACCGCGTGCAGAGCGCTGTCGTCTTTTAGCGGATCAAAGCCGATCACCCTGGCGCTGCCCTCATCAGGCTTGAGCAACCCGGCGAGCATCCGCATCAGGGTGGTTTTCCCTGCGCCGTCGGGGCCTACCAGCCCGGTGACGTAGCCGGCGCGGATCGTACAGGTCAGCGGCGCCACCGCTGGCCTGTCCATCCCGGGGAAACGGCGGCTCAGGCCGTTTAAGGCGATGACGGCCTCACTCATGTCCGTTCCCGTGGTTAAAGGAGACGGTCACCGGCATCCCCTGGCGCAGGGCGCCGTCGGCATCGGTCACCACAATACGCAGACGATAAACGAGGTCGGTACGCAGATCCGGCGTTTCAACGGTCTTCGGCGTGAATTCAGCGCTTGGCGAGACAAAGCCGATTTTGCCGTGATAGGGCTTATCCGGCCGGCTGTCGGTATAGAGCAGCACCTCTTGTCCCGGCTGCGCCTGGCCGAGGTTTGTCTCATCAACGTAGGCCCGGACCCATACCGGATGGGTTAATGACAGCGTCAGCACCGTGCTGCCGGCGTTGAGCATGGTGCCGGGCTCGACGGCGCGGGTCATCAGCGTGCCGTCGGAAGGGGCGGTCAGCACCGTATCGTGCAGGTCCAGTTTGGCCTGCGCCAGCGCCGCCTGCGCCTGTTCGAGGCTGGCTTTGGCCTGGGCTATCTCCTGCGGACGGTTGCCGGCGCGGTATTGACGCAGTTTATCCTGCGCTGACTTCAGCGTTGCCTGCGCCTGGTCGCGCGAGGAGCGGGCGTTCTCCAGATCGTTGGCGGAAATGGCGCTGCTGGCGCGTAAACCCAGCTGGCGCTGATAAAAGTTTTGCGCGTAGTCGTAAGCGGCCTGCGCCTGATTTACCGCCGCCGCGGCCTGGGCAATCTCTTCCGAGCGGTAGCCGGCCATCATCAGGTCATACTGCGCCTGGGCGGTGGAGACGTTGGCCTGCGCCTGCAGCAGGGCGTTTTCATAGGGAGCTCGGTCAAGCGCGCCGAGGGTTTGCCCGGCGCGGATGCTGTCGCCTTCGTCGACGGTCAGCGAGGCCAGCCTGCCGCCGACGCGGAAGCTCATATTGACGGTGCGGATATCGACATTGCCATACAGGGTCAGCGGCTGCTGCCGGCTGCTCTGGTACCACCACCAGCCGCCGCCCAGCGCGGCGAGAAGAATCACGATCAGCAGAATGACGACGACGGGTTTTTTCATCAGCCCAAACTCCTTTGCGATAACCCATGCAGGATGAAATCGATATGACAAGTAATGACCTCAAAAATCTGTTCGGTTTTTTGCGCGTCAAACTGCGTCCAGCCGGTGCGCAGCAGGATAGTTTCACGCCCGAGACGGAAAGCGAGCACCTCGCCCAGCAGGGCGTGGGTATGAAGGATCATTTGCGTATCACCGGCATCGCGGCCAGTCCAGGCGGCGATTAGCCGGGTGAGATAGTGGTGCAGGGGGGCGATCACCTGCTGGTGGATCAGATGGTACGCGGCGGTGGGCGCCAGCTGTTCCCGGGAAATAAATTTGCTCAAGTTGACCGTATCCTCCTGGGTCAGCAGCAGGATCATGTTATGGCAGGCGCTGAGGATAAGGGCGCGGATCGCCTGGCGATCTGGCGACTCTCCGGCGAGCAGAGCCTCCGCCGCTTCGGCGTGCGGGCGAAAATTGTCACCGATAAAATCGGCGATCCACTGGCCGCAGGCGAGATACAGGTCGTCTTTCGAGCCAAAATAGTAGGTGATAGCGGCGATATTCTGCCCGGCCTGGGCGGCGATGTCGCGGGTGGTGGCGTGCTGGCCATACTCGCCAAACTGGGCGATAGCGGCCGCGATAAGCTGACTTTTTGCCTGTTCGCCTTTACTGGTCATCGCGCTCTTAAAAATTAATCAATCGATTGATTAACTTTAGGCGTCGACTGGCGCTTTGTCCACCCGCCAGGGCTAAATATGAAAGCCGTCTTCCTCTAGCTCACCGGCGACCCAGGCGAAGAAGCGCTGCACTTTCTCCTTCTGTTCATTAGCGTGGGGAAGGACGAAGTGGTGCGCGCCGACCGGCATGCTCCGTTCGTCGGCAAACACCGGCGTCAGCTGTCCCTGGCGCACATGGCCGCCGGCCAGCAGATTGCTTTCCAGGATCACCCCCATCCCCATTCGGGCCGCCTCGATGCTCATGTACGACCGGTCGAAATTAAAGATAAAGTTTTTGTGCCAGCCGCGGACCTTGTGCCACGACAGCCAGTTGCTCCAGTTAATTAAGGTGCTGTCGGAATGGATCAGATCGCAGGCCAGCAGATCTTCCGGGGCGTGAACCGCATGGCGGGTTAAATAAGAGTCGGCGCTGTAGGGCAGGACGCACTCATTTTTAATGGTTCTGACCAGCAGCGTCGGCCACTGCGACAGCCCGTGGCGAATATCGATATCAATATTATCCCGGGAAAACTGAATGCTTTCGTAAGAGCAGGTGAGGCTGATTTTTAGCTCCGGCCACGCCTGACGGAATTTATCCAGCCGCGGCATTAGCCACAACAGGCCGAAGCTCGGCGCCGAGTGAATGCGTAAATAATCCTGATGAATATCGTTGATCACCTGGCTGGTGGCCTGGCCAATCATATTCAGCGCTCCGGAGACCTCTTTAAGATATTTTTCTCCCACCGTGGTTAACATCACGCCTTTGCTGCTGCGGGAAAACAGTTTTTTTCCCAGCAAGTGCTCCAGACTGGCTATCTGATGGCTGACCGCCGAGGCGGTAATATTGAGATTCTCTGCGGCCAGGTTGAGGCTGCCGGTCGCGGCGACTTCAATAAAAGCCTGGATATTGCGTAAAGAGGGCATCGGCAGATTTTTATTGGGCAGTGGTTGACTCATGGCGGCATCCTGCGCGAGGCGCGAATAAAAGAAAATGGCGAACAGCGTGGCGCAGCCGTGATGAACAGCCCAGGGAAAAGCGAAAAAACCATTTTAATTTGTGATGGGCTTAACAATTTATCTCGTTAAAAGCACGCCTCTCAGTAAACGCTAAAAATTTGCGGGGAGTCACTAACTCAATTTTTCTCAATCATAATTGAGCTTTTTTGAATACCTTTTCATTTTGGGGTTGTTATATTCCCCTCACAGGCCTGATCACAAACTGCGATGCGCTTGGATCGCAATAATAAAACACCTAACCACCTGTTTCGCTGTGCAAAAAGACATGTCTCTCTTGTTGCGCCGGGGCGCGTGAAACGCGGCGACCCAGACGGCAACCTACGGCGAAGTGGATGAGGTATAAGATGAGGAAACCCTATGTCACGTATAGATACGCTGGTCTGTACTGACGCCAGGAAAACAAAATATCGTTTTGTGGTTTTGACGATGATTTTCCTGGTGTATGCCATCAATTACGCCGACAGAACGAATATCGGCGCGGTACTGCCGTTTATCATTGATGAATTTCATATCAATAATTTTGAGGCCGGGGCGATTGCCAGTATGTTTTTCCTCGGCTATGCGGTCAGCCAGATCCCGGCCGGCTTTTTCATCGCCAGACGCGGCACCCGGGGGCTGGTTTCACTATCCATTTTCGGCTTTTCCGCTTTTACCTGGCTGATGGGCACGGTGAGCTCCGTGTTTGGCCTGAAGCTGGTGCGGCTGGGCTTGGGGCTGAGCGAAGGTCCCTGCCCGGTGGGGCTGGCGTCGACGATAAATAACTGGTTTCCGCCGAAAGAGAAAGCCACAGCAACCGGCGTTTACATTGCGGCGACCATGTTTGCGCCGATTATCGTGCCGCCGCTGGCGGTGTGGATTGCGGTGACCTGGGGCTGGCGGTGGGTCTTTTTCTCCTTTGCCATTCCCGGGATCGTGGCGGCGATAGCGTGGTACCTGTTGGTCAAGTCAAAGCCTGCGGAGAGCGGATTTGTATCTCAAAGCGAACTGGCAGAGATCAACGCCGGGCGCGACAGCCATCATAACGACGGTGTACGCGAAAATATATTAATCGCCGATCGCTTCACCTGGCTGGATAAAATTATTCGGGTGAAAAAAATGGCGCCTGTGGATACGGCGAAGGGCTTATTTACCTCAAAAAATATTCTCGGAGACTGCCTGGCCTATTTTATGATGGTCAGCGTGTTATATGGGTTATTAACCTGGATTCCGCTGTATTTAGTGAAAGAGCGCGGTTTCGATGTGATGAGTATGGGCTTCGTAGCCAGTATGCCGTGCATTGGCGGCTTTATTGGCGCGATTGGCGGCGGATGGATTTCGGATAAATTATTAGGCCGCCGGCGCAAACCAACCATGATATTCACAGCGGTATCAACCGTAGTCATGATGTTAATTATGCTAAATATACCGGCAAGCACCCTGGCGGTCTGTATTGGTTTATTCTTTGTCGGTTTCTGTTTGAATATCGGCTGGCCGGCTTTTACCGCCTACGGTATGGCGGTTTCGGATACGAAAACTTATCCCATTGCCTCTTCTATTATAAATAGCGGCGGTAACCTCGGCGGATTTGTAGCGCCGATGGTGGCCGGTTTCTTACTGGATAAGACGGGGAGCTTTAATTCTGTATTTACCTATTTTGGTATCTGCGCCGCATTGGGTTTGGTGGTGATTCTTTTCCTCGATGAGCCACAATAACGAAAATAGATCCTGTTAATTAATATGACGTAATGTCATGGAGTGAAACTATGTTATTAAAAGATAAAGTCGCCATTATTACTGGCGCGGCCTCCGCACGCGGTTTGGGTTTTGCGACTGCGAAATTATTCGCCGAAAACGGCGCGAAAGTGGTCATTATCGACCTCAATGGCGAAGCCAGTAAAACCGCCGCGGCGGCACTGGGCGAAGGCCATCTCGGCCTGGCGGCGAACGTCGCCGACGAAGTGCAGGTGCAGGCGGCCATCGAACAAATTTTGGCGAAATACGGCCGGGTCGATGTGCTGGTCAATAACGCCGGGATCACCCAGCCGCTGAAGCTGATGGACATCAAGCGCGCCAACTATGACGCGGTGCTCGATGTCAGCCTGCGCGGCACGCTGCTGATGTCGCAGGCGGTGATCCCCACGATGCGGGCGCAAAAATCCGGCAGCATCGTCTGCATCTCGTCCGTTTCCGCCCAGCGCGGCGGCGGTATCTTCGGCGGTCCGCACTATAGCGCGGCAAAAGCCGGCGTGCTCGGCCTGGCGCGAGCGATGGCGCGCGAACTTGGCCCGGATAACGTCCGCGTTAACTGCATTACCCCAGGGCTGATTCAGACCGACATCACCGCCGGCAAGCTGACGGACGAGATGACGGCCAATATTCTTGCCGGCATTCCGATGAACCGCCTCGGCGACGCGGTGGACATCGCCCGCGCCGCGCTGTTCCTCGGCAGCGACCTCTCTTCCTACTCCACCGGTATCACCCTGGATGTTAACGGCGGCATGTTAATTCACTAAGCGAGGCACAGAGATGAAGATCACCGAATCACAAAAAGTCGCTGCGGCGGCGTGGCGTATCCGCCGCTACGCCCTGCAAATGGGGGAAGTGCAGGGGCAGGGCTATATTGGCCAGGCGCTGGGGTATGCCGATGTACTGGCTACCGCCTTCAGCCACGCCATGACCTATCGCCCGGAAGATCCTGAGTGGGAGGGGCGCGATCGCTTCCTGCTTTCTCATGGCCATTACGCTATCGCTTATTATGCCGCGCTGCTGGAGGCGGGCATTATTCCGGAAGCGGAACTGGAAACCTACGGCTCCGACGACAGCCGCCTGCCGATGTCCGGCATGGCGACCTACACCCCGGGGATGGAGATGTCCGGCGGCTCGCTGGGGCAGGGACTGTCTATCGCCGTCGGCATGGCGCTCGGCCTGCGGCAGAAACAGAGCACGGCCTGGGTCTACAACTCGATGTCCGATGGGGAGCTGGACGAAGGTTCGACCTGGGAAGCGGCGATGTCGGCGGCTCACTATGGCCTGAGCAACCTGATTAACCTTGTCGACGTCAACAAACAGCAGGCCGACGGCGATTCACGCAAGATCCTCGGCTTTGAGCCGCTGCAGGATAAATGGGCCGCCTTCGGGTGGTACGTACAGCGCGTAGACGGTAACGATCTGCCGG
The DNA here is from genome assembly GCF_040064295.1 of Klebsiella sp. JB_Kp031. NCBI lineage: Bacteria > Pseudomonadati > Pseudomonadota > Gammaproteobacteria > Enterobacterales > Enterobacteriaceae > Klebsiella > Klebsiella sp. JB_Kp031. The sequence continues at coordinate 73,294 of NZ_JBEAJW010000042.1, forward strand.
CGGTGATGGCCGCCTTTGACAACGCGAAAAGTTATTCCGGCAACCAGCCGCGGGTCATTTTATGCGACACGCTGATGGGCAAAGGGGTGCCGTTCCTCGAAACCCGCGATAAGAACCATTTTATTCGCGTCGATGCCGACGAATGGCAAAAAGCGATTGCGGTGCTGGACGCTAACAAACCGGAAGGAGTGCTGTAATGAGCCAGAGTAAACCCCGTTTAAAAACGTCGGCGATGATTGCTTCGATTGCCGATGAAGGCCAGGCGACCGTCTCTGCGCCCTTCGGCGTCGCGCTGTCGAAACTGGCGGCGCAGCGCCCTGAAATCGTCGGTATGACCGCGGACCTGTCAAAATATACTGACCTGCATATTTTCGCCCAGGCCTTCCCGGATCGTTTTTTCCAGATGGGAATGGCGGAGCAGCTGCTGATGGCGGCGGCGGGAGGCATGGCGAAGGAGGGATTTATTCCCTTCGCCACCACCTATGCCGCCTTTGCGACCCGTCGCGCCTATGATTTTATTCATCAGGTGATCGCTGAAGAACATCTGAACGTCAAGATCTGCGCGGCGCTGCCGGGCCTGACGACCGGCTATGGCCCCAGCCATCAGGCCACCGAAGATCTGGCGATCATGCGCGGTATCCCAGGCATGGTCATCGTCGATCCCTGCGATGCGCTGGAGATTGAGCAGGCGGTACCGGCCATTGCCGATCACCAGGGTCCGGTGTATATGCGCCTGCTGCGCGGGAAGGTGCCGCTGGTGCTGGATAAATACGACTATCAGTTCGAACTGGGCAAAGCGAAGCTGCTGGAGGACGGCAACGACGTGCTGATTATCTCCTCCGGGCTGATGACCATGCGCGCCCTGGAGGCGGTTGAAAAGCTGCGGGCCGATAATATCAGCGTGGCGGTCCTGCACGTGCCGACCATCAAACCGCTGGATGAAAAAGCGATTATTGAACAGGCGTCGAAGCCGGGTCGGCTGGTGGTCACCGCCGAAAACCACACCGCTGTCGGCGGGTTAGGGGAGGCGGTGGCCGCCCTGCTGATGCGCAAGGGGGGTCGCTGCGAGATGGATACCGTTGGTCTGCCTGACGCGTTTCTGTTGGCCGGCGCGCTGCCGACCCTCCACGATCGCTACGGCATCTCCACCGCGAAGATCGTCGAAAAGATTAAGTATCGTCTGCGTTAACCGCGCTGCGGCGACGCGCCTGGCCGCTGAGCGCTCTCAGCGGCCTTCTTCCTCCCGCCAGCCAGGCGCGGCATTCTTTTACAGATTTTATGCGGCCTGTCACAAAATCTGCTAGACTGCGCCCCTTCATGGCATTGTGGTTTTTGCCATCTCTTATCGCAATAATCTCCCTGAAAACTACGCCCTTCACCGGGCCGGGGCGGTTCGGAGTTGTTATGTCTTTTGATTCCCTTGGCCTGAATCCCGATATCCTGCGCGCTGTCGCTGAGCAGGGCTACGTTGAGCCGACCCCTATCCAGCAGCAGGCGATCCCGGCGGTACTGCAGGGCCGCGACCTGATGGCCAGCGCCCAGACCGGCACCGGTAAAACGGCGGGCTTTACTCTGCCGCTGCTGCAGCGCCTGATCCAGAACGAGCCGCATGCGAAGGGCCGTCGTCCGGTGCGCGCGCTGATCCTGACCCCGACCCGCGAGCTGGCGGCGCAGGTGGGCGAGAACGTGCGGGATTACAGCAAATATCTGAATATTCGCTCGCTGGTGGTGTTCGGCGGCGTGAGTATCAACCCGCAGATGATGAAGCTGCGCGGCGGCGTCGATATCCTCGTCGCCACCCCGGGCCGTCTGCTGGACCTCGAACATCAGAACGCCGTCAGCCTCGATAAAGTAGAAATCCTCGTACTGGATGAAGCGGACCGCATGCTGGATATGGGCTTTATCCATGACATCCGCCGCGTACTGGCGAAACTGCCGCCGCGTCGGCAGAACCTGCTGTTCTCGGCGACCTTCTCCGACGAGATCAAAGGCCTGGCGGAGAAACTGCTGCACAACCCACTGGAAGTGGAAGTGGCGCGTCGCAACACCGCCTCCGAGCAGATCACCCAGCACGTCCATTTTGTTGATAAGAACCGCAAGCGCGAACTGCTGTCGCAGCTTATCGGCGAAGGCAACTGGCAGCAGGTGCTGGTCTTTACCCGCACCAAGCATGGCGCCAACCACCTCGCGGAGCAGCTCAACAAAGACGGCATCCGCAGCGCGGCGATCCATGGCAACAAGAGCCAGGGGGCGCGTACCCGCGCGCTGGCCGACTTTAAATCCGGCGGCATTCGCGTGCTGGTGGCGACCGATATCGCCGCCCGCGGACTGGATATCGAAGAGCTGCCGCACGTGGTGAACTACGAGCTGCCGAACGTGCCGGAAGATTATGTCCACCGTATTGGGCGTACCGGTCGCGCGGCGGCCACCGGCGAAGCCTTGTCGCTGGTGTGCGTCGATGAGCACAAGCTGCTGCGCGATATCGAGCGCCTGCTGAAAAAAGAGATTCCGCGCATCGCGATTGCCGGCTATGAGCCGGACCCGTCGATTAAAGCCGAACCTATCCAGAACGGTCGCCAGCAGCGCGGCGGCGGTCGTGGTCAGGGGCAGGGACGCGGCGGCCAGGGGCAGGGGCGCAGCGGACAGCCGCGCAGCCAGAGCAGCGCCCCGCGTCGTCAGGACGGCGAGGCGCCGAAAGCGCGCACTCAGGACGGCAAACCGCCGCGCCGCCGTCGCCCGCGTAAACCGGCTGGCGAATAACAGGCTGATGCCCGGGCCGCGATAACGCGGTTAAGCACGGCTCAGGCCCGTCTGCCCGCTACGCGGCGGCGGGCCTTTTTCTTTCCATTACACTATTTGTCGAGCACGCTTCCACACACAGCAGAAAGCAATACCTCCGGACGGGTAAAAATGGCACAATAGTGGCTGTTTATACAGTATTCAGGTTTTCTCATGGCTTTGACCGCTGCGCTGAAAGCGCAAATCGCCGCCTGGTATAAGGCGCTTCAGGAACAGATCCCGGACTTTATTCCCCGCCCCCCGCAGCGGCAGATGATCGCTGATGTGGCGAAAACCCTCGCCGGGGATGAGGGCAGGCATCTGGCTATCGAAGCGCCGACCGGCGTCGGTAAAACGCTGTCATACCTTATCCCTGGCATTGCCATCGCCCGTGAGGAACAAAAAACGCTGGTGGTCAGCACCGCCAACGTCGCCCTGCAGGATCAAATCTACAGTAAAGACCTGCCGCTGCTGCGCAAGATTATCCCCGACCTGCGCTTCACCGCCGCCTTTGGTCGCGGACGCTACGTCTGCCCGCGCAACCTGGCGGCGCTGGCCAGCACCGAGCCGACGCAGCAGGATCTGCTGGCTTTCCTCGACGACGATCTCACCCCGAACAACCAGGCGGAGCAGAAACTGTGCGCGACGCTGAAGCAGGACCTTGACAGCTATCGCTGGGACGGCCTGCGCGACCATACCGACAAAGCCATCGACGATGGACTATGGAGCCGGCTGAGCACCGATAAGGCCAGCTGCCTGAACCGCAACTGCCACTATTATCGCGAGTGTCCGTTCTTTGTGGCGCGGCGGGAAATTCAGGAGGCGGAAGTGGTGGTAGCCAACCATGCGCTGGTGATGGCGGCGATGGAGAGCGAGGCGGTGCTGCCGGAGCCGAAAAACCTGCTGCTGGTCCTTGATGAAGGCCATCATCTGCCGGACGTCGCCCGCGACGCGTTGGAGATGAGCGCCGAGATCACCGCCCCCTGGTTTCGCCTGCAGCTGGATCTGTTCTGCAAGCTGGTGGCTACCTGCATGGAGCAGTTCCGCCCGAAAACCACGCCGCCGCTGGCCAATCCGGAGCGGCTCGCCGGCCATTGCGAAGAGCTGTTCGAGCTGATTGCGTCGTTGAATAATATTCTCAATCTCTACATGCCCGCCGGCCAGGAAGCGGAGCATCGCTTCCCGATGGGCGAACTGCCGCAGGAGGTGATGGAGATCTGCCAGCGGCTGGCGAAGCTCACCGAGACGCTGCGCGGGCTGGCGGAGCTGTTTCTTAACGATCTCAGCGAAAAGACCGGCAGCCATGACGTGGTGCGTCTGCATCGGGTGCTGCTGCAGATGAACCGCGCCCTCGGCATGTTTGAAAGCCAAAGCAAGCTGTGGCGTCTGGCGTCGCTGGCGCAGTCCTCTGGCGCGCCGGTGACCAAATGGGCGACGCGGGTAGTGCGAGACGGCCAGATCCACGTCTGGTTCCACTGCGTCGGCATCCGCGTCAGCGATCAGCTTGAGCGGCTGCTGTGGCGCAGCGTGCCGCATATCGTGGTGACGTCAGCGACGCTGCGCTCTCTTAACAGCTTCTCGCGCCTGCAGGAGATGAGCGGCCTGAAGGAAAAAGCGGGTGACCGCTTCGTGGCGCTGGATTCGCCGTTCAACCACGTGGAGCAGGGGAAAATTATTATTCCTCAAATGCGGTATGAACCGTTGATAGATAACGAAGAGCAGCACATTGCCGAGATGGCGGCCTATTTTCGCCAGCAGGTGGAGAGCAAGAAGCATCTCGGGATGCTGGTGCTGTTTGCCAGTGGGCGAGCGATGAATCGCTTCCTGGAGCATGTGACCGACCTGCGTCTGATGCTGCTGGTGCAGGGCGACCAGCCGCGCTACCGGCTGGTGGAGCTGCATCGCAAACGGGTGGAAAGCGGCGAGCGCAGCGTGCTGGTGGGCCTGCAGTCCTTTGCCGAAGGTCTCGATTTAAAAGGCGATCTGTTAAGCCAGGTACATATCCATAAAATCGCCTTTCCGCCCATCGACAGCCCGGTAGTGATCACCGAAGGCGAATGGCTGAAAAGCCTCAATCGTTATCCCTTCGAGGTACAGAGTTTGCCCAGCGCCTCCTTTAATCTTATTCAGCAGGTGGGGCGTTTGATCCGTAGCCATCACTGCTGGGGAGAGGTGGTGATTTACGATAAGCGTCTGTTGACCAAAAACTACGGCGCGCGTCTACTGAACGCGTTACCTGTTTTTCGCATTGAGCAGCCGGGCGTTCCGGAGGTTATAGTAAAACGGAAAGCAAAACAGACAGCAAAACAGACAGGCCGCAAACGTCGCTGACGACGGCGCGTTGCACCAGGGGGAGCCATGGAGTACAGCAAAATTATAAAAGAGGTGGGCCGCGGTAAGAATCATGCCCGCGACCTGGATGAAGAGACCGCCCGTGCGCTCTACGCGCGGATGCTGAACGGCGAGGTGCCGGAGCTGGAGCTGGGAGGAATATTAATCGCCCTGCGCATCAAAGGCGAAGGCGAAGCGGAGATGAAAGGCTTTTACGCCGCGATGCAGCAGCATACGCTGCGCCTGACCCCGCCGGCAGGCAAGCCGATGCCGATCGTTATCCCCAGCTACAATGGCGCGCGCAAGCAGGCGAACCTGACGCCGCTGCTGGCGATGCTCCTGCATAAGCTGGGGTTTCCGGTCGTGGTTCACGGCGTCAGTCACGATCCGACCCGGGTGCTGACCGAGACCATTTTTACCCTGCTGGACATTCCGGCTACCCGGCATGCCGGTCAGGCGCAGGCGCAGCTGGAGGGGCATGAACCGGTGTATATCCCGGTGGGCGCCTTCTGCCCGCCGCTGGAGAAACAGCTGGCGATGCGCTGGCGGATGGGCGTACGCAACAGCGCCCATACGCTGGCCAAACTGGCCACGCCGTTTGGCGAAGGGGAGGCGCTACGCCTCTCCAGCGTGTCGCATCCGGAATATGTTCCCCGGGTGGCGGGCTTCTTTCGCGAGACCGGTGGCCGCGCGCTGCTGATGCACGGTACCGAAGGCGAAGTGTACGCCAACCCGCAGCGCTGCCCGCAGATCAGCCTGATTGATGACCAGGGCGTGCGGGTGCTGTGCGACCGCCAGACCGAGGCGGCGGCGGAAGTTATTCTGCCGGCCTCGAAAGATCCCGAAGTGACCGCGCGCTGGATCGAGCGCTGCGTCGCCGGCGTCGAACCGGTACCCCACTCGCTGAAGATCCAGCTCGCCTGCTGTCTGCTGGCCTGCGGCGAGGTCTCAACCCTGGAGCAGGGTCTCAGCCGCGTCAACGACTGCTGGTGATCGGATCGGCAGGATAAAAAAAAGCCCGTCCGGTGGCTCGGACGGGCAAGGCAAGGGTATTAAAGGTCTTTTCAGGGTTAATTCAGTGGCTTACAGGGTTGAGTTGCGATTATTTATAGATAACCGCGGTACCGCTCAGTTTGTTGTTGGTGTTAGCGGAAGTGATGCTATAGCCGGTTGCGCCAGCGGCTTCGGCTTTAGCAGCCAGTTTCGCTTCCAGACCATCTAATGTGGTTGCGCCTTGCGCAGACACCACACCGATCTTATTCATGCTTTCAGCCTGAGCGGGGGTAACCGGCTCGGCGGCAAAGGCGCCGAAGGAAAGGGCGGTCAGAGCGATGGCAGCGGCAGCATATTTGATGTTTTTCATAGTTAATCTCTCGCAGGTTGTTCTGTTCAGGGGACGATGTTCCGTCGATGTGATAAGTATCACGCTTTTTTGCGGGAGATAAAATCGAAGGAAATTCACAGTCTTCATCGATTTTTTTGAATGATTAATAATTTACTGATTATTAATAAATTATTTCTGATTCTTTTCGTCTGATGGCGGAGCGAGGGAGACCGGCACGCTTAAGGGCACATATTGCGACATTTATCGCCAAAAAGTGTGCGCGAAAAGATAATGCGAAAAGCTGTCATGAACGGTAAAGGAAAGTCAGCGTAGCTGGCTATCCTTGGAACCACGGCGATTATATCCTGAAAATGTATTGTTATGTAAATCTTTCTCCTGTTGGCACTTCACGCAGTATCTGACGCCAGGAATAGCCTGTCGACGAGCCTCCGGAATCGGTTCTCCGCATTCATCACAAAATTTGTTGCTTTCGCCGCGTGGAAGCTCGCGGCGGGCGCGAGCCACCGCATCGTCAATGGTGCTGTCGATCTGATCCTGAACGGCGCCGTCGCCTGCCCAACCTGATGCCATCGTCTGCCTCCTGTAAAAGGTTATTGATAAATTATAGCTGAACCGTACAGCCGGTTACCGCTGCTGGCGGCATTGACCCGCCAGGCTATCGCCCCACGGCGGTGGGCCTTATCCGCGAGGGCAGCCACCAGGTCGTCAAGGGTACGGGCGCCGGAAGCGGAGACGGTGCCGACAGGGCGCAGCGGCCCGTCATAGGGCAGTTCAGGTGTCAGCGGCAGGGAAGAGGCCGCGTTGGCCTGAGCGGCAAGCGCAGCGGCAAACAGCAGCGAGGTGATTTTCATCAGCATATCCTCATAAACAGCATGGGACATAGCTTAAGTGTAGGCCTTTCCAGACCGCGCAGCAGGGAATTTTTTATGCAAAAACAAGGCGTTTTGCATGCTACCGGCGCAGGGTAGCGATACTCTGGCCGGTAAATTATTTAGCGGGCGTCCGGGCGGATCATGTCAAAACGCAGGCTGTCATCAATACTGTAATAGGCGCTCGGACCTCCGGCGCGCAGGATCGGCTGAGCGCGGGCGGTTTGATAGATGCCGTTATCCAGCAGTGATTCATCGATATGCACGGCGACCACTTCGCCGAGCACCAGCCATGTATCGACAAGATTGCCGTCGGCGGTGGCGAGCTGAATACATTGCGACAGGCGGCACTCAAAGTTCACCGGGCTCTCCGCCACCCGGGGGGCCTTGACCAGGCGGCTGGCGGCGGCGGTGAGCCCGGCGCGCACGAATTCATCCTCATGGTGCGGGATCGAGGCGGAGGTTTCGTTCATCGCTTCGGCCAGCGGGCGCGTCGCCAGGTTCCAGACGAACTCCTTCGTTTCGACGATATTTCGCACGCTGTCTTTCCAGCCGCTGCTGGCGAAACCAATGATCGGCGGACGATAGTTAAAGCAGTTAAAAAAGCTGTATGGCGCCAGATTATGCTGGCCCTCGGCGTCCTGCGAGGCGATCCAGCCTATCGGGCGAGGCCCGATTATCGCGTTCAGCGGGTCATGCGGCAGGCCGTGGCCCTGCGAAGGTTGATAAAAGTACATGCTGCACCTGTCACGGATAAAGGAGATATCCAGACTCCCTTATTTACCGCGCCGCCGTCAACGGGTATCTTACGCGGCTGTTCAAAGGAGATTGTCATGAAAGCCCAGAAACCGGGGTTACACCCGCGTAACCGCCACCATCAACGCTACGACCTGCCCGCGCTCTGCCAGGCGCATCCTGACCTGCAGGGATACATTACGCTCAATCCGCTGGGTGAGCAGACCATTGATTTTGCCAATCCGCAGGCGGTTAAGGCGTTGAATAAAGCGCTGCTGGCGCATTTCTACGCGGTCAAACACTGGGACATTCCTGACGGTTTTCTCTGTCCGCCGGTGCCCGGGCGGGCCGATTATATTCATCATCTGGCGGATCTGCTGGCCGGGGACAGCGGCGAAGTGCCGAAGCAAGCCACGATCCTCGATATTGGCACCGGCGCCAACCTCATCTATCCCCTGATCGGCGTTCACGAATACGGCTGGCGCTTTACCGGCAGCGAAATCAGCCCGGAAGCCTTCGCCAGCGCGCAGGCGATTGTTAATGGCAACCCGGGATTGACCCGGCAGATCCGTCTGCGTCGGCAAAAAGAGAGTCAATCCATCTTCCACGGCGTGATCCACAAAAACGAGACCTATGACGCCACCCTGTGTAATCCGCCGTTCCATGACTCCGCAGAGAGCGCCCGGGCGGGCGGCGAGCGCAAGCGCCGCAATCTCGGACTCGGCGCCGACAGCGGGCTTAACTTTGGCGGTCAGCAGCAAGAGCTGTGGTGCGAGGGGGGCGAAGTGGCCTTTATCTCGCAGATGATCCGCGAAAGTCAGGCCTTCGCCCGCCAGGTGAAATGGTTTACCTCGCTGGTGTCGCGCGGCGACAATCTGCCGCCGCTCTACCGCCTGCTGACCGAGGTCGGGGCAGTGAAAGTGGTGAAAAAAGAGATGGCCCAGGGGCAAAAGCAGAGCCGCTTTATCGCCTGGAGCTTTATGGACGACGCCAAACGCCGCCGTCCGTTCTAACTACTCCACGGCCGGGCTGTCGGCGCCCGGCATCGGCAATTGCTGCCAGGTCTGTACCGGGGCGCGAACCCCGGCGCGATCGAAGTGCTTTTTCACCTGGGTATCAAGGGCAAAGCGCACCGTCCACTGCTTCAGCGGCAGGGTGGTGAAGCTGACGCGCAGCGTAAAGGCGGTATTGCTCAACCCCACCAGCCCGGCGAACGACGGTTCGCCAATGATCAGGCCGCGGATCTCCTCCTGGGCCAGCAGATCGTCCACTGCCGCCTTCAGCGCCTGGCTGGCTTTATCCAGATCCTCATGGCGATCGACGTCATAGTTAGCCACCACCGAGCCAATGCCGCGCACGAAGTTGGCAAAGGTGGTGATCGAGGACCAGGGAATAATGTGATAGGCGCCGGTATCCTGGCGCACCCCCACTGAGCGAATCGACATCCGTTCCACCGTGCCGGTCAAAGGCCCGATGGTGACCAGGTCGCCGGTATTCATCCCGTTCTCAAACTGGATAAAAATGCCGGTGATAATGTCTTTAACCAGGGTTTGCGCGCCAAACGAGATGGCCAGCCCTAACGCCCCGGCGCCCGCCAGCAGCGGCGCGATATTAACCCCAATCTCCGAGAGCAAAATCATCACCGTGATGGTGCTGATCACCACCGCCAGCGCGTTGCGAAACAGGGTTAGCAGCGTACGGGCCCGCGCGCTGGGCAGCGGACGGCCATGGATATCCGAGGCCAGACGGTTTTCGATCAGGCTGGCCAACACCGTCCAGCCGATAGCGGAGAAGAAGAGGATAAGAGCGATACGGATCAGCACATCCACCGTTTTTTGCCCGGCATCGTTGTGCAGCCATTCGCGGAAGTCAAACAGCCCCCAGGCGCTCAGGAGCAGCATAATGGCGACACAGACGGTGAGAATGCGCGCTGCCTTCAGCGAGGCGGAGATCCAGCCGTTCAGCCGCTTTTGCAGCTCAGGATAGTTGCGCTGGGTGGCAGGGGAGAGAGTGATGGTTTTGGCTATCCAGCGCGACAGGATGCCGGACACCAGCGCCGCGCCGCCGATAATCGCCAGGCTGCGCAGGGTGGCGCCCATCATAAATTTCAGGCTGTTGCCTGGGTCGAACAGGGAAAAGAAGAAGAGCACCACAAAGTAGGCGCAGGCCAGCCAGTGCCAGATCAGGGCGAAGGCGCGGATAAACAGGCTAAAAAAGGAGAGCGAGCGGTCAGCCAGATGGATCAGCCCCTGCGTAATCACCGCTTTGTTATGAAAAATCAGATACAGCGCCCACAGCGTAATGCACAGCATGATGATGACGTTAGCCAGCGCGCCGACCTGAACATTCACCTGGTTAGAGATAATCGGCACCGCGACGATCAGGCCGTAGCCGATCAGGCTGCTGAGGGCGCTCAGGCGCAGACTCCAGTAGGAGGCGGCCTCGTCGCTGAGGTTAAAGGGCCTGAGCGCTGGAATGCGCGGGCAGAAAATGAGCCGCAGGATGGCTTTAAAGAACTCGATCAGCGCGAAGGCGTTGAGGAAAAGGCTCTGCTGAAAGGCGATAGTGGGGTTGTTGCCATCCAGACGATCGCTCAACAGCTGACCGACAAACAGGGTCAGCGCCAGCAGCAGCAGATCGATAATAAACGCCCCGGCGATGGTCAACGGCAGCTGGAGCCAGTTTCCGCGATCGCGGTTTTTATGCCGTCCCCATTCGCCCATTTTACGATACAGCGGCAGCGCCGCGAGGCGTACCAGCCACCAGAAGGCAAACACCAGCCCGGCCAGCAGTAAAAAATGCCAGGCGGCGCTGGTAAAGGTTTGTGGATTAAAGGGCTTATGCGGCGAGCCGGTAATATTGCGCCACAGCTGGGAAAAGCGCGATGAGAGCTCATCGCCATATTCCCGGCTGATCTGCGTGACGTTCTCCAGCACGGTGGTCTCTTCTTTCACCGCCGGCGGCGTCAGCGTCGGGGTGCTGTCGGGCGGCGGCGTGGCGGCCGCTTTACGCAGCTGGTCAATGAGCTCCTGGCGGGCGGCGTCGTTGGCCAGCACGTCGGCCAGCGCGGCATAGGCCGCTCTTTTCTGTTCTACATCGGGTTCGCTGGCGCTGGTTTTATCGGCGTTAGCGGTCGGCACGCCGGGCAGGGCGGCGGCGGAAAGCGGGGCAGTAAACAGCGCAGCGAGCAAAAGCAGGATCCACGGCATGGGCACCTCCGTTGCAACGTAAACGGGTAAGTATAGAAGCCGCTGGCGGAAGGGGAGGGAAGAGGAATCTGGAAAGCGGCTCTCTCCGTGAGGGAGAGAGCCGTTGTGGGTCAGGCGACGTGCTGCAGGAATTCGCGCAGACGCGGGCTTGGCGGGTTGTTCACCAACTCCTGTGGATTGCCGTCTTCGGCAATTCGTCCTTTGTCGATAAAGATCAGTCGCGAGGCCACTTTTTCGGCAAAGCCGATTTCGTGGGTCACAATCACCATCGTCATACCCTCTTCCGCCAGATCCTGCATCACCTTGAGCACTTCATGGCGCAGTTCCGGGTCGAGCGCGGAGGTGGGCTCATCAAACAGCATCATCTTCGGCTTCACCGCCAGCGCGCGGGCGATGGCCACACGCTGCTGCTGGCCGCCGGAGAGTTCAGACGGATAGTGATGCGCGCGCTCAGCCAGACCGACTTTCGCCAGCAGATCTTTCGCCAGCTTCTCCGCCGCCTGTTTGCTGGCGCCGCGTACCCGCAGCGGGCCAAACATCACGTTTTCCAGCGCCGTCAGGTGCGGGAACAGGTAAAACTGCTGGAACACCATTCCGGCTTCCTGACGAATCAGACGTTCGTCCACCTTTGGATCGTTGACCTTCAGGCCATCGACAATCAGATCGCCGCTGGTGATCTCTTCCAGTTTATTGATACAGCGCAGCATCGTCGATTTACCGGAGCCGGACGGGCCGATGATGACCACCACTTCACCCTGATTGATTTTCAGAGAGATATCGTGCAGCACCTGGGTTGGGCCAAAGTGCTTGGAGACGTTTTTAAATTCAATCACAGGATTTTCATCCTTCTTTCAAGACGACGCAGAATAAAGCTCAGGACCAGGGTGATGATCAGGTAGATCACGGCAACGGCGCTCCAGATTTCCAGCGCGCGGAAGTTGCCGGCGATGATCTCCTGTCCCTGACGGGTCAGTTCGGCGACGCCGATGACGATGAACAGCGAGGTATCCTTGATGCTGATGATCCACTGGTTGCCCAGCGGCGGCAGCATGCGGCGCAGCGCCAGCGGCAGGATCACGTGGCGAATGGTTTCGCGACGCGACAGGCCGAGCGCCAGGCCCGCTTCGCGGAAGCCTTTATGAATGGAGAGCACCGCGCCGCGGGTAATTTCCGCGATATAGGCGCCCGAGTTAATCATGATGGTCACTACCGCCGCGGAGAAGGGGTCAATGCGCAGATCGCTAAAGGCCATCGGCAGCGCAAAGTAGATGAACATAACCTGCACCACAATCGGGGTGCCGCGAATGATTTCAATAAACACCAGCGCGATGTGGTTGGCGATCCAGCCGCCGAAGCAGCGGGCGAAACCGGCCACCAGACCGATGATCAGGCCGCCGGCCAGGCCGAGGACGGAAATCCACAGCGTCATTTTGGCGCCTTCCAGCAAAATCGGAATGGCGGGCCAGATGGCACTCCAGTCAAACTGCATAATACGTTCCTGTTACCGTGTCGAGAGCAGAGGAAAGCCTCCGCCAAAATACGGTCTCCCGCAGCGTCTGTGCCGGAAGACCGTTGTGATGTCGCCGGGCCTGCGCCCGGCGAAGGACATTTTTATTATTTTGGTTCAGTGCCGAACCATTTTTTATAAATTTCGTTGTAGGTGCCGTTCTCGCGCAGCGTTTTCAGCGCACCGTTCACTTTCTCACGCAGCTCGTCGCTGCCTTTCGGGAAGGCGATACCGTAGTTTTGCGCTTCCAGTGATTCACCTACCGCTTTGAATTTGCCGTTGCCCGCAGTTTTGATGAAGTAGAGGATGTTCGGCGTATCGTGCAGGACGGCATCCGCGCGGCCGGTACCCAGCTCCATATAGGCGTTATCGATGTTCGGGAACTGACGCAGATCTTTGGTTTTGATATTAGCTTTGGCGTAGTCAACGGAGCCGGTGCCGCTCTTCACCGCGACCACTTTGCCGTTCAGATCTTTCACATCTTTGATGTCGTTATTATTGGCGTTGACCATCACCAGCAGGCCGCTTTTGTAGTAGCCGTCAGAGAAGTCGATGGCTTTTTTACGCTCGTCGGTAATGGTGATCCCCGCCAACGCCAGATCGATATTTTTGGTTTGCAGCGCCGGGATAATGCCGCTGAAGTCCATCGGCTTCAGGGTGTAGTCGAGCTTCAGCTCTTTGGCGATTGCCGCCCACAGGTCAACGTCAAAACCCACATACTTATCGCCTTGCTTAAATTCGAACGGGACGAACGCCGTATCGGTGGCGACAACCAGGGTCTTATTGGCGGCATGGGAAGAAACCGCAAAAGCCAGGGTCAGTGCAGCCAGTGAAACTTTAAATACAGACTTCATAGCATTTCCTTTTATATCCACGGGACGATCCCCTGCGAGAACGACTAGCCTAATGAAAAAATCGTGCCACTTTTACAACCTGTTGTTTTTAAACAAACGAAGCGGTAGCCGCTGCACAATATCGATCATTTCAGGCAAAGAGTGCACCATAACGGGGCGTTATTTTGGTGCATCCTGAGGTCGCTGAATAACGAGCCCATTTTTAGCGCAAACCCTGATGGGAAAACAATCTCGGTGTAACGATTGTGTGAGGTGATTATTACAATTGTTTTACTTTTGTGCGCATTTTCATCAATTTGACGCCCTGAAATGGTGCAAGGACAGCGGGTGAGGGAAAGGCGGAGGGGAAAAACAGCAAGGGTTGGGATGGGAAAGCAAAGGCGCCGTCGACCGCGCTGCGGCCGACGGCAAAGCCTTACTCGATGTTCGCTTCAATAAACCACAGGAATTTATCCAGGTCGCGGGAAGCGGCGGTGAAGATATCTGCGGTATCTTCGTCTTTGGCTTCACCGATCGCTTTGCGCACATCGTTCGCCACTACCGCGTAACGGTCCGCCAGCGCTTTCAGGTGATCCTGAACATGATGGATATCCAGCGGATAGCTCTGCAGCGGGGTTTTGCTGTTGATCACCTGAGTGGTGCCCAGGGCGACGCCGCCCAGCTGTACGGCGCGCTCCGCCATGGTATCCAGATGCTCAGTGAGCGCGGTACGGAAGCCATCCAGCATTTCGTGCACGGCGATAAAGTTCGCACCGCGCATATTCCAGTGTGCCTGCTTGGTGATAAGGGACAGGTCAATGAACTGGATCACCTGGCGATTCAACAGCTCAATGGTCGCTTTCTTTTCGCTGTCAGCGACATCGTTGCGGGTATAGACCAGATCAGATGCTTTTGATTTAACCAGTTTAGCGGTACTCATCGTTTCATATCCTCTTGATATTGATGCTCGTCACACTTCAAAGCTGAATGATGTGGAGCGTTGTCCCAGGTAACTTCGGGACTAAGTATAGCAAGGGTTTTAAAGTATGAGGCATCGGCAGGCCATATTACTCCGATAGCGTAAAGTGGTTGGCTATTTGAAAAAGCAAGCTAAGTCAGAAGGTTAGCGGAGGCTGGCGGGCCCGTAACTCGCGCGGGCCGCCGCCGTAACAGAATGTTAATTGATATCGACTTGCTTAATTTTGCTCTGCCGCTGCATGGTCAGCGTGGCGCCCATTGAGGCGATGATAATAGCGCCCAGCGCCAGGGTCTGGGAGAGATTCAGGGTTTCGCCGAGGAAGACCATACCGGACAGGGCGGCTAGCGCCGGCTCGAGGCTCATCAGCGTGCCGAAGGTGCGCGTCGGCAGGCGCGTCAGGGCCATCATCTCCAGGGAGTAGGGGAGTGCAGTGGAGAGAATGGCAATCCCCAGCCCCAGGGGCAGCAGCGACCATTGCCACAGCGTATCGGTAGCTTGCGCCATGCCTAACGGGACAAAGACCAGCGAGGCGATAAGCGACCCCATCGCCACCGTGGCTGGACCATGCTCCTCGCCCGCGCGCTGGCCGGTCAGAATATAGACCGCCCAACAGGCTCCGGCGCCGAGAGCGAACAGCGCGCCGGTTAAATCCACCTGCGCCACGTTCTGGCCCAGCGGCAGGAGATACCACAGCCCGAGGATCGCCAGCGCCACCCAGACAAAATCCAGCGGGCGGCGCGAGCCGAAAAGCGCCACCGCCAGCGGGCCGGTAAACTCGAGGGCTACCGCCACGCCGAGCGGAATACGCTGCAGGGATAAATAAAACAGATAGTTCATCGCCCCGAGCGCCAGGCCGTACAGCAGCAGCGGCACGCGCTGGGCCGGAGAGAAACGCAGCCGCCAGGGCTTGAACACCACCACCAGGATCAGCGTCCCGAGCGCCAGGCGCAGGGCGGTAACCCCCGGGGCGCCGACCACCGGGAACAGCGATTTGGCGAGCGATGCGCCGCTCTGAATCGAGGTCATAGCGATTAAAATCACCACTATTGGCAACCATGCCGCCGCTTTTCGGGATGGACCGGGCATCCTTTCTCCTGTCAGTTTTTGTCAAAAGGGGTAAAAGTTCCAGTGTACTGGAATTAGCTGCTGACGGTTGAGCTAATGTTGAAAAAAACAGGGGCAAAAACAGTACAATGGCGAACGTTGCTGAGAAATTCACCAGGTGATTAGGATTAATCTGGATGCTTGCGAATTTCTTAATGAGCGTTAAACTGTAAGTTAACGCCAAAAACTGTTGTTTTCCATATTGTTATAGAAATATGGAAACTTTTGGTTACATGAAAAAGTATGTTAGACAATGTAAACTCCAAAGAGTTTCCCAAAAGTTTTTGATATATTTAAGGCTTAGGACTTATTAGAAACACATTTGAGGTGGTTATGAATAAAATTGCACGTCTTTCAGCACTGGCCGTTGTTCTGGCTGCATCCGTAGGTACCACTGCATTTGCTGCAACTTCTACTGTAACCGGCGGTTACGCGCAGAGCGACATGCAGGGTAAAGCGAACAAAGCTGGCGGTTTCAACCTGAAATACCGTTACGAGCAAGATAACAACCCGCTGGGTGTTATCGGTTCCTTCACCTACACCGAGAAGGATAACAACAGCAACGGTACTTACAACAAAGGTCAGTACTACGGCATCACCGCAGGTCCGGCTTACCGTCTGAACGACTGGGCAAGCATCTACGGCGTAGTGGGTGTTGGTTACGGTAAATTCCAGAACAACAACTTCCCTAATAAATCCGATATGAGCGACTACGGTTTCTCCTACGGTGCTGGTCTGCAGTTCAACCCGATCGAAAACGTTGCCCTGGACTTCTCCTACGAGCAGTCTCGTATTCGTAACGTTGACGTCGGCACCTGGATTGCTGGCGTGGGTTACCGCTTCTAATCACTCCGGTGATATAAAAAATCCGCCTTCCGGGGCGGATTTTTTTTGCCTGGCGATCGCCAGCCCGGCCGGTTGGCCGGCGCTGAACGCGTCGTTTTAGTTGATGGTGAACTCATCGCTGCCTAGGTGTGAATAGTCTACCTTCTGCAGCTGGAAGTTGGTGATATACACCGGGCCGGCCTTCTGCTCAGAGATAAACCGATAGCGCGGGGCGATTTCCGCCGCCTTGATTCCGGTCCATTGCGAGAAGAAGCTGAGGAAATCATTCGCCGAGCGCTGCGCCTTAATCACTTTATGCGCTTTGTCATCGCTGGAGAGCACCATAAACGGCACCTGGAAGTTCTGCTGGAACTTATCGTCGTGCGCCAGATACTGCACCTCTTTGCCTCGCTCCTTGAACGCCAGACCATGATCGGAAAAGTAGGTCAGGGAAAAGGTGGCGCCGGAATTTTGCAACTGACTGTAGAGCTTAGCCAGCAGGGTATCGGTTTGCGTCATGCTGTAGAGATAGCAGGAGGTCTCTTTCGACTGGACGAAAACCGTGTATTTGCCTTTGGTTCGGTCGCAGGCCTGCGGGTGCGAGCCCATCAAGTGCAGAACAATCAGCTGCGGCTGGGTGCGCTGGGTGGAGAGTACCTGCTCGGTCAACTTGAGTAACTGCTCGTCCTGGGTGTTTTTATTGGCTTCGAAATCGCCGTTTTTCAGGAACTGCACTTCATCCGCCCGTTTGGCGATACTGGCGATAGCGGTGTCGTACTCGCCGATCTGTCCCTGATTGGAGAACCACCAGGTCTGGAAACCGGCGCGGTTGGCGAGGGTGACAAAGTTATCCTGAAACTGCGGTTTGCCATCGACCACCCGGTTAAGCGTCAGGCCGAGGGATTTTTGCGTCGAGCCGCTGGCGGCGACGTAGTTGTTAAACAGATACCCGTTCACCGAACTGGCAAACGGCGTGTTATCCCAGTGGCCGCCGAAGGCGCCGAGGGCGTCGCGGCGGGCGCTTTCACCGATCACCACCACATAGAGATGGTACTTCGGCTTCACCGCCAGCACGTGCCAGCTGTCTTTCATGCCGGCCAGCTGCGCCATCCGCGCCTGCTCGTCCAGCACCTCGTTATTATTCACCACCACGTCTTTGACAAAACGGAAGGCCGGGTAACCGGTATCGATCACCTTGAATACCCCGCCCCAGGCGAGATTTTGCACCGGCTGGAGAAAAAAGATCCCGATGCTGAACAGCAGGCCCAGGGTCTCCATTTTTCCCCAGCGGGTCTGCTCGACGATCCTGCGGCGGACCGCAATGATCCCCAGCGCGAAGATAAATACCGCCAGCAGATAGTTGTACCACGGGAAGATAGTGAGAATTTCCGTGGACTCTTCCACGTTGGTGGCGTGCAGCGCCAGCAGGGTGTTGAAGTTGGGCGCGCCGTAAGCCTGGCCAAACGGGTAGTAGAGGGCCGCCAGTAGAGAATAGGCGCCGACCACCCCTTTCTGCACGCGCGGAAAGGCGCGCCACAGAAGATGTAACACGCAGGTAAATGCCACGGTATAGAGCAGGCTAAATTCATAGCCCAGCGCCAGGTTAATCAACAGCGATTGTAAAAAGTAGAATCCTGTCCATGGGTTCAGTGCCAGTCGGCGGGCGACTAGCGTATCTTTCAGGGTGGTGACATTCATAGTAAACAATCAAAAAGAGGCCATGCGCATCCCCTGGCGTCAAGGGGTAAAACCTGCTGGACAGTGCGTGAAGAGGGTCTCTGCGAGCCGCGAATGTGGCAGGGCTGTGCAAAGATAGGGCTTGTAAATGGTAAGGTCAACCAGACATAACAGATTGTTTTGCGAGGGCGCTTACAAAACTTGAAAAAAGGTGGGGGGAACGGGATAAACCGGTCAGTTTAGCGGCGGATGATGACAGAAAAATGAAGCGGCGTACCGCGACGCCTCCTCAGGAATGGGGTTTGTCCTGCTGCGGTTTACCGTTGATCATCTCGCACAGCATACCGAGCAGCATTAAGCGTACTTTAAAGGGGGAATGACTAAACACGTTTAAGCACCTCTTGAATTCGTTCATCTGCTCTCCTCCTGCCTGTTCGCTCCATCATTCCCTGATGGATGTTTGCATTATATACAGATATAGCACAGGCTATATTTTATAGCTATGGCTAAAACGTTAAATTTTTGTGCTCTTGGCGCAATCCATTACAATGTGGATCTTTTTATATGATGCTTGACGCGTCACACGAATGAGGAAGCACAATGAACCGTCGCGCAGGTAAGCCAATAACAAAAAAAGTGACGCAGTTGGTAAATGTTGAAGAGCACGTTGAAGGATTCCGCCAGGTGCGGGAAGCGCATCGGCGCGAGCTGATTGACGACTATGTTGAACTGATTTCCGATCTCATCCGCGAGGTGGGCGAGGCGCGTCAGGTGGATATGGCCGCCCGGCTGGGGGTCTCGCAGCCCACCGTCGCCAAGATGCTCAAACGGCTGGCCAGTGTCGGCCTTATCGAACAGATCCCGTGGCGCGGCATATTCTTAACGGCGGAGGGTGAGAAGCTGGCCCAGGAGAGCCGCGAGCGCCATCAAATCGTGGAGAACTTCCTGCTGGCTATCGGCGTCAGCCCGGAGATTGCCCGCCGCGATGCGGAGGGAATGGAGCATCACGTGAGCGAGGAGACGCTGGCGATGTTCCTGAAATTTACCCAAACACAGGGATCTCAGGAAGCATGACTCTTCCCTTCGTCCAGTCGCTGCTGCGCGACCGTTTTCTCCATCTGCTGCTGATTATCGCCTGCGTACTCAGCGTGATGGTGCCGTTTGTCCCGGCAAGCTGGCCGGCGGCCATTGACTGGCATACTATCATCACCCTCAGCGGCCTGATGCTGTTGACCAAGGGGATTGAACTGAGCGGTTATTTTGACGTGCTGGGGCGTAAAATGGCCCGCCGCTTTGTCACCGAACGCCAGCTGGCTATGTTTATGGTGCTGGCGGCGGCGCTGCTATCCACCTTCCTCACCAACGACGTCGCGCTGTTTATCGTGGTGCCCCTGACCCTGACGCTGAAGAAGTGGTGCGCCATCCCGGTGAACCGGCTGATTATTTTCGAAGCGCTGGCGGTGAACGCCGGGTCGCTGCTGACGCCGATCGGCAACCCGCAGAATATCTTACTGTGGGGACGCTCCGGTCTCTCTTTCCCTGGATTCATCGGCCAGATGCTACCGCTGGCGGCGGCAATGATGCTGACCCTGCTGGCGCTGTGCTGGTTCTGTTTCCCGGCAAACCGGCTCAACTACCAGAGTAGCGATAAGGCGCCATCGTGGCAGCCAAAGCTGGTCTGGAGCTGTCTGGGATTGTATCTGGTGTTCCTGACCGCGCTGGAGATGAATCAGGCTCTGTGGGGGCTGGCGCTGGTGCTGCTGGGCTTCCTGATACTGGCCCGGGCGGTGATCGTCCATGTGGACTGGTCGCTACTGCTGGTGTTTATGGTGATGTTTATCGACGTCCATCTGCTGACCCAGCTTCCGGCGCTGCACCAGGTGCTGAGCGGGGTCGGGACGCTCTCCGGCGGTGGACTGTGGCTGACCGCCATCGGCCTGTCGCAGGTGATCAGCAATGTGCCCTCGACCATTCTGCTGCTCAACTATGTCCCGCCTTCGATCCTGCTCGCCTGGGCGGTTAACGTGGGCGGCTTTGGTCTGCTGCCGGGCTCGCTGGCCAATATCATCGCGCTGCGCATGGCAGGCGATCGGCGGATCTGGTGGCGTTTCCATCTCTACTCCATTCCCATGCTGCTGTGGGCGGCCCTTACCGGCTATTGGCTCTTCAAACTCTGCGCCTGATTTCCGCAGCGGTACGCCGCCCTCCACGCCGTTCGACAGGATCGCCCCTCGGGGCGATCTTTTTTTTGCCCGGCTCACAGAAAACGATCCCTGGCTTTGCGCATCCGTTCGCTTTTCGGTATATGACTAGTCATGAAATTTAAATGACTAGTCATATACCGAGGCGCAGGATGAAGAACAGACTACCGGCAGATTTCTTATGGGGTAATTCCGTCTCCAGCATGCAGACGGAGGGGGCATGGAACGAGGGCGGCAAGGGGATGTCGGTGTACGATATCCGGCAACCGGCGGAATTCGCTTCCGACTGGAAGGTAGCGACCGACTCCTATCATCGCTATCGGGAAGATTTCGATCTGATGCAGGATCTGGGCATGAACTGCTATCGTTTTCAGATCGCCTGGAGCCGGGTGTGTCCTGAGGGAGACGGCGAATTTAATGAAGAGGGCATCACCTTCTACCATCAGTTTATTGATGAACTGATCGCCCGCGGCATCGAGCCGATGATCTGCCTGTACCACTTCGATATGCCGCTCTCGCTAGCGGAGCGCTACAACGGATTCACCGACCGCCGGGTGATGGACGCCTTTATTCGCTATGGCCAGAAGATGATCGCCTGCTATGGCGACAAGGTGAAATACTGGCTCACCTTTAATGAACAGAATCTGTACCATTCGCCGGAAGCGTTTCTGATTTCCGGCTACCTGCAGGGGGAGAAGACCCTGCGCGAGCTGTATCTGATCCAGCATCATGTGATGATGGCGCACGTCCATCTGACCGATCACCTGCATCAGACGAAGCCGCAGTGTCTGATGGGCGGAATGCTGGCCCACGCCCTGGTTTATCCGGCGACCTGCAAACCGCGCGATATCCTGTGCGCCCAGCAGCTGGACGAGTTTTTAAACCAGAACCTGCTGCGGGCTTACGCCGGGGAGGGCTACAGCCCGGAAGTGATGCATTTTGTCGCCGCTGAAGGGTTCGATGATATCTATCGTCCGGAGGATCTGGCGCTGATGGCGACGGTGAAGGTCGATTATCTGGCGTTCAGCTATTACGCCAGCCGGACGCTGAACAGCGACACCATCCCGGCGGGAACGGCGGTAAACAACTATATGCTGTTTGGCAATCAGGATAACCCGTTCCTGAAAGCGACAGAATGGAACTGGCAGATCGATCCGCTGGGCTTCCGGACCATCATCACCCGCTATTATAACGACTGGCGCCTGCCGGTGTTCCCGATTGAAAACGGCATCGGGGTGATTGAGTCGTGGGACGGTGAACATCCGGTTGCCGACGATTACCGCATCGCCTACCATCGCGACCATATCAACGCCATGAAAGCGGCCATGTTTGAGGATGGGGCGCAGGTGATCGGCTATCTCGGTTGGGGATTAATCGATATCCTGAGCTCGCAGGGTGATATGCGTAAGCGCTACGGCGTGGTCTACGTCAATCGCGAGAACCATGACCTCAAGGATCTGCGGCGGGTGCCGAAGAAGAGCTATGCGTGGCTGAAGCAGGTGATCCACAGCAACGGCGACGTGATGTAACGATGTTCTGGCGGTCAGGTCTAGTATGCTGCCCGCCAGTCACTCACAGAATGTAAAAGGACCGGGAATGACGGCGAAGTATCTGCAAATTGCGCGGGAAATAAAAAAACGCATCATCAGCCAGCAGTATCCTGCCAGCGCGCCGCTACCCGACCAGTTTGCGCTGGCGGCGGAGTTCAACACCAGCCGGATGACCATCCAGCAGGCGATGCGCCAGTTAATCGTCGAAGGGCTTATCTATACTCGCAAAGGGCAGGGCACCTTTGTGCGGAAAAATTTCCTTCAGCTGTCGCAGTGGGAGCTGCCCGGCAGCGACTATTTCGGCGCCACCAAAACCTGGGAACATCTTGGCGAGGTGCAAAGCGAAGTGGTGCGCTTCGAGGTGCGTTTTCCCACTGACAAGGAGCAGAGTTCGCTGCTGATCGACGCCGATGCCCCGGTGTATGACTTTGTCCGCCTGCGGCTGCTCAACGGCGAGCCGGTGTCGCTGGATTTGACGGTCATGCCGGTGGGGCTGGTGCCGGGGTTAACCAAAAGCCATCTGGAGGGGTCGGTGTTTCGCTACGTGCAGGAGACGCTGGGGCTGAAGCTGATGGGATCTTACCGCGTGGTGCGGGCGATGAAGCCGGACGAACTGGATAAACAGCATCTTCACTGCGAGGCCACCGATCCGGTGCTGGAGGTGGAGCAGGTTATCTATCTGGAAGACGGCACGCCGCTGGAGTACGCCCACTGCCACTATCGCTACGACCACGGCGGGATTATTCTGGTGAATAACGGCTAGACCGGGGGACCCTGCCGGCGCAGCGCTCAGCAGGGCCACGGTGTTGTCAGGTTTAGCCAGCCGCAGCCAGAGACAATACAGATAAAAAAACGGCGGGCATCAGGCCCGCCGTTTTTCTTGTCATGCAGAACTTAGTTCAGACGCACCGGCATACCGGAGCGGTTCTGGATAGCCTGCTCAACCACGCTCTGATCGACATCAGACTGGCTGGTGATCGCCTGTACCGGCTGAGTCAGGGTGATAGGCACGATCTCGCCGCCCTGGAACTGGGCTTCGGTGGTCGACAGCGGGTTGTGAACCTCGATGTAACGGCTGCCGTCCGGCTCGGTGGTGGCTTTTACCGGCTCATCGATAAACTGCACGCGGGTACCGACCGGCACGTTCTCAAACAGGAATTTGATGTCATCGTTGCGCAGACGCACGCAGCCGTGGCTCACGCGCAGGCCGATACCGAAGTTAGCGTTGGTACCGTGGATGGCGTACAGGCGGCCGATATACAGCGCGTACAGACCCATCGGGTTATCCGGACCGGCCGGTACGACGGCAGGCAGCGGGTTGCCGGCGGCAGCGTATTCCGCATGCATCTTGGCGGTCGGCGTCCAGGTCGGACCGGCCTTCTTACGTTCGACTTTGGTGGTCCAGTTGATTGGCGTATCTTTACCCAACTGGCCGATGCCGATCGGCAGAACGATCACGGTATTGGTGCCTTTCGGGTAGTAGTACAGACGCATTTCCGCGCTGTTGATGATGATCCCTTCATGCACGGTATCCGGCAGGATCAGCTGCTGAGGGATGTTCAGGACGCTACCGCCCTTCGGCAGATAGGTATCCACCCCCGGGTTGGCTTCCAGCATGTTGGAAAGCCCCATCTGATATTTGGCCGCGAAGTATTCCAGCGGCTGCTTGTTATCATCCGGAATGGTGATGACCTGGTTCTGACCAACCAAACGGCTGCCATCGGTTGGCAAAGGATAGGTGACAGCAGACGCTGTATTGCAAAAGCCTACGATGGCGAAGGCTGCCGCTAAGAGTGTAGATAATTTCATAGTTTTTAATGTCGTGTGCGAAATCAACGCCACACAGGCCTTTGTTAATGATTGAGACAGTAGATGGGAGCGCATTATATGTGCATTCCGCTGAACAGGTAAATCAGATGTGTACGAAATCACATTTTTTTCCCTGTCGCCTCGGCTGCCGCGCCCTGGCGTTGGGGGCGACAGGGGTTAGTCTTCCAGCAGCCGGGCCTGCAGCGCGACGCGGGCCGGGGCGGTGAGCTGATACTCTTCCGCCAGCCAGGCGTCGACATTGCCATAGCGCTGCTGAATGGCCGACAGCGCGGCGGCGAGATAGGACTCTTTCACCGTCAGGATGTCCGCCAGGCTCTGGCGCCCCTGGGCCGTCAGGTCGTTGCCGAGCATCTCCAGCATCCAGGCCTCCACCTGCGTCAGCATGCCATGGGTGAGGAGATACTCCTCCATCACCGTCTCGCTGTCGCATCCGACGGCGAACAGGGTTAACGCGCAGCCGACGCCGGTGCGATCTTTACCGACCGCGCAATGTTGCAGCAAGGCGCCGTCGAAAGGGGTCGTCAGCCACGCGGCGAGCTGGCGATAGGCCGGGTTGTTAAACGGCAGCTGGCGATAGAGTTGCAGCATAAACTGCTCGCCGTTCAGCGCATTAAGGGTGGCGGCATTCAGCTCGGTGACCTTCGCATTGACCTCGCCGAGCGGCGGATTGGCCGGCGCGTTGAGATAGTGGGTGAGCGGGCTCAGTTTGTCCGGGGTGCGCTGCACTTCACCGGGGTCGCGGTAGTCGAGCACCCGGCTGAGCGGCAGGGTATCCAGGTGGTTGAGATCCTCAGCCGTAAGCCGGTTTAACGCGCCGGAGCGCAGCAGCTTGCCGCTGCGTACCCGACGTCCGTCGGCGGTGCGCTGGCCGCCCAGGTCGCGAAAATTGATGCCGCCCTGCAGGGATAAAAAGGCCGGATGTCGCGGTAGGCTGGTGGTCATGGGACTCCTCATCATCACGTACAGAATAACGGTTTGCGCGCAGGTCTCTGGCGCATCTGACAAAGACCATAGCACAAGCGCCGCGGCGGAATTTACCGCAGACCGTGAAAAGTGCGTCATTTACTGGCATAATGTCTGCTGTATCACACCCCTCATACTCTTTTTTCAGGATATCCCCGTGCTAGTATCCAGCAACGTTACCATGCAGTTTGGCAGTAAGCCGCTGTTCGAAAATATCTCCGTTAAATTTGGCGGCGGCAACCGTTATGGTCTGATCGGCGCCAACGGCAGCGGTAAATCGACCTTTATGAAGATCCTCGGCGGCGATCTCGAACCGACGCTGGGCAACGTTTCTCTCGACCCGAACGAGCGCATCGGTAAGCTGCGTCAGGATCAGTTCGCCTTTGAAGCGTTCACCGTGCTGGATACGGTGATCATGGGCCACAGCGAGCTGTGGGAAGTGAAGCAGGAGCGCGATCGCATCTACGCCCTCGCTGAGATGAGCGAAGAAGATGGCTATAAAGTGGCCGACCTGGAAGTTAAATATGGCGAAATGGACGGCTACTCTGCTGAAGCGCGCGCGGGCGAACTGCTGCTGGGCGTGGGCATTCCGGTTGAACAACATTACGGCCCGATGAGCGAAGTCGCCCCGGGCTGGAAGCTGCGCGTCCTGCTGGCGCAGGCGCTGTTCTCTAACCCGGACATTCTGTTGCTCGACGAACCGACCAACAACCTGGACATCGACACCATTCGCTGGCTGGAGCAGACGCTGAACGACCGCGACAGCACGATGATTATCATCTCGCACGACCGTCACTTCCTGAACATGGTCTGTACGCACATGGCGGATCTGGACTACGGCGAGCTGCGCGTCTATCCGGGCAACTACGACGAATACATGACGGCGGCCACCCAGGCGCGTGAGCGTCTTCTGGCGGACAACGCCAAGAAAAAAGCGCAGATTGCCGACCTGCAGTCTTTCGTTAGCCGCTTCAGCGCCAACGCCTCTAAATCGCGTCAGGCCACCTCGCGCGCGCGTCAGATTGACAAGATCAAGCTGGAAGAGGTTAAAGCCTCCAGCCGTCAGAACCCGTTTATCCGCTTCGAGCAGGACAAGAAACTGTTCCGTAACGCGCTGGAAGTGGAAGCCCTCACCAAAGGCTTTGAAGAAGGTCCGCTGTTCAAAAACGTCAACCTGCTGCTGGAAGTGGGCGAGAAGATTGCCATTCTGGGCGCCAACGGTGTGGGTAAATCCACGATGCTGAAAACCCTGGTGGGCGAACTGCAGCCCGATAACGGCACCGTGAAATGGTCTGAAAACGCGCAACTTGGCTACTACGCGCAGGATCATGAATACGAGTTCGAAAACGACCTGACGGTCTTCGAGTGGATGAGCCAGTGGAAACAGGAAGGCGACGACGAGCAGGCGGTGCGCAGTATCCTTGGTCGACTGCTGTTTAGCCAGGATGACATCAAGAAGCCGGCGAAAGTACTGTCCGGTGGTGAGAAGGGGCGGATGCTGTTTGGTAAACTGATGATGCAGAAGCCAAACATCCTGATCATGGACGAACCGACCAACCACCTGGATATGGAATCCATCGAATCGCTGAACATGGCGCTGGAGATGTATCAGGGTACCCTGATATTTGTCTCCCACGACCGTGAGTTCGTCAGCTCGCTGGCCACCCGCGTGCTGGAGATTACCCCGGAACGGGTGATCGACTTCAGCGGCAACTACGAAGACTACCTGCGCAGCAAAGGTATCGAGTAATCCCTCTTCGTTACCCGGGTAGCGGCTATGCCTTACCCGGGCTACGCCTGGCATGGGATCTGTAGGCCCGTGCAAGCGTAGCGCCGCCGGGCAATAACCGCGGGTAAAGAGCCACTTTCGCGCCGGATGGCGGCTGCGCCTTATCCGGCCTACGGTCGGTGCTATTGTGAGCTTAAGAGCCCTATCTTGTACCCATGGTTACTGAAACTGTCCGTTACCGGGGCTACCAAACCGCACAGTGCTGTAGCCCCGGTAAGCGGTAGCGCCACCGGGGGTTTTGAGGCCACCAGTTTGTAGCCCGGATTAGCCTAGCGCAATCCGGGAACATCATTAAATCCAGGCCGGGCAAGGCGTAAGCCGCCGCCCGGCATATCGCTTAGCGCCTCCACTCCGTTCCTTCAACGCCATTCACCAGCAGTTTGCGTTTTTCTCCCGCCGGTAATGACAGCTTCAGCGCTTTCCACGCCGGGCGATAGTTGCCGCGGGCGTTGACCTTCAGGTTGATGGTGCTGCTGTCGCACGCCATTTCCCACTCCAGCCATAGCGCATCGCCATGTTTATAGCCCCAGCTTTCGCCGTCATCCTCAAACAGCAGACCCGAAGAGGTCCCGACGCCTTTCAGCGGGAACAGCTGCAGTTCGCGACGATCGTCCTGTTGCGCCGCAACATGACGGATGCGCTCGCTGAGCGGCAATCCGGCCCCGGCGCGGACCAGCAGCGGCAGCTTTTCCAGCGGCGCGTCGAGGGTGACCCACTGGCCGCCGGCGAACCATTGGTGGCTGTAGAAATCATACCAGCCGGCCTGATTATCCGGCAGCCACACCTCACGCTGACGGGCGCCAGGCTCGACCACGCTGGCCACCAGCAGGTCGCGCCCCAGCAGGAAGTCATCGCATTCGGCGAAGGTCTGCGCGTCGTGTTGATGATCGAGGAAGGTCGGGCGCAACATCGGCTCGTCGTCAGCATGCGCCTGCCACAGCAGGGTATACAGATAGGGCAGCAGGCGGTAGCGCAGCTCAATCGCGGAACGAATGGCCGGGGTAACGGCCGGATACATCCAGGCTTCGTTGGCCGTCTGGTCGTCATTCCATGAGTGAATGGTAAAGCGCGGGTGCATCACGCCGTTTTGTACCCAGCGCACAAACAGCTCCGGCTCCGGTTTATCGCCGGAGAAACCGCCGACGTCGTGGCCGACGTTAAACAGCCCGGAAAGGCTCATGCCCAGCCCCATGCGGATGTTATAGCGCAGCGTATCCCAGTTGGTGCGGTTATCGCCGCTCCAGGTCTGGACGTAGCGCTGCATCCCGGCGCAGCCGGAACGAGAGATGAGATACGGGCGCTTTTCCGGCGCAAAGCGCTGCTGGGCTTCCATCGAGGCGCGCATCATCAGCAGCGGCATCACCGGGCGAATATGCTTGATGGCGATTTCGCGGCCAAAGCCGTAGCAGCGCGCTTCGCCGTCCCACACCTCATACTCGTTATTATCGTTCCAGGTCGAGTCTATGCCCATCTCCAGCAGCTGGCTGGTGACCCCTTCCTGCCACCAGGCCACGGTTTGCGGATTGGTGAAGTCGAGGTGCGATCCTTCATCGTCCCAGAAGCTGGAGCGCTCCGGAGCGTCGGTTTGCGAATCGCGAACGAAAAGGCCGCGCTCCGCCACCTCGCCATAGCGCGGATGGTCCTGCAGCAGGCAGGGTTTGATATTGGCGGCCAGCTTCAGCCCGGCGTCGTGAAACGACTGACTCATCACTTTTGGCTGCGGCACCTTGTCGTAGTTCCAGTTAAAGACGTAGCGCTTGCCGTTAATCGAGGTATAGCCGGATGAGAGCTGGAACGAATCGCACGGAATAGCGTGCTCATCGCACAGGCGGATGAAGTTCATCAGCTGATTTTGCGCATCCGGCGCGTCGGTGTAGTGCATGGTCGAGCCGCTGTAGCCGAGGCTCCATTTTGGCCCGAACAGGGTTTTACCGGTCAGACGTACAAAGGCTTTGGTGACATCCAGCACCTGTTTACCGGTGAACAGGTAGTAATCGATATCGCCGGCTTCCGCCTGCCAGCGGCGGTAGGCGGTGTGGTAGTTGTCGATTTCGTTACCCAAATCCAGCCAGCAGCTGCTCAGGTTGTCGTAAAACAGACCATAGCTGACGTCGCTGCGCTGGGTGATGGTGAACGGAATATGTTTATACAGCGGGTCGGTGCTGGCGGCGTTGTAGCCCATGGCGTCGAGGTTGCGCATCTCATAACGCTTACCGGTGCGCTGCAGATCGCCGGCCTTTTCGCCCAGACCATAGAAACGCTCGTCTTTCCGGCGGCTCAGATAGTGGGCGACGCCGTCGCCGTGGGCATTGGCCAGATAGGCGCTGGTGGGGCGGTCGTTAGCAAGCTGCTGCCATTCCCCGGCGTCGTCGCGATAGCTCCACTCCAGCCACAGCGGCTGATGGACGGTGACGCGCAGCTGGCGGGTGGCGATGGTCAGCGTATCGGCCTCCTGTGTCAGCTGCCAGGCCGGGAGACTAAAACCGCTGAGGTCATCCCGGGCGCGGCCTTCCCACGGCACATCCTGCTGCGGAGCGATACTCCAGGTGCGATCCAGCGCCAGCTGGCCCTGGCGTTTCAGCAGCACGCGGAATAAATTCTCTTCCAGTACGTACAGGCACAGGGTGTGCTGGCCATCGACCGTCAGTTCAACGTGATGCTCCAGCTGTTGATGTAAACTCCAGTGTTTCAACGTTTTCATATCTTACATCCACTCTCAGGCGCGCTTGGCGCGACGTTCAGCAATAAATGCCACCAGGAAAACGGCGCCAATCAGGTCAAAGAACCCCATGGCGATGAACAGCGGGTTGAAGCCAATTTTGTCGGCGGTCACCCCGATTAATAACGAAAACAGGAAGCTGGCGATCCACGCCGCGGATCCGCGCATACCGTTTACCGTCGCCATTTGTCCCTTGTCGAACGACTCCACCACCAGCGCGCTGAGCATGCAGGAGATGATCTGATGTCCGAAGCCGCCAATGGAGATCAGGACGATGGTGATATAGGGATCGCGAGTGATAGCGACGAGGGCCAGGGAGATCATCAGAAATGCGCCGGTCACCGAGCTGGCGATCACTGAGTTGACTCGCGTACAGCCGAACCAGCGAACGTACAGGCGGGTGAGGTAGCCGCTGACCACGCTGCCGAGGTCGGCGGCGAGGAAAGGCAGCCAGGCGAACATGGCGATCTGCTTGAGATCCATGCCGTGCTCTTTGGCCAGGTACAGCGGTACCCAGAAGCTCAGCACCGCCCAGGCGGGCTCGGCCATAAACGCGGGAATGGCGATCCCGTAGAAACGTTTATTCTTCGAGACGGTTTTGAGTGCGGTAAAGAAGGGCTGTTTCACCGGTGGCGCTTCGTTATCCTGCTTGATGTACTCCAGCTCGCTTTTGCTGAGGTTGGGGTGCTTTTCCGGGTTCTGATAGAAGGCCCACCACAGCACCACCCACAGCAGGGCCAGCGCGCCGGTAAACATAAACGCCCCCTGCCAGCCGAAGGAAGCGTGGGCGAAGTAGATGATCGGCGGGGCGAGCATTGCGCCGATAGAGAACCCGACGCCAGCCCAGCCGGCGGCGATTGGCCGTTCAGACTTCGGGAACCACTCGCCGATGGTCTTGGCGTTGGCCGGGGTGGCGGCCGCCTCGGCCCCGCCCATAAAGAAGCGCAATATCGCCAGGTGCAGCCAGCTGCCGGCCCCGGCGTGGGCGATACAGGCCAGCGCCCACAAGGTGGCGCAGATCATAAACCCGAGCTTCAGGCCGATGACGTCGATAAGCCAGCCACAGAGCGGCTGGAAAATCGTGTAAGCCAGCTGAAACGCGCCGACGATCCAGGAATATTGTTCGGTGGTAATGCCGAGCGTCGCTTTCAGTTCCGGGGCGATAATCCCCAGCGAGTTGCGTGTGATGTAGTTGACGGTGACGCCAAGTAAAAACAGGACCAGCACCCACCAGCGCAGGTTTTTTACCACCCGGCGCGTTTTGCTGACCGCGATATCATTGTTGAGGCCTTGACTCATAGCACACTCCACATGACGTTAGTAGGGGGAAAGTGACGACCTCAATCCTTGAGTGGCCACGTAGTGTTATTAACTATTTGAATAGTCTATTTTTTTATCTCAACATCATTGGTATAACTAGTATGGGAGATGTTGGACCAATTCAGGCTAAGGGAGAAAAAACGGCGGGCAAAGTGCTATTTATGCAAGTTTTTTCATGAAATGACCGGGATCTCAAATTTTGCGCTGTCATTTGCTTACAGGGAGCGCTTTGGCGATTATGAAAATTCTTTCATTTTCCAATCGGAGCTGGATCACAAAATGGATAAAAAGCTGCGCGTCGCCGAAATCGCTGCCCGCACTGGGCTGTCGGCCAGTACCGTTTCGCGCGTCCTGGCCGGAAAGGCGAATACCAGCGACAAGGCGCGCCGGGCGGTGCTGGAGTGCGCCCGCGAGCTGGGGGTCATGCAGGGGCTGGCCGCCGGGCGTCTGCTGCTCAATAATCTGCTGGTGTTTGCCCCGCAGCGCGCCTTCGATGAGCGGTCGGATATCTTCTACTACCGGGTGATCCAGAGCATCAATAACGCGCTGGCGGCGCATGAAGTGCGCCTGCGCTACTGCGCGCTGGACGAAAACGACAGCGACGCCAATCTGTTTCTTGCCCGCATGAACGAAGCGGAAACCCAGGCCGCGGTGCTGCTGGGGATCGACGATCCGCATATTCATGGCCTGGCGGCGGATCTGGGTAAACCCTGCGTCTTGATAAACTGTCGGGATGAAGGGATGCGGTTGCCGTCCATTGCCCCCGATCATCGTTTGATTGGCCAGTGCGCCGCCCGCTATCTGTTTGATATGGGGCATCGGGTGGTGATGAACGTCATGTGTTTGCGCCGCTATACCATGGAGCTGCGGCTGGGGGGGATCGAGGAGGCGTGGCGCGCGCGCAATTTGCGCTTTACCGCCAGCCGGGATCTCATCAGCGTCGCCAACTTTAGCGCCAGAGAGACCGAAGAGCAGGTGGGGGCCTGGCTTGATGGCTTACAGGGCAGGCCGTTGTCCACCGCCTTCCTGGTGGGCGGCGATTTCATGGCCGCCGGCACGGTCAGCGCATTGCAAAAGCGCGGCCTGCGGGTGCCGCAGGATGTCTCGGTGATGAGCATCGACGGGTTTAATCTGGCGGCGATCCAGGAGGTGCCGCTGACCGCGGTGCATGTGCCGCGGGATGAACTGGGCAGCGAGGCGGTGCATCTCCTGCAGCAGCGCCTGCTGCGCCCGGAGGCGCCGCACGGTTCGCTGCTGCTGCACGGCACGCTGGTGGTGCGCGATTCGGTACGGCGGATCCGGCCGGGCAAAGGCCATACCGCCGTGGAGCCGCAGGGGCTGTATGACGATTAAACCGGGATACCCAGCGCCCGCTTGCCGTGGATGTTCAGATCTTCCAGAGTGAAGCGCCCCTGCCAGCTGGCCTCATAGTCCTCGCGCGGGAAATCCCCCGGCGAGGCCCCTTTTTCCAGAGCAATTTTCACTTTCTGCGCGTAGGCGAGGTTCTTTTCGCACATCGGCGCTGCCGGAATGTACATCACATTGCCCCAGCCCTGCTGATTTTCCACCGGCGCCACCGAGTGAATGACGTCGCAGTGCCACCAGACGGAATCGCCAGCGTTCAGCGCCGGAATCGAACTGAGGGCTTTGATCAGCAGCGGGTGCCACTGCTCAGAGATCGGCAGTACTCTGCCCGGCGCGACGCCGCACAGCTCATCTTCCGGCACATCGTCAAGCAGTGGGCGCAGTAGAACATAAGCCATCGCCTCGGGGATCGGCACCACGTGCAGTAGCCCCTGACCCGGGATCATGTCCGACAGCGCGGTCCAGCCCTGGAAAGTGCGGAACACTGAGCATTTGGTGGTGTTGTCGACGGTGTACTCTTCCACTTCCGTACGGTGCGCGGCGTCCCACGGATCGTAAGCGTCGACATGACCGTTAAACACGTTGGCGAAGACCTGCTGGTAGGCGGGGAGCAGCCAGCGCTCCAGCGCACCGGAATCGGTATGCGCGCCCAGCCCCTTCGAGGTGGTTCCCGGCGGACGGCGGCGAATGCGGTCAGGGTAAATGACGCTGACGTCCGGATCGAACCAGCGCTTGCCGTCCTGCTCAAAGCGCCACAGGCGGTTGAGGAAGGACTGCGCCGCCGCCATTTCATCGCTCTGGCGGGCCTGCATTTGCGAGGGCGACCAGTAGATGGGATAGATTTCCGGCCGCGAAGCCTCCAGCGTACCGAAGAAGCTGTCGCCTGGCCCTTTGTAGACCTCGTCGAAATGGTTCAGATCCAGATATTCCAGCATCGCGGTATCCCAGGCCAGCGCCTGTTCGCGCGGAAAGTGGCCTTTGATCACCGCGCAGCCCCGACGCTTAATGGCCGCGCGCTGGGCATCGCTCACGGTTCCCTCGGCGATATCGCGGAACGGAATGGTTGGCCAGACCTCCTGGCCTGCGGCTTTCAGCGTCTCAATTTCCTGCAGGCGCTCGCTGATGCGCGCTGAGAGCTTATCGAACACCGCCTGGACGTCGCCGATTTGCGCCCGCAGCGCCTGCTTCATCTGGCGAATCGCCGCTTTGTGGTCGGCGGGGAGTGTTTCGTGGGTCGGGAGAGCAGCCATAATAACCTCGCTGTATCTTTCATTCGAAAGTATTAAATCTTACAAACGTTAATTTAAGTTAAAATGGAGTTAATGCAAGTTTAAAATCTTGCTGCGGCGCACAAAATGGACAAGCCGGGGCGCGCAGCCCCGGAGAGAGGTCAATCGTTGAAGGGAGCGCTGTTATCGAGGACGGCCTGAATGACGTTCAGCGCGCCGTCATGGTTATTATCGTCGGTCGCGTATCCGGCGATAGCCTTAATGCTGTCGGCGGCGTTACCCATGGCGAAAGCGTATTTCACCAGCTTCAGCATTTCGGCGTCGTTGCCGCTGTCGCCGATGGCCACGCACTGCTGCGGCGACAGGTTCCAGCGCTTGAGCAGGCGGCTGATGCCGTTGGCTTTATGCAGGCCGGGAATAATCAAATCGACAAAGCCAAAGCCGCTGGTGACCGGCTTCATAATGCCCTCGAGCGACACGTGCAGTTTATCGATCAGCTGCGGGATCTCACTGTCCGGCAGGTTCAGAGAGAATTTGAACAGCGTATCGTCGATGGCGTGATAGTCGCTTACCCGCTGCAGACGGTGGTAGTGCTTTGACATCAGGTCGACGAAGGCATCCGGGGCGTTATCGCTGACGTAAGCGCTCTGCAGGCCGCAGGCGACGAAGTTCAGCTGCGGATCTTTGAGTAATTCGCCAATCACCACCTGCGATTCGTGGCGGGTCAGTTCGCCGTGGAACAGCTGCTTACCATGCGCAAAGACCAGCGCGCCGTTTTCGGCGACGAACGAGATCTGCTCGCGGATCTCCGGGAAGAAGGAGATCAGCTGATAGTACTGGTTGCCGCTGGCGACAACGAATTCAATGCCGCGCTGCTGCAGCTGGGCGAATTGCGCCAGAAACCGTGCGCGATCGTAGGTTTTGGCGTCATTGAGAAAAGTTCCGTCCATATCGGTGACGATAACTTTAACGGTCATAAGGGGGTGCTCCTGGCTTAACTTCGACCAGTAACATTCTAATTACAATGTGATGGGGAGCACAAATTTATTTCGAATGAAAGTTCATGCATTCAGAAAATGCCGGGAGGCGGCGTTGCCTTTCCCGGCCTGCAGGACAGGGAAGGCCCGCTAAGCGTCGCGCCAGCGGGCCTGAGGGGTTACAGCGTATGCTCGGTACGGGCGATGATATCGTCCTGGGTATCCGGCGACAGGGCGGTAAAGAACGCCGAGTACCCGGCGACGCGCACCACCAAATCGCGGTACTGGTCGGGGTGTTTCTTCGCCTCCAGCAGCGTGTCGCGCGAGACAATGTTGTACTGGATATGCCAGCCTTTATGCACCTCGAAGAAGGTGCGCAGCAGCACCATCAGCTTCTGCTTATCGGACTCGTTCTCCAGGGTGGACGGATTCAGCTTCTGATTAAGCAGCACGCCGCCGAGGATCGCCCCGGTGGGCAGTTTACCCACCGAACTGATGACCGCCGTCGGCCCCAGATGGTCGGTTCCGGAGGCCGGGCTGGCCCCTTCCGCCAGCGGGGTGTGCGCTTTACGGCCATCCGGCGTCGCCATGGTCTGCGCGCCGAACGGCACGTTGGCGGAGATAGACGACGTGCCGGCGTAATAGTTGCCGCCGATCGGGCCGCGGCCATAGCGCGGGTTGTGATACTGCTTCAGCTCGTCGATATAGGTCTGGTAGGCCCGCGCCAGCAACGTGTCCACGCTGTCATCATCGTTACCGTACTTCGGCGCGCCGTTGATCAACCGCTGGCGCAGCTGCTCGTGGGTCAGGCCGTCGAAATCTTCCGCCAGCGCCTTCGCCAGTTCCTGCTGGCCGATAACGCCCTGATCGAAGACCAGCTTTTTCACCGCCGCCAGGCTGTTGCCGAGGTTGGCGATGCCCACCTGCAGACCGGACACCCAGTCATATTTCGCGCCGCCTTGCTTGATACTCTTCGCCCGTTCGATGCAGTCGTCCACCAGCGCCGAACAGAGAATATCGTGGACGTTCTCTTCCAGCATGGTATCGACCACGTACTCAATCTCAATCGACTTACGGGTGTAGTAGCGGATCTGGCGGTCCCAGTCGGCCAGTACCTCGTCGAAGTTAGCGAAGTTGCCTTTCGACAGGGCGTGATCCTGCGGCAGAAACACCTGGCCGCTGGTGGCATCGCGGCCGCCTTCCAGCGTCGCCAGCATCACCCGCGCGAAGTTGATAAAGCTCATGCCGGTGCAGCGATAGCCCCATTTGCCGCCGACCGCGGTTTCGATACAGCCGATGGCCGCATAATCGTAGGCGTCCTGCGGCTCAATACCCAGCTTGATAAATTCCGGGATCACGATTTCGTCGTTATTAAACGCTGGCATACCGAAGCCGCAGCGGATCACCTGGACGCAGGCGTCGAGGAAATCGTTGCTCATTCCGGCGTGGTAGCGCACGCTGAGGTTCGGCTGGGTCGAACGCAGACGACCGCAGGATTCCAGGATGGCATACGACAGCGGGTTGACCGCGTCCTGCGGCTGGCCATCCACCAGGTTCTGGCCGCCGATGGTGACGTTCTGATACAGCGGGCTGCCGGCCGAGGCCTTGGAGTGCGAGCCGGAACGGATCTTGTTAACCTCCAGCAGCTTCAGCCAGCAGCTGTGCAGCAGCTCAATGGCCTGTTCGCGATCCAACGATTGCTGCAGCTCAACGTCGCGGCGGTAGTACGGATAGAGGTACTGGTCCATGCGGCCAAACGAGACCGAGTGGCCATTGGATTCAATCTGCAGGATCAGCTGAATGAAGTAGCACAGCTGCAGCGCCTGCCAGAAGGTCTTCGGCGGCTCATGGGCAATGATGTCGCAGTTTTCGGCAATCGTCAGCAGCTCCTCGCGGCGTGCGTCACGGGATTCTGCCGTCGCCATCTCGCGCGCCAGCGCGGCGAAGCGTTTGCTGTGGTCGCTGACCGCCGCCAGCACTATATCAATCGCTTTCAGGAACTGTTCGCCGTGCAGGTCTTCCAGCACCGTCAGATTGATGCGCGACCGGCGTTCGGCGACTTTTGCACGCAGGCCGTCCAGGCCTTTCTCCAGCAGCAGCGGGTAGTTGACCGCCAGGTGGGCGTCGCCGGAGGTCATATTGCCCTCTGCCTTAATAATGCCGGTGGCGAGCAGCGCTTTCTGCTCATCGGTAAACATGCCGTAGCAGCGGTCCTGTACGGTCTGGCCGCGCCACCACGGGCACACTTCATGCAGCACGCGCTTGTTCTCTTCGCTGACCGCGAAGCCGGCGCCGGGGCGGTCGGCGAGATCGTCGATCTCTTTCTCGATCCAGCTGACGGTGTATTCCGGGAAGATCGGCGCGGCGCGCACTTCGCTGGCCTGGTTGCCGACGATCAGCTCATCGTGCTTGATCCAGATGGTGCGCTCGGCAAGGTGATGCGCCAGCGCCAGGGCACGACGCACCGGGATTGGCTTATCAAGATGCTGCTGATACATCTCGGTGTAGTGGCGGGCGCGTTCGGTACAGACCGGTGGCTTGACAATATGCACCAGCGCCATTTTATGGGCCTGGATGCGGGCGCTGAGGGTGTTGAGTTTCAGGGTAGTCATAGGGTTATCCTCGTAAGATCGCCGTTAGCCCCTTGCTCCGCGCATAATCCTGCGCAAAGGCGAGCAGCTCGGGAGCATCCAGCGGTTTATCCGGTGCGGTGTAGGGCTGACTGAGTAACTGGTATTTATTCATTCCCAGCGTGTGGTAGGGCAGGAAATGGATTTCGCTGACCCGTAGGCGGTCGGCGGCAAAATCAGTGATGGCGGTGATGTCGGCTTCGCTGGCGTTGAATCCCTGGATTAACGGCACGCGAATGATCATGTTTTTCCCCGCCTGCGCCAGACGCTGCAGGTTGTCCAGCACCCGGCGGGCGCTGCCGTCGGTCCACTGCCGGAAAACGGCCTCGTCGACATGCTTCAGGTCGGCGAGAAACAGGTCGACGAAGGGTAAAGCCGGTTCAATGTATTTCCAGGGGACGTGCAGGCAGGTTTCCACAGCAGTATGGATCCCTGCCTGATGGCTGGCCTCGAACAGCGCCCGCGCCAGGCCCGGATTCATAAAGGGTTCGCCGCCGGAAAGGGTGATGCCGCCGCCACTGCGATCGTAAAAGGGTTTATCGCGCAGCACCGTCGCCATGATCTCCTCGACGCTCTTCTCTTCGCCGCACACCGTGAGCGCGGTGGTGGGGCAGCAGTCGCGCAGCGCGGCGATATGGCTGTCGTTAACGTGTTGCCGGTGAATGATCAGGCCATCGAGGGTGCGGGTGATAACCGCCGGCGCCGCCTGCTGGCACAGCTCGCAGCCGGCAAGGCACAGGCGCGGGTCATACAGCAGGTCTTCGCTGCGGGCGCGGCTCTCCGGATTCTGGCACCAGCGGCAGCCCAGCGAGCAGCCTTTCAGGAAGACGACGGTGCGGATCCCTGGGCCGTCATGGGTGGAATAGCGCTGGATATTGAAGATCATGGCTTACCTTCTTGTTTGCGTATGAATATAAAAACACTTTCGAATGAAAGTTATATTGACGCAAATCAACAAGCGGGATGGGGATAAGTCAGAGGGGAGAAAATAACGAGAGCGGTCACAAAACCACCGGCGACTCTCGTCGCCGGTAGGGGGGTTAGTGCGAGCCGCATACCTCGCACTGCGGGTGGCGCATCAGCTTCATTTCACGAAACTGGCAGGTCATGGCGTCGTACATCACGATTTTTCCGCTGGCAGGGGTGCCGTAGCCGGTCAGCAGCTTAATGGCCTCCATCGCCTGCAGGGAACCGATAGTGCCCACCAGCGGGGCCATCACGCCGGCTTCGACGCAGGTGAGGGCATTTTCGCCAAACAGGCGGCTCAGGCAGCGGTAGCAGGGTTCGCCCTGCTGATAGGTGAAGACGCTGATCTGCCCCTCCATGCGGATCGCCGCCCCGGAAACCAGCGGGGTTTGGTGGCGGAAGCAGCCGGCGTTGAGCTGGTTACGGATGTCGACGTTGTCGGTGCAGTCGAGCACCAGATCGTGCCCGGCGATCTGCGCCGCCAGCGCCGGTTCATCCAGTAAGGCATTGAGCGGCACCAGATGAACGTGCGGATTAATGCGCGCCAGCGCCTCGCGGGCGGAATCCACCTTAGGCTGGCCGAGGGTGGCATCGCTGTGCAGCGTCTGGCGCTGCAGATTGGAGAGCGAGACGGTGTCGAAATCGAGCAGGGTGAGCTGCCCCACCCCGGCGGCGGCCAGATACTGCGCGGCGGCGCAGCCAAGCCCGCCGAGGCCGACCACCAGCACCCGAGCGGCCTTTAGCCGCTCCTGGCCGTCAAAATCAAAACCGCGCAAAACAATCTGCCGGTTATAGCGCAGCATCTCTTCATCGCTCAGCTCCACGGCCATTACAGCCCCCCAAACAGATGGCTGAACGGTTCGACCTCGACCCATTCGCCCGCTTCAACGTGGCCGCGCTCGCGCTCCAGCACGATAAAGCAGTTGCCGAGGCTGAAGGAACTAAATATGTGCGAGCCCTGATGGCCGGTGGTGGTCACCACCAGCTCGCCGTCCGGGTTGCGCTGCAGAATACCGCGTTGAAAATCGAGGCGGCCCGGCGACTTTTTCAGTCGTGTGGCGGCGCGTACCCGCAGGCGAGTTGCCTGAAGCGGGCCGTACTTGCCCGAGAGCTTCGCCAGCAGCGGCTGCACCAGCTGACAGAAGGTGACGGTGGCGGAAACCGGGTTGCCCGGCAGGCCGCAGAACCAGCTGCTGCTGAGCTTGCCGAAGGCGAAGGGTTTGCCCGGCTTGATCGCCAGCTTCCAGAAGCCGATCTCCCCCAGCTCTTCAAGAATGGTTTTGGTGTAGTCGGCTTCGCCCACCGAGACGCCCCCGGAGCTGATGACCACGTCGGCCTGCTGGTCGGCGGCGATAAAGGCCTCACGCAGTTGCGCCGGATCGTCAGGAATAATGCCGAGGTTAATGACCTCGCAGCCCAGCTGTTCGAGCATCAGATGCACCGCCAGGCGGTTGGTATCGTAAATCTGGCCGTCGCCGAGCGGTTGACCCGGCAGCTGCAGCTCATCGCCGGTCGAGAAGACCGCGACGCGAACCTTGCGCACCACCTCGACGTCGGCAATGCCCAGCGAGGCCAGCACCGGCAGCTCGGCTACCGTCAGCGGCGTTCCCGCCGGGAAGACCACCGCGCCATGGGCGATATCTTCTCCGCGGCGGCGAATATGCTGCCCGGCTTTCACCGGCGCGGTAAAGCGCACGCCGGCGTCGGTCTGTTCAGTCTCTTCCTGCATGACTACCGCGTCGCAGCCTGCAGGCACCGGCGCGCCGGTCATAATGCGGATACAGGTGCCGGTGGGCCAGGCGTCGTGAAACGGCTGGCCGGCGAAGGCCTTCCCGGCGACCGGCAGGGCCGCGCCGTCGCGAAGGTCGCTCAACCGGACGGCATAGCCATCCATCGCCGCGTTATCAAAGCCGGGGACATCCAGCGGGGAGATAATGTCATGGGCGGTAACGCGCGCGAAGGCCTGCAACAGCGGTACAGTTTCCGTGGCGCTCAGCGGCGTAATACGATCGAGCATCTGGGTGAGGGCTGTGTCGAGCGGCATCAGTCCGGCGGTAAAATCCATGGGTCACTCCTGCGGGCAAAACGGCGAAAACGCCTAT
Source organism: Klebsiella sp. JB_Kp031 (assembly GCF_040064295.1). Classification (NCBI taxonomy): domain Bacteria; kingdom Pseudomonadati; phylum Pseudomonadota; class Gammaproteobacteria; order Enterobacterales; family Enterobacteriaceae; genus Klebsiella; species Klebsiella sp. JB_Kp031. The sequence goes on from NZ_JBEAJW010000042.1 coordinate 113,127, forward strand.
TATGGCAGAAAAGCGGCGCGGGCTGTATGCCACCTGGGTACGAGGCTTTACATCGCCCGCCGCTCTTTCTATATTCAAAAATTGTATAAGACATTCAGCAATATAATGATATCAATACCCTTATTCCTGACGTGACCGGCGCCGCGACGCGCTACGACAGGGCGGGGGCTATCCACTTCATCGTTAAGGACTGGCGAAATGGGCAAGGCGGTTATAGCAATTCACGGCGGCGCAGGGGCGATTTCTCGCGCGCAGATGACGCCGGAGCGGGAGCGGGAGTACGTGGCGGCGCTGTCGGCTATCGTCGAAAGCGGACAGAAAATGTTGGCTGCGGGCGCCAGTGCGCTGGATGCCGTGACCGAGGCCGTCCGTCTGCTGGAGGAGTGTCCGCTGTTTAACGCCGGGATCGGCTCGGTATTTACCCGCGATCAAACCCACGAACTGGACTCCTGCGTGATGGACGGCTACAGCCTGCAGGCGGGGGCGGTGGCCGGGGTCAAACATTTACGTAATCCGGTGCTGGCGGCGCGTCTGGTGCTGGAGAAGAGCCCGCACGTGCTGCTGATCGGTGAGGGGGCGGAAAATTTCGCCTTCTCCCACGGAATGGCGCGCGTCGATAACGATCTCTTTTCCACCCCCGAGCGCCTGCTGCAGCTGCAGGAGGCGAAAGCGGGTGGGGAGATCATCCTTGACCACCATGCCGCTCCGCTCGACGAACGCCAGAAAATGGGCACCGTCGGGGCGGTGGCGCTCGATCTGGCCGGCAATCTGGCGGCGGCGACCTCCACCGGCGGCATGACCAACAAACTGCCCGGACGCGTTGGCGACAGCCCGCTGCCGGGCGCGGGGTGCTACGCCAACAACGCCAGCGTGGCGGTCTCCTGCACCGGCACCGGCGAAGTCTTTATGCGTACTCTGGCGGCCTACGATATCGCCGCCCTGATGGAGTACGGTCAGCTCAGTCTCTATTCTGCCTGCGAGCGGGTGGTGATGGAGAAGCTGCCGGCCCTCGGCGGCAGCGGCGGACTGATTGCCGTCGATCGCGAAGGCAACGTCGTTTTACCGTTTAACAGCGAAGGCATGTACCGCGCCTGGTGCTATGCCGGCGATACGCCGACCATTGGCATTTATCGCGAATAGAACAAGGGAGAGGGAGAGTGCCGCAAACTCACGAAACGGATACCTGCGAAGTACTGGTGGTGCGCAACCTGAACGTGGCGTTTCGCCAGCAGGATGCGCCAGAGGTGCAGGCCGTGCGTCAGCTTTCCTTCAGCCTGCGCCGCGGCGAGACGCTGGCGATTGTCGGGGAGTCTGGTTCGGGAAAATCGGTCACCGCTCTGGCGCTGATGCGTCTGCTTGACGCCGCCAGCAGCGAGGTGAGCAGCGAGGGGCTGTGGCTGCGACGGCGCAACCGGCAGGTGATCGCGCTCAATGAGCAATCGGAGGCCGAAATGCGCCGGGTACGCGGCGCGGACCTGGCGATGATTTTTCAGGAGCCGATGACTTCGCTGAACCCGGTGTTCACCATCGGCGAGCAGATCGCCGAATCCCTGCGTCTGCACCAGGGGCTGGGGCGCGAAGAGGCGCTGCGCGCGGCAAAAAAGATGCTCGACCAGGTGCGTATTCCCCAGGCGGAAGAGATGCTCTCACGCTATCCGCACCAGCTCTCCGGCGGCATGCGCCAGCGGGTGATGATCGCCATGGCGCTCTCCTGTCGGCCGGCGGTGCTGATTGCCGACGAGCCGACCACGGCGCTGGATGTCACCATCCAGGCGCAAATTTTGCAACTTATCGCCGTCCTGCAAAAGGAGATGGCGATGGGGGTAATCTTTATCACCCATGACATGGGGGTGGTGGCCGATATCGCCGATCGGGTGCTGGTCATGTATCGCGGCGAGGCGGTGGAGACCGGCAGCGTCGAGGAGATTTTCCGTTCACCGCAGCACCCTTATACGCAGTCGCTGCTGGCGGCGGTCCCCCGGCTGGGGGAGATGCGCGGTCGGGATCTGCCGCGCCGCTTTCCGCTGCCGGGGCAGCCGCTGGCGGAGACAGAAACGCCAGACACGGTGGTGGCGGGGGAGCCGATTCTGCAGGTGCGCGATCTGGTGGCCCGTTTCCCGGTGCGCGGCGGGCTGCTCAATCGCGTGACGCGCGAAGTGCATGCGGTGGAGAAGGTGAGTTTTGATCTCTGGCCGGGAGAGACCCTCTCTCTGGTGGGGGAGTCCGGCTGCGGCAAGTCGACCACCGGCCGGGCGCTGCTGAGGCTGGTTGAGACCCAGGGTGGCACCATTACCTTCGACGGTCAGCGGATCGATACCCTCTCCGGCAGCAAGCTGCAGTCCCTGCGGCGCAATATTCAGTTTATTTTTCAGGATCCTTACGCCTCGCTCGATCCGCGCCAGACGGTCGGCGATTCGATTATGGAGCCGCTGCGGGTGCATGGCCTGCTGGACAGGGAGGCGGCGCGCGAGCGGGTCGCCTGGCTGCTGAAGCGCGTGGGGCTGCAGCCGGAGCATGCCTGGCGCTACCCCCACGCCTTTTCCGGCGGCCAGCGGCAGCGGATCTGCATTGCCCGCGCGCTGGCGCTGAATCCGAAGGTGGTGATTGCCGATGAGTCGGTGTCGGCCCTGGATGTCTCCATTCGTGCGCAGATTATCAATCTGATGCTCGACCTGCAGCGCGAGATGGGCATCGCGTTTCTGTTTATTTCCCATGATATGGCGGTGGTGGAGCGCATCAGCCACCGCGTGGCGGTGATGTATCGCGGCCGGATTGTCGAAATCGGCCCGCGCCGCGCAGTGTTTGAAAACCCGCAGCACCCCTATACCCGTAAGCTCATGGCCGCCGTACCGGTGGCCGACCCGGCCTACCGTCATCCGCAGCGGGTCCTGCTGTCTGATGACGTCCCGGGCAATATCTATAAGCGGGGCGAGGAGATCGCCAGCCCGCCATTGCAGCAGGTTGGGCCGGGCCACTTCGTCGCCCGCGACGCCGCCGACGTGCTGGGCAGAACATAACAACACATAACGCACCTTTTCAGGAGAACACGATGACACAACCTGTTTCACGCAAATGGTGGCTGGCGCTGAGTATCGCGGCGGCCCTGGCGAGCGCCCCCGCTTTTGCCGCCAAAGATGTGGTGGTGGCGGTCGGGTCTAACTTCACGACGCTCGACCCCTATGATGCCAACGATACTCTGTCGCAGGCGGTGGCGAAGTCCTTTTATCAAGGCCTGTTCGGCCTTGATAAAGAGATGAAGCTGCAAAATGTCCTTGCCGAGAGCTACACAGTGTCGCCGGATGGCCTGGTGTACACCATCAAGCTGCACAGCGGGATGAAATTCCAGGATGGCACCGACTTTAACGCCGAGGCGGTCAAGGCTAACCTCGACCGCGCCAGCAACCCGGAAAACCATCTCAAGCGCTATAACCTGTATAAAAATATCGCCAGCACCGAGGCGGTTGATCCGACCACGGTGAAAATCACCCTTAAACAGCCGTTCTCGGCGTTTATTAATATTCTCGCCCATCCGGCGACAGCGATGATTTCGCCGACGGCGCTGAAAAAATATGGCAAGGATATCGGCTTCCACCCGGTGGGCACCGGGCCGTATAAGCTCGATACCTGGAACCAGACCGATTTCGTGAAGGTCAGCAAGTTCGATGGCTACTGGCAGCCGGGGCTGCCGAAGCTGGATTCCATTACCTGGCGACCGGTGGTCGATAACAATACCCGGGCGGCGATGCTGCAGACCGGCGAGGCGCAGTTTGCCTTCCCGATCCCCTATGAGCAGGCGCCGCTGCTGGCGAAAAACAGCAAACTGGAGCTGGTGGCCAGTCCGTCGATCATGCAGCGTTACATCAGCATGAACGTGACGCAGAAACCGTTCGATAATCCGAAGGTGCGCGAAGCGATCAACTACGCCATCAACCGCCAGGCGCTGGTCAAGGTGGCGTTTGCCGGCTATGCCACCCCGGCGACCGGCGTGGTGCCGCCATCGATTGCCTACGCTCAGAGCTACCCCGCGTGGCCTTACGATCCGGCGAAAGCGCGCCAGCTGCTAAAAGAGGCCGGCTACCCCAACGGGTTTAGCACTACGCTGTGGTCGTCACATAACCACAGCACCGCGCAGAAAGTGCTGCAGTTTACCCAGCAGCAGTTGGCGCAGGTGGGCATAAAGGCGCAAGTGACGGCGATGGACGCCGGTCAGCGGGCGGCGGAAGTGGAAGGTAAAGGGCAGAAAGAGAGCGGGGTACGGATGTTCTATACCGGCTGGTCCGCCTCCACTGGCGAAGCCGACTGGGCGCTGTCGCCGCTGTTTGCTTCCCAAAACTGGCCGCCGACCCTGTTTAACACCGCTTTTTACAGCAATCCGCAGGTGGATAGCGCGCTGAGCGAGGCGCTGAAAACCACCGATCCGCAAGAGAAAACCAAACTCTATAAAGCGGCGCAGGATATTATCTGGAAAGAGTCGCCGTGGGTGCCGCTGGTGGTGGAGAAACTGGTCTCCGCCCACAGCAAGAACCTCACCGGCTTTTATATCCAGCCGGACACCGGCTTCAGCTTCGAACAGGCAGATTTAACACCGTGAAGGTCGAGATGATGCCCTCCGGCGCTAGTGGGCGGAGGGCGGTTTTTCCGCGGGGCGGGTTGTGGAGGTACGATGCTCAACTATGTGATTAAGCGCCTGCTGGGGCTGATCCCCACCCTGCTAATCGTCGCGGTGCTGGTGTTTCTCTTCGTCCATATGCTGCCCGGCGACCCGGCGCGGCTGATTGCCGGACCAGAGGCCGATGCCCAGGTGGTGGCGATGGTGCGCCAGCAGCTGGGGCTTGACCAGCCGCTGCACGTCCAGTTCTGGCACTACATCACCAACGTGCTGCGCGGCGATTTTGGCATGTCCATGGCCTCGCGGCGTCCCGTTGCCAGTGAGATAGCCAGCCGCTTTATGCCCACCCTGTGGCTGACGCTGGCCAGCATGAGCTGGGCGGTGCTGTTTGGCATGGCGGCGGGGATCGCGGCGGCGGTGTGGCGCAATCGCTGGCCTGACCGTCTGGGAATGGCGCTGGCGGTGAGCGGTATTTCGTTTCCGGCCTTTGCCCTCGGCATGCTGCTGATGCAGGTGTTTTCGGTTGAGCTGGGCTGGCTGCCGACGGTGGGCGCCGACAGCTGGCGGCACTATATTTTGCCGTCGCTGACCCTCGGCGCGGCGGTGGCGGCGGTGATGGCGCGCTTTACCCGCGCGTCGTTCGTCGATGTGCTGCATGAAGACTATATGCGTACCGCCCGGGCGAAAGGGGTGAGCGAAACGCGGGTGGTGCTCAAGCATGGTCTGCGCAATGCGATGATCCCGGTGGTCACCATGATGGGGCTGCAGTTCGGTTTCCTGCTCGGCGGCTCGATCGTCGTGGAGAAGGTCTTCAACTGGCCCGGGCTGGGGCGACTGCTGGTCGATTCGGTAGAAATGCGCGATTACCCGGTGATTCAGGCGGAAGTGCTGCTCTTTTCGCTGGAGTTTATTCTTATCAATTTAGTGGTGGATGTGCTGTACGCGGCCATAAACCCGGCTATCAGGTATAAGTAAGGTGCGATTGCTTAACTGGAGAAGGCAGGCGGCGCTGAACGCCATGCCGGGCATCAGGCCCGGCGAAATCCATACCCCCTGGCATGAGTTCTGGCGGCGCTTTCGGCGTCAGCCGGTGGCCATGGGCGCCGGTATTTTCGTGCTGTTGCTGATTGCGGTGGCCATCGTCGCCCCATGGATAGCGCCGTACGATGCGGAAAATTATTTCGACTACGACCGGCTTAACGAGGGGCCTTCGCTGGTGCACTGGTTCGGTGTCGACTCTTTGGGGCGCGATATTTTCAGCCGGGTGCTGGTGGGGGCGCAGATCTCGCTGGCCGCCGGGGTGCTGGCGGTGCTGATTGGTGCGGCCATCGGCACGGTGCTTGGGCTGCTGGCCGGCTACTATGAGGGCTGGTGGGACCGGCTGATTATGCGTCTGTGCGACGTGCTGTTCGCCTTTCCGGGGATCCTGCTGGCGATCGCGGTGGTCGCCGTCATGGGCAGCGGGATGGCCAACGTGATTATCGCCGTGGCGATCTTCTCGATCCCGGCGTTCGCCCGGCTGGTGCGGGGCAACACTCTGGTATTAAAGCAGCAGACCTTTATTGAATCGGCGCGCAGCATTGGCGCCAGCGATGCCACCATCCTCTTCCACCACATCCTGCCGGGGACGGTGTCGTCGATCGTGGTTTATTTCACCATGCGCATTGGGGTATCGATTATTTCGGCGGCCAGTCTGTCGTTTCTCGGTCTCGGCGCGCAGCCGCCCACGCCAGAGTGGGGCGCGATGCTCAACGAGGCGCGGGCGGATATGGTGATGTCCCCGCACGTGGCGCTGTTTCCGGCGGTGGCGATTTTCGTGACCGTGCTGGCGTTTAATCTGCTGGGGGATGGCCTGCGCGATGCGCTGGATCCGAAGTTAAAGGGGTAGGGGACGTCGGGTGACGGTCTGGCGCACGACGGGGGGATAAGCTGCATCGGTTGCCACTTTCTCTGCCCGGGAAAAGCGTTTATCACGTGTGGCGTCAGCGCACATTGCGCTCCCGGTTAATTTTCTGCGTTATGTCTGGCTTGGCGCAGGGAGCGCACAGGGGGCGGCCAGTCGCCGCCGCCCCCTGTACCCCCGGGCTCCGGCCAGCAACATCGCCACTTCGTGGTGCCTTCGACTTATCCCTGCAGGCTGCGGGTCGGGCCGAGGCAGCGTCCGTGCAAAACATGGCCCTCAGCCCGCATCCATGCGGGCTGCCCCGGCCTTCCGGGAACGTCTCAGCGATGTTGAGGCCGCCAGCACCGGCAGTTTCAGCGGCCCCATGTCCGGCGGCGATTCACATATTGGGACTGGACCCCGTAGGCCGGGTAAGCGTAGCGCCACCCGGCAAAATAACGGCGCAACAGGGTTGCCTGGAAGGTCATCAACGCTTGCCCGGCGGCGCTGCGCTTGCGGGGGCCTGGGGGGGGAGCCTACGGGAGGACTCCGTAGGCTGGGGAATGCACTAAGCCGCTATCCGGGAAGCTGGACTAGACCCGGGTTCCCCACAGGTCGTATTCGTCGGCGTGCTCGACTTTCACCCGCACCACGTCGCCCGGCTTAACGCGGGTTTCGCCGTTCAGGTAGACCGCGCCGTCGATTTCCGGGGCGTCGGCCATGCTGCGGCCAATGGCGCCTTCTTCATCAACTTCATCCACCAGCACCAGGATTTCGCGACCCACTTTTTCCTGCAGACGCTCGGCAGAGATCTGCTGCTGCAGCTGCATAAAGCGGTTCCAGCGCTCCTCTTTCACCTCTTCCGGCACCTGATCCGCCAGCTCATTGGCGGTGGCGCCTTCAACCGGGCTGTACTTGAAGCAGCCGACGCGGTCGAGACGCGCCTCTTTCAGGAAGTCGAGCAGCATCTGGAAATCTTCTTCCGTTTCCCCCGGGAAGCCCACGATAAAGGTGGAGCGCAGGGTCAGATCCGGGCAGATTTCACGCCACTGCTTGATGCGCGCCAGCTGACGGTCAGCGGAACCTGGACGCTTCATCAGCTTCAGGATGCGCGGGCTGGCGTGCTGCAGCGGAATATCGAGGTACGGCAGAATTTTGCCTTCTGCCATCAGCGGGATCACATCGTCAACGTGCGGGTACGGGTAGACATAGTGCAGGCGCACCCAGATGCCGAGCTTCGCCAGCTCTTCGCACAGGCTGACCATGCTGGTCTTCACCGGCATACCGTTGTGGAAACCGGTGCGGTGCTTGACGTCGACGCCGTAGGCGGAGGTGTCCTGCGAAATCACCAGCAGCTCTTTCACGCCAGCGTCAGCGAGGCGTTTGGCTTCCGCCAGCACTTCGCCAATCGGACGGCTCACTAGGTCGCCGCGCATGGACGGAATAATGCAGAAGGTGCAGCGATGGTTGCAGCCTTCAGAAATTTTTAAGTAGGCGTAGTGGCGCGGCGTCAGCTTAACGCCCTGTTCCGGCACCAGGCTCAGGAACGGGTTGTGCTTCGGCTTTGGCGTATAGTGGTGGACGTGCTCCAGCACCTGCTCATAGCTGTGCGGACCGGTGATCTCCAGCACCTTCGGGTGCACTTCACGGATCTGATCCTCTTTTGCGCCGAGACAGCCGGTGACGATCACCTTGCCGTTCTCTTTCAACGCTTCGCCGATCGCTTCCAGCGATTCCTGCACAGCGCTGTCGATAAAGCCGCAGGTATTAACGATCACCATATCGGCGTTGTCGTAGGTAGGGACGACGTCATAACCTTCGGTGCGCAGTTCGGTCAGGATACGCTCTGAGTCCACGAGGTTTTTCGGGCAGCCCAGGGAGACGAAGCCGATTTTCGGCTGGTGCGTGACATTGCTCATAGCTTAAAAAGTGTTCAATTATTGGAATGGTCAGGGCAGGAATTCTACAGATCTTTGCGAAAAAGAGTATAGCTCCGTCACGGTTAATGGTGAAAAAGCGCACCCAGCCCTGCCTTTCATGCCCCTGCCGCTAAAGCGGATCCCGCACGCCCCGGAGCAGAGGGGCGGGAAACGCTTCCGGCAAGCCGTGCGCGCAGGCGGCGATTCACGCCCGGCGTTGCTGCCGGGCAGAAACTTATTGCGCCGGGGTGACGGCTCCGGAGGGGGCGGCGCCGGGCTTTTTCGGCTCGCGCTTATCCTGCAGCGTGAAGACAGAGATCAAAGTAAATAGTCCGGCGATGCCGCCGAGGATCAGATAGGTGTCGGCGAAGCCAATGGTATCGTACAGATAGCCAGCCAGCGGGGAGTAAATGGCGGTGGCGATCGAGGCGACAAACAGCACCAGTAAATAGACTGTCGAAGAGAGCTTGTGGTCGAAGTTGGCGGCGATGAATTTAAAGACCGACACCAGAATTAACGGTTTCTCCAGGGCATGCATCATTTTTACTGCGCCAATCCACACCGGTCCGAGAGGCACCGCCGAACCAACAATACGTACCGACATGATCAGCCCGGCAATGATCAGCGCCCACTTGGCGCCGGTCCGGTTAACAAACCACGGCATCAGGCATAAGAACAGCGTTTCGCCGCAAACCTGAATGGAGGCGAGGATCCCATACCAGCGGTTGCCTTCCTCCGGCGTCGGGAACTGTTGCGAGAAGTACTGGGCAAACTGCTGATCGTAGGTGTCATAAATTTGCGTGACGAACAGGGTAAAGAGCAGCAGCATCCAGAACTGACCGTTCTTCGCCAGCTCGAGGGCATGGGAGACCTTCAGCGATTCGCTTCGCGCCACATCAGCGTCGGTTAATTCAATTTTGGTCAGCATAAAGCAGATGGCGGCGATGACGATGGCGAGGCTGGCGAGCCAGAAGGCCAGATTAGGATTGCTGTCGATATATTTACCCACAATCCAGGCCGCCGCTGCCCAGCCTAACGAGCCCCACATCCGCACCCGACCGTATTCGAACTGGTAGCGACGGGAAATCTTATCGATGTAAGAGTCGATCACCCCGCAGCCGGAGTTAAAGATGATCCCCAGATAGATCCCCCCCAGCAGCGCGCCGAACCAGAAATTGTGCACCAGCAGCGGCGCGTAAACATAGATAAAGAAGGGGCCCACCGGCAGGAGCAGGGCGACCAGCAGCCAGATAAGCCGTTTTTTCAGGCCGAACTTGTCGGAGATAAAGCCGAAGAAAGGTTGCATCAGCAGGGCGATAAAGGCGTTGACCGAGTAGAGCAGGCCGGTCTTCGTGGCGCTGATGCCAAGATGCTGGGTGGTCCAAATGACAAAGAAAGCCATGGTCGACGACCAGGCGAACAGGTAGAGGAAATCGAATAGACTCAACAGAAGGTAGTTTCTTTTACCGGGCGTCATGGTTCAGTTCCTTGCAAACGGGCAGAGAGATTATCAGCGAACCGCGGCCGCGGTCGCTGTTTTTATTAAATGTTATACGTATTACATTAATGATTTGTTATGGCATTCTGTCTTACGATCGTGCAATAGCGTCTGCGATATAATGTGATCATTGCAGCACTATTTTGGCCACGCAATGGCGATTATGGCGATTTTGTTTCTTTGCGAAATTAAATGTGATCGTGTGACATTATTTTTGTTGTAGACCTGACAAAGCGGCAAGGTTGTCAAATTGTAAAGGGTGTTAAAGTCTTGGGAATAATTGACCTGGCGCATCATTTTGTACAAAAAATAACCGTATTATGGATAGGGTAAAGGACGACAGAGGAGGAACCGTGATGACCGTTGACAGACTATACCGCCACCTTTTGCAGAAGCTCATTAACGCCAATATCGATATTGACGCCTATCTGCAGCTGCGGAAGGCCAAAGGCTACATGTCAGTCAGCGAAAATGACCATCTGCGTGAAAACTTGTTTGAGCTTTGCCGTGAAATGCGTGCCCAGGCGCCGCGCCTGCAGCATGTCATTTCACCGGAGGAAAAGGATGCCCTTCGTTTGGCCGGCGAGTCCGTCGCCGCCGCTGCAGTATGCCTGATGAGCGGGCATCATGATTGTCCGCTGTACATCGCTGTTAACGTAGAGAAGCTAGAACGCTGTCTGACAGGATTGACTTCAAATATTCATAAATTGAATAAATTGTCGCCAATTCCTCATGCCTGATCGGCTGAAACCCAGGGGAAGTGGATGCTTCCCCTGTTAAAGGTTATGTAAAAATCCCCGCGCAAATTTCCCCGCTGGCTACCCTTTAGCGCAGAGCTGACGAAAGGAGAATGCCATGCGTCCGATCCCGCTGCTGTTGCTATTGAGCGCCCTGTCGCTGCCGGCCCTGAGCCAGGCCGCGGCGCGGGTGGAGGTATTGCAGAACCGGCTGGCCCATCCGTGGAGCCTGGCATTTCTCCCCGGCGACCAGGGCATGTTGATCACCCTGCGTGGCGGCGAGCTCAAGCGCTGGCAACCGGGTAAAGGCCTGTCGGAGCCGATAGCCGGCGTGCCGCAGGTGTGGGCCAACGGCCAGGGGGGCTTACTGGACGTGGCGCTGGCCCCGGATTTCGCGCAGTCGCGGCGGGTGTGGCTAAGCTATGCGGAAAGCGACGCCAGCGGCAAAGCGGGCACCGCGGTGGGCTACGGGCAGTTGAGCCAGGATGCCACCCAACTGACGAATTTCACCGTGGTGTTTCGCCAGCAGCCGAAACTCTCCGTCGGCAATCATTTTGGCGGCCGGCTGGTGTTTGACGGCAAAGGGCATCTCTTTGTTGGCCTCGGGGAGAACAATCAGCGTCCCACCGCTCAGGATCTCGACAAGCTGCAGGGAAAAGTGGTCCGCCTGACGGAGAACGGGGGTGTGCCGCCGGATAATCCCTTTGTTGGCCGGGCCGACGTGAGGCCGGAGATCTGGGCCTACGGCATCCGCAACCCACAGGGGATGGCGATAAATCCGTGGAGCGGGGCGCTGTGGCTGAACGAGCACGGCCCGCGCGGCGGGGATGAAATTAATATCCCGCAGGCGGGAAAAAACTACGGCTGGCCGCTGGCGACGCACGGCATTAACTACAGCGGCCTGCCCATTCCGGAGGCCAGGGGCAAAACGGTTCCGGGAACCGAGCCTCCCCTGTATGTCTGGCCGGTCTCACCCGGGGTAAGCGGGATGGCCTTCTACGCGGCGCAGACCTTTCCCCAGTGGCAACATAAGCTGTTTATCGGCGCGCTGAAGGAGACGTCGCTGATTGTCCTGGCGGTGGACGGCAACCAGGTCCGCGAGGAGGGGCGCCTGCTGGAGGCGCGCGGGAAACGCATCCGCGACGTTCGCGTGGGACCCGACGGCTATCTGTATGTGTTAACCGACGAGTCTAACGGCGAGCTATTGCGGCTGAGTCCGGAGAAGTAGCGTCAGGTGACCGGGATCTGCACCACTTCGCGCCAGGCGGGACGCTGGCTAATCTGCTGATACCAGCGCTGCAGATGGGGCCGCGGTTGCCAGCTGTCGAGGATCGACAACAGGTTGTAGACGAAGGGGGCGACGGCAATATCGCCAAGGCCGAACTGCTCGCCAGAGAGCCACGGCATTTTGGCCAGTTCGTCATCCAGCATGGCGAATAGCGCTTCGCAGGCGCTGATCCCCGCGGCTATGGCCGCCGGGTCGCGTTGCTCCGGCGGCGTCCTCACCAGGCCCATTAACACCGGGCGATGGGCGGGAGAGAGGGTGCCGTTGGACCAGTCCATCCACTTTTCGCCTTGCGCGCGCTGCGCCGGCGCGGCCAGCCACAGACGGTCAACGCCATACTGGGCGGCAAGGTAGCGAATAATCGTATTTGATTCCCACAACACCACCCCGGTGGCATCGTCCTTTAACAGCGGCACCAGCCCGTTGGGGTTCATCGCCAGATATTCCGGGTCATGATTGAGACCAAACTCCAGCCCGGCGAGGATCTGCTCATACGGAAGATCCAGCTCCTCCAGCACCCAGCGCACTTTCTTCACGTTGGTCGAATTATTACGTCCCCACAGTGTAATCATTTTCGCTCCTGAGTTTGTTTCACTGCCGTTGCAGCGCGATCGGCGATCATGTTGGGATAAAGTTAATATTTAGGCAATCACGATCAAAAAAATTGTTCTGATTAAAGCACGGCGGCATGTTATTGCGTAAACTTTAAAAACTTTACCAACTCGCTGTTTCTTTAAGGTCATTTGTACGCTTTACTCACCGGTTGCTGCGGCGCGGTCAGAGTGGCGCGGCATATTTTGTTTGGAAAGGATACTTGGGTGGCTCTTATGATGCATGACGCTTTTTCCCTTCGCGGCCTCGCGGCAGGTTGCGCGCTGTTATTTCTTGTCGCACCTGCGGTGCAGGCTGCAGAACAACTCCCCGACGCCCCTTCGATTGACGCTCGCGCCTGGATCCTGATGGACTACGCCAGCGGGAAGGTGCTGAGCGAAGGCAATGCCGATGAAAAACTCGACCCGGCCAGTCTGACGAAGATCATGACCAGCTACGTGGTGGGGCAGGCGATAAAAGCGGGAAAAATTAAACTGACCGATATGGTGACCGTCGGACGCGATGCCTGGGCGACCGGCAACCCGGCGCTGCGCGGCTCATCGGTGATGTTCCTCAAGCCCGGCATGCAGGTTTCCGTGGAAGATCTGAACAAAGGGGTCATCATTCAGTCCGGTAACGACGCCAGCATTGCCATTGCGGACTACGTGGCGGGCAGCCAGGATGCTTTCGTCAGCCTGATGAACGGCTACGCCAAAAAAATGGGGCTGACCAACACCACCTTTATGACCGTTCACGGCCTTGATGCGCCGGGGCAGTTCAGTACCGCTCGCGATATGGCGTTGTTGACCAAAGCGATGATCCACGATGTACCGGAAGAGTACGCGGTACATAAAGAGAAAGAGTTCACCTTTAATAAAATTCGTCAGCCAAACCGTAACCGTCTGCTGTGGAGCACCAACCTCAACGCCGATGGCGTGAAAACCGGGACCACCGCCGGGGCCGGCTATAACCTGGTTTCTTCGGCCACGCAGGGCGATATGCGTCTGATTGCCGTGGTGCTGGGGACCAAAACCGACCGCATTCGTTTTAACGAGTCAGAAAAACTGCTGACCTGGGGCTTCCGCTTCTATGAAACCGTGACGCCGATTAAACCGGATGCCACCTTCGTCACTCAGCGCGTGTGGTTTGGCGACAGCAGCGAAGCGAAACTGGGGGCTGGCGAAGCGGGCTCTATCACCCTGCCGAAGGGGCAGTTGAAAAACCTGAAAGCCAGCTACACCTTAAACCAGCCGCAGCTTACCGCGCCGCTGGAGAAGGGGCAGGTGGTCGGGACTATCGACTTTAAGCTGAATGATAAAACCATCGAGCAGCGCCCGCTGATCGTCATGGAGCCGGTGAAAGAAGGTGGCTTCTTCAGCCGAATGATCGACTTCGTACTGATGAAATTGCACGGCTGGTTCGGCAGCTGGTTCTCCTGATGTCATGACCGCGCCCGGCGGGGCGCGGTCCGTTCATGTTCAGTACAGCAGCGAAATCTGCTGCGCCTTCGCCAGCGCGACCAGCTCGTCATCCGGGCAGATATCGCTGGCGATCACATCAAACTTTGCTAACGCCCCCATGCGCGCCGGACGCACTTTGCCGAACTTGCTGTGGTCTACCACCAGCACGTGGTAGCGCGCGTGTCGCATCGCCCAGTGCTTGACCGGCAGTTCCTCCAGGTTATAGCAGGTTGCCCCTTGCTCGCAGTCAATGCCCGCCGCCGAGTAAAAGGCGATGTCAGGGCTCAGATGGCTGAGGGTATCCTCAAGGCTCAGCGGCATAAAAATCGCGTTGCTGGCATGAAATTCCCCACCGCACAGGACCGCGCGGCACTGGGGCTTTTCCTGCAGGGCCAGAAAGGTGTTCAGGGAGTAGCAGACGCCGGTGAAGGGCAGAGCGTCGTCAATGGCGTCGATGATCCACGGGGTGGTGGTCCCGCAGTCGAAGAAGGCCATCTGATGGGCCTCCAGCAGCGCGGCCGCATGGCGGGCGGCGCGGCGTTTTTCCTCGACCAGCCGGGTTTTTTGGTCGCTGAGCAGGTAATGGGTGGCGCTGCGCGGCTCCAGCACAATGTATCCGCCGAGCAGCACGACCGGACCGCTGTGGCCGTTGAGGTCGCGACGAATGGTCATTTCCGACACCCCGAGCAGGGATGCCGCTTCTTTCAGATGCAGCTTATCGCTGCGCTTGAGTGCCTGAATGAGCTGACTGATGCGTTCGTCACGGCGAGTTTCCATATTCCCTCTGCGCTAAAATCGCCCTGCGGAGGCAGGGCGTTAGCGGGATTTTACCTGTCGCTTGCGGGTTAGTCACGCGGTCGCCGCCGCGACGGTCGGCGTTTAGCCGCGCACCCAGCCTTTGCGGATCGGCAGGGAGAAGCAGAGGCGATAGAGGCGCTGCAGCTGACGGTACAGCGCCGAGCCGACAGTATGCCAGATTAGCGCCGCGCCAAGGCAGCCGCACATCCCGGCCAGCAGGCCGCCGACCATATCCAGCGGCCAGTGGACGCCGAGATAGACGCGGGACCACGCGATGGCGGCGGCAAGGGCCATCAGCAGGGCGCCGGACCAGACGCGGTGCCAGAACAGGAAGGCCAGGGCAAAGGTAAAGCTGACGGTGCCGTGGTCGCTGGGGAAGGAATCGTCCGCCGCGTGGTGCAGGAAGTTATAGCCCACGCCAGCGACAAACGGCCGATCGTGCGGATAGAGGTGGCCGATCGCCCATGAGACGGTCAGGCTGATGCTCAGCGCCAGCATCAGCTTAAACACCATCTGCCGCTGGGCAGGCCCCCACAGCCACAAGGTCACCACCAGCAGGGGCACGATCAGAATCAGATCTTTAGCGATGAAAATCGCCACCTCAATGGCCCACTGCGGCGAGGCCGGGGTCGCGTTGAGCAGGGCGAACAGCGCGTAGTTAATATTTTCCAGCATAGACTTCCAGGCTCGTTGGTCCGATAGCAAATAAGCCGCTTACCCTAAATAAAAGCGGTGCGGAGATAAAGCAGTATTGTCTTAAATATCAGGTTGTTAAGAAATGTCGCCTTCTGAGGTGCGGCGCTAACCCCCTGAAAAGCGTCAGTATATCCTTTGTCACATGGCTGAAACATAAACGGAATATATACGCAGAGTGAATTGCTAAGGCGAGCCCTGATGCTGGCGCGCAACTCGCAATATTGTGCGGTGTCACCCACAATTCACTATCTCCGCGCCGGGAGTTTCATTACACTTTGCGCGATTTTTGATAGATAAGAGATTTCATGCAAAATTATTCGCTTTCAGGTCGCCGCCTCGGAAGGCAGGCGCTGCTGTTCCCGCTATGTCTGGTGCTGTACGAGTTTTCCACCTATATCGGCAACGATATGATCCAGCCGGGTATGCTGGCCGTGGTTCAGGAGTTTCAGGTGGGCAACGAGTGGGTACCCACCTCGATGACCGCTTATCTGGCCGGCGGCATGTTTCTACAGTGGCTGCTAGGGCCGCTGTCGGACCGTATTGGCCGCCGTCCGGTGATGTTGACCGGGGTGGTGTGGTTTATCGTCACCTGCCTGGCGACGCTGCTGGCGCAGACCATTGAACAGTTCACCCTGCTGCGCTTCCTGCAGGGGATCAGCCTGTGTTTTATCGGCGCGGTCGGCTACGCGGCGATCCAGGAGTCCTTTGAGGAGGCGGTGTGTATTAAAATCACCGCCCTGATGGCCAACGTGGCGCTGATTGCCCCGCTGCTGGGGCCGCTGGTGGGCGCCGCCTGGGTGCATATCCTGCCGTGGGAGATGATGTTCGTGCTGTTCGCCGTGCTGGCGGCTATCTCGTTTGTCGGCCTGCAGCGGGCGATGCCGGAAACCGCGACGCGACTGGGTGAAAAGCTGTCGGTCAAAGAGCTGGGCCGCGACTATCGGCTGGTGCTAAAGAACCTGCGCTTCGTCGCCGGTGCGCTGGCTACCGGCTTTGTCAGCCTGCCGCTGCTGGCGTGGATCGCCCAGTCGCCGGTGATTATTATCAGCGGCGAACAGGCGACAAGCTATGAGTATGGCATGCTGCAGGTGCCGATTTTCGGCGCGCTGATTGCCGGCAACCTGGTGCTGGCGCGCCTGACTTCGCGCCGTACCGTGCGCTCGCTGATTATCATGGGCGGCTGGCCTATCGTGTTTGGCCTGCTCCTCTCCGCGGCGGCGACGGTGGTCTCTTCCCACGCCTATCTGTGGATGACCGCCGGTCTGAGCTTCTACGCCTTCGGGATTGGCCTGGCGAACGCCGGCCTGGTGCGCTTAACCCTGTTCGCCAGCGAGATGAGCAAAGGCACGGTTTCGGCGGCGATGGGGATGCTGCAGATGCTGATCTTCACCGTCGGCATCGAGCTCAGCAAACATGCTTACGAGCTCGGCGGCAACGGGCTGTTCAGCCTGTTTAACCTGTTGGGCGGGGTACTGTGGCTGGGGCTGATGATCTACTTCCTGAAAGATAAAAGCGTCGGCAATTCGCAGCAGGGATAACCGGTTGAAAACCCGGATGCGCTCGCATCCGGGTCTTATCAGGCGAATGGCGCTTCGCGATCCAATACCTTATCGATAATCTGCAGAACACCCTCTTCGTTATTGTGCGGCGCGTGATAGCGGGCGACGGCTTTGACGTCTTCCCGGGCGTTGGCCATGGCGAAGCCAAATCCGGCGTGCTGCAGCATTTCGATATCGTTGCCGCTGTCGCCGAACGCCACCACCTCGTGATCTTCAATACCCCAGCGCTGTTGCAAAATACGCAGGCCGTTGGCTTTGTGCACCCCCGGGATAATTAAGTCGATGCTACCGTAGCCGGTGGCTACCGCTGTCACCATGTCCCCCAGCGCCGCGTGCAGCTTCGGCTGAATTTCCGGGATCAGGCGGTCCGGCACGTTGAGACCAAATTTGAGGATGGTGTCATCGAGATGGTTAAAATCATCCACCAGTTCAAGGCGGTGATAATACTTCGCCGCCACCGTCTTCAGCGCGTCGTTGTAGCGGTTGAGGGTGTAGGCGCTGCGCTTCCCGCAGGCGATGATTTCGATATTCGGCAGCGTCTGCAGATGGTCGACCACGGCGTTGAAATGGTGAACCGGCAGCTGGCAGTTGAAGACGTCTTCATTGTCGCTCACCACCCAGCCGCCGTTTTCCGCCACGAAGGCGATCTGGTGGGCGATCTCCGGGAAGAAGGAGATCAGCTGGTAGTACTGGTTGCCGCTGGCGACCACGAAGCGAATGTTTTGCTCGCGCATTCGCTGATACTGGGCGAGGAAGCGCGGCCGGTTGTAAGTTTTGGCATCGCTTAAAAAGGTGCCGTCCATATCCACCGCAATCAGTTTGATGCTCATTAGCTGTTCTCCATAACGGGTTCAGACTGTGGCTTAGCCACCGCGCGGGCGACCAGCGCCGCCACCATCACCAGGCCCAGCACCACCATCATGGCGCTGCGCAGGCCGAAATGCTCGCCGAGGAAGCCCAGCAGCGGCGGCCCGACGAGGAAAGCAAGATACCCGGTAATCGCCACCACGCTGACGCGCTTAGGGGCATCCGGACCGGTATCGCTGGCGGCGGAGATGGTCAACGGGAAGCCGAGCGAGGCGCCAATGCCCCACAGCAGTACCGAAATGCCCGCCACCCAGGGGTTGTCGACGAAGATAATCAGGCCAATGCCCAGAGCGCCCATCACCGCGCTGCCGCGAACCACCGTCACCCGGCTGTAGCGATCGATAAACCAGCCGCCGGTAAAGCGGCCCAGCGTCATGCCGAGGGTGAAGCCGGCATAGATCAGCGAGCCGGAGGTGGGGCTAAAGCCGTGGCCGTCCACCATCAGCAGCGGCAGCCAGTCATTGGCTGAGCCTTCGGCGAAGGCCATCGCCAGGACGATGACCCCGATAAGCAGCAGCTGCGCATCGCGCCATACCGGCAGACCTTTCGCCTCGCCGTGGGCGGCTTCGGCGGCATTTTTACCGGTACCCTCCGGAATGGCGCGGATAGCAATGGCGATGGGCAGGATGGCCACCAGCGCGGCCGCCAGGATATGCGGGGCGGCGGGAAGGCCGAACCCGGTCACCGCCATGCCCACCCCGGCGCCGAACAAGGTGCCAAAGCTGTAGAAGCCGTGCATCATCGGCAGCACCGTTTTATTCATCTCCCGCTCAACCGCCGCGCCTTCGACGTTAATGGCGACCTCTGCCGAGCCAAAGCTGGCGCCAAAGATGGCCAGACCGAAGGCGAACAGCGGGGCGGAGGCAAGCCACAGCGCCAGGCTGAGCACCAGCATGCCGAGTACGGCGAAGGACATGGTGGTGCGGATGACCTTGCGGGTGCCAAAGCGCTTCACCAGCCACGCCGAGCAGAGAATACCGCTCATCGACCCCACCGACAGGCCAAACAGCACGACGCCCATCTCTGCGGTAGAAAGCGCCAGCAGATCGCGGATCGCCGGCGTGCGGGTGGCCCAGGAGGCCATTAATAAGCCAGGGATGAAAAAGAACATAAACAGCGCCCACAGTCGAAGCTGGAGCGCTCTGCGCGAAGATTGCGTCGTCATCCGTAAACGCCTTAAAGGAGAAGAATGAAGACAACAGTAGCAAGCATGTGTACATTTGTACATAAACCGGAAGAGGAAAATCATGGCCCGTAGACCGAACGATCCGCAGCGCCGCGAGCGCATCCTGCAGGCGACGCTGGACACCATCGCGGCGCACGGCGTCCATGCGGTGACGCACCGTAAAATCGCCACCTTCGCGAATGTGCCGCTGGGGTCGCTGACCTACTATTTCAGCGGCATCGAGGCGCTGATCGAGGAGGCGTTCAGCCTGTTTACCGCCGAGATGTCGGCGCAGTATCAGCAAAGCTTCGCCGGGGTAGCGAACCGGCAACAAGCCTGCGATGCCATCGCGGAGCTGATCTTCAGCGCCCAGGTGACCACGGCGCGCAATATGGAGCTGATGTACCAGCTGTATGCGTTCTGTAGCAGCCAGCCAGCGCTGAAGGCGGTGATGCAGAACTGGATGCGGCGCAGCCAGCAGACGCTGGAGCAGTGGTTTGCCCCTGACACCGCCCGCGGCCTCGACGCCTTTATTGAAGGGATGACCCTGCACTTTGTCACCGACCGCGCGCCGCTGTCGAAGGCGGCGATCCGCATGATGGTCGGGCAGCTGGCGGGGGAGAGGGCGCAGGAAGAGGAGTGCTGAGGCGGCGTTTCACCCGGAATGGCTAAACGCAGGCAACAAAAAACCCATCAACCTTGAACCGAAGTGGCGGGGTTGATGGGCTCCACAAAATGGGGACATCAAAGAAAAGCAGTGGCATTACTTATGACTGATGCCCTGAGAAAAAGTTCTACCTGTGGCGGCTTTTTTCGCAAAAAATTTATTGTAGCCCCGGCCAGATGATCACGATGAGCGTCCCGGCGAGGGTGAGCAGCACGTTGGCGATGGCGTAGGTGCCCGCATAGCCGAGCGCCGGAATGTTGCTGCGCGCGGTATCGCTAATGATCTCCATCGCCGGGGCGCAGGTGCGCGCCCCCATCATGGCGCCGAACAGCATCGCCCGGTTCATGCGCAGCACATAGGCGCCAAACAGGAAGCAGATCACCACCGGCACCAGGCTGACGATAAGCCCTGCCGCCAGCATCTGGCCGCCGACGGCGCCCAGCCCGTTATTGATCCCGGCCCCGGCGCTGAGCCCGACCCCGGCCATAAACACCATCAGGCCAAACTCTTTCACCATGTTCAGCGCCCCCTGCGGGATATAGCCGAAGGTTGGGTGGTTGGCGCGCAGGAAGCCAAGCATGATGCCGGCGAACAGCAGGCCGGCGGCGTTGCCGATGCCGAAGCTGAAGGAGCTGAACTGGAAGGTGATCATGCCGATCATCAGGCCGACGATAAAGAAGGCGCAGAAGGCCAGCAGGTCGGTCACCTGGCTGTGAATGGAGATAAAGCCGATGCGATCGGCAACGGTCTTCACGCGGCGGGCGTCGCCGCTGACCTGCAGCACGTCGCCTTTGTTCAGCACCACGTTGTCGTCGATAGGCATCTCGATCTGGCTGCGAATAACCCGGTTTAAGAAGCAGCCGTGGTCGGTGAGCTTGAGCTGCGCCAGGCGGCGGCCGACGGCGTTGTGGTTTTTGACCACAATCTCTTCGGTGACGATGCGCATGTCGAGCAGATCGCGGTCGAACACCTCTTTACCGTTGCGGAAGCTCGGGTCGAGGCGAGCGTGCGCGTCCGGGTAGCCCACCAGCGCAATATCGTCGCCCATCTGCAGCACCGCGTCGCCGTCCGGGTTGGCCAGAATGCCGTTGCGGCGGATGCGTTCGATATAGCAGCCGGTCTGGCGATAAATGCCCAGCTCGCGCAGATTTTTGCCATCCGCCCACGCCACCAGCTCCGGGCCGACGCGATAGGCGCGGATCACCGGCAGGTAAACTTTACGTTTGGAATCGGTATCGAGGCCGCGCTCGCGGGCGATTTGCTGGGCGCTGGTCTGCAGATCCTGATGCTGCAGCTTGGGCATATAGCGGGCGCCGACGATGAGGCTCACCAGACCAACCAGGTAGGTCAGGGCATAGCCGAGGCTCAGATGGTCAAGCGACTGCGCCAGCTGATCGCTGGGCAGGCCGAAATGGCGCAGAGTGTCCCCCGCGCCCACCAGCACCGGGGTGGAGGTCATCGCCCCCGCCAGCATACCGGCGGTGAGCCCGATATCCCAGCCGAACACTTTACCCAACACCATGGCGATCAGCATCGCGCTGCCGACCATCACCAGCGCCAGCATCAGATAGTTTTTCCCGTCACGGAAAAAAATCGAAAAAAAGTTAGGACCGGCTTCCACGCCGACGCAAAAAATAAACAGCATAAAGCCGAGATTAAGGGCATCGGTGTTAATCGCGAAATGCTGCTGACCTAATAATAGAGAAACGACTAAAACGCCAATGGAATTACCAAGTTGTACTGAGCCGAGACGCAGTTTTCCCAGGCATAGTCCTAATGCAAGTACAACGAATAATAACAGGATGTAATTCCCGTTTAACAAATCTGCGACGTTTATATTCACGAAAGCCAACTTCTCGTTTACTAGTAAGTTGTTGAAGGAAATGGTTATTTGGTCTAAGGTTGCTCAGGCGTTCGCGTTGTCGCGAACCTATTCTGGCACCCTGTTATAACCAGCAAAAATATACCCGCTAGTTTAATCCTTCCTGGATGCGGCGGCTAGTGACAATCGTTTTCAGGCTGGCAGGGGAGTTATTGGCATGGATTGCCGAAATGCTTTATCTGACTGGGCGACGTGGACGTGAGTTAGAGGCAACATCAGGAGGATACGGTGAAATCTGAGCGTAGTTGGGCCGGCATTATCTGTGGCTTCGTTCTGTTCATTGTGGTGTGCTTATCGTTGTTGTTACATATGAAAGGGGCCTTTCGCGCCAGCGGCAACCCGGAGCTGGGCCTGCTCTTCTTTTTGCTGCCAGGAGCGGCGGCGAGCTGTCTCTCTCCCGGTCGGCGGGTGCTGCGTCCTTTGCTCGGCGCGATGCTGGCGGCGCCGGTCTGCATGGTGACGATGCGGCTGTTTTTCGTCACGCACCGGACGTTCTGGCAGGAGATGGCGTGGGTACTGAGCGCGGTGTTCTGGTGTGCGCTGGGGGCGTTGTGCTTTTTGTTTATCTGCGCCTGGCTTGATACCTGGCGCAGTCATTCATCGAGCAAATAAATTTACTCAGGCAAACAGGCCAAGGTTCTCTTTCGCCCAGGCTTCGAAATCGGTGCAACCGCCGATGTGTTTCTGGTCGACGAAAATCTGCGGTACGGTTTCAACCGGTTTGCCGACGGTTTTTTCCAGGTCAGCTTTGCTGATGCCTTCGGCGTGAATATCCACGTAACGGTAGTTAAAATCATCACGCTCGTTGGTCAGTTTTTCGGCCAGCTCTTTGGCGCGAACACAGTAAGGGCAGCCTGGACGACCAAAAATAACGGTAAACATTGCTTCTCTCCTTAAACCTCAGCCGGATGGCGAATGGCGCTTATGATGCCTGCATTGGCCGGTGAGGGAAAGCAGGTTCTGCCTTTTGCTTCGATGGTTTACGGCTATGTTTGATAAATGTCTTACTATCAAAACCCGTATACTGACCCGGCGGCGCGGCGGCATTGGCTGGCGCGTTGCGTTTATCAACCGGAGAGGCGTGATGCGAAAATTTGCCCCGTTGCCGAAAAGCATTCTGCTGGTTGAGATCCTCGGGATGGGGCTGTTAACCCTTGCCTGGCTCTCACTTAACCAGTATGTCCAGCTGCCTGCGTCCATTGCCAGCCCGACCGCGGCGCTGGTGATGCTCTTTGTCGGGATCGTGCTGATGATCCCCGCCGCCATCGTCGTGATGTGGCGGATGGCGCAGATCGTGGCCCCGCAGTTAACCCACTCTCCTGAGCCTGAATCCTTGTCTGACAGAGAAAAACGAAATGACGCCGACCATTGAGCTGCTGCGCAGCCACCGTTCTATCCGCCACTTCACCGATGCGCCCGTGAGCGACGAACAGCGCGCGGCGATTATCGCCAGCGCGCAAGCGGCATCTACCTCGAGTTTTTTACAGTGCACCTCCATCATCCGTATTACTGACCCGGCCCTGCGTGAACGTCTGGTCCCGCTGACCGGCGGCCAGCAGCATGTCGCCCAGGCGGCGGAGTTTTGGGTCTTCTGCGCCGACTTTAATCGCCACCTGCAGATCTGCCCGCAGGCGGAGCTGGGGCTGGCGGAACAGCTGCTGATCGGCGTTGTCGATACGGCGCTGCTGGCGCAGAACGCGCTGACCGCCGCCGAGTCCCTCGGGCTGGGCGGCGTCTATATCGGCGGGTTGCGCAACAGCATCGAGGCGGTGACCGAGCTGCTGGAGCTGCCAAAGCACGTCCTGCCGCTGTTCGGCCTTTGCCTTGGCTGGCCGGCGGATAACCCGGACATCAAGCCGCGGATGCCGGCCGCCATGCTGGTGCATGAGAACCGCTATCAGCCGCTGGATAACGCGCTGTTGGCGGAGTATGACGACCAGTTGGCGCACTATTATCTGTCGCGCGGCAGCAACGCCCGCCGCGATACCTGGAGCGATCATATCCGTCGCACTATCGTGAAAGAGAGTCGTCCGTTTATTCTCGACTATCTGCATAAGCAGGGGTGGGCAACGCGCTGATTACGTGTACACTGCTGCTCCGGCCAGGTGGTATCCACCGCTGGCGGCAGGAAAGGTGAAAATGTGTTCGATAGCTGAGGCCCGCCAGAGCGGGTCTTTTTGCAGAGGTGCAGGATGAAAATTGCCATATTATCCCGGGATGGAACGCTTTATTCATGTCGACGCCTGCGCGAAGCGGCGCAACAGCGCGGGCATCAGGTCGAGATCCTCGATCCGCTTTCCTGTTATATGAACGTCAGTCCGGTGGCCTCGTCGATCCACTACAAAGGTCGCCAGCTGCCGCACTTTGATGCGGTGATCCCGCGCATTGGCTCAGCGATCACTTACTATGGCACCGCTGCCCTGCGACAGTTTGAGCTCCTGGGAAGCTATCCGCTGAACGAATCGGTCGCTATTACCCGCGCTCGCGATAAGCTTCGCTCGCTGCAGCTGCTGGCGCGCCAGGGCATCGATCTGCCGCTGACCGGCATCGCTCACTCCCCCGATGACACCAGCGATCTGATCGCCATGGTCGGCGGCGCGCCGCTGGTGGTGAAGCTGGTGGAGGGCACCCAGGGGATCGGCGTGGTGCTGGCGGAGACCCGTCAGGCGGCGGAGAGCGTGATAGACGCCTTTCGCGGGCTGAACGCCCACATCCTGGTGCAGGAGTACATTGCCGAGGCGAAAGGCTGCGATATTCGCTGCCTGGTGGTCGGCAATGAGGTAGTGGCGGCGATCGAACGGCGGGCGAAAGAGGGCGATTTTCGCTCTAACCTGCACCGCGGCGGCATGGCCTCGGTGGCGCAGATTAGCGACGAGGAGCGGGCCATCGCCATCAAGGCGACGCAAACCCTGGGGCTGGACGTCGCCGGTGTCGATATTTTACGCGCCACCCGCGGGCCGCTGGTGATGGAGGTAAATGCCTCGCCCGGGCTGGAAGGGGTGGAAACCACCTCCGGTGTGGACATCGCCAGCAGGATGATCGCCTGGATCGAGCGCCAGGCGACACCGGAATTCTGTTTGAAAATAGGCGGCTAACCGCCGGATGCAAGACGGCCATGGTATGCGGCGCTTTTTTTGCGTAAGCTATGGCGTCGTTTTTCCACTGTAAGAGGTCACAGGCACTATGGATTCACTGGTCGTTCCAGGTCTGGATACGCTACGTCGCTGGCTGGATGAGATCGGCATCAGCTTTTTTGAGTGCGATTCCTGCCAGGCATTGCACCTGCCGCATATGCAGAATTTCGACGGTATTTTTGATGCCAAAATTGACCTGGTGGACAACGTGGTGCTCTTTTCCGCCCTGGCGGAGGTGAAGCCGACAGCTCTGTTGGCGCTGTCAGCGGATCTCTCGGCCATCAACGCCAGCTCGTTAACCGTGAAGGCGTTTATCGACATTCAGGACGATAATTTGCCCAAGCTGGTGGTCTGCCAGTCGCTGTCTATCGGTCCTGGGGTGACCATGGAGCAGTTCGCCTGGTTCTTCCGCCAAAGCGAGGAGCAGATCTCGATGGTGATCCTCGAAGCCGGCGCCAATCAGCTGTTGTACAAAGGCGAAGAAGAAGAGCCGGCCGCGGAAAACGTGCAATACCATTTTCTTCACTAAACCTGCCTAAAATTAGCGCAGCCACTACCGCAGCGGCTGCGTATTACCCGCTTTTATTCTGTATTTAACCTTTCTTTAAAGCATTATTCACCGCCATTCAGGCCGTTTTGGCTTATCACGTAGACCGTTACTGCATAAAAATTTGATAAAAGGCGTTTTTTTACCTGGGCTATAGCCTCTTATTCTGGCTACAGTTATTCTGGCGATGCTTCCAGTTGCGAGCAACCACTCCGGGAGAGATCCGCTCTCCTTTTCTCAGGCAATGAAAAAATATGCATGATTTTTGCATGCGTAGAAATGCGTATATTTGAGCCCGTAAGTTAACGGGCGTTGAGAAGGAAAAGAGATATGACCGCCTTTGGTAAAAAATGGTTAACAGGTCTGGTTACGGGTGCGCTGATGGCCGTCTCTGCCGGTTCGCTCGCCGCCGAACAAAAAACCCTGCATGTCTATAACTGGTCTGATTATATTGCGCCGGACACTGTGGCCAATTTCGAAAAAGAGACCGGGATTAAAGTCGTGTATGACGTTTTTGATTCCAATGAAGTGCTGGAAGGCAAATTGATGGCCGGCAGCACCGGTTTCGATCTGGTGGTGCCGTCGGCAAGCTTCCTTGAGCGCCAGCTGGCGGCGGGGGTGTTCCAGCCGCTGGATAAGAGCAAGCTGCCCAACTGGAAGAACCTTGATCCCGAAGTGCTGAAGCTGGTCGCCAAGCATGACCCGGATAATAAATACGCTATGCCTTACCTGTGGGCGACGACGGGCATTGGCTATAACGTGGATAAAGTGAAAGCCGTCCTCGGCAAAGATGCGCCGGTGGACAGCTGGGATCTGGTGCTGAAGCCGGAGAATCTTGAAAAACTGAAAAGCTGCGGCGTCTCCTTCCTCGACGCGCCGGAAGAGATTTTCGCCACTGTGCTGAACTACCTTGGCAAGGATCCGAACAGCAGCAAAGCGAATGATTACACCGGTCCGGCTACCGATCTGCTGCTGAAGCTGCGGCCGAACATCCGCTACTTCCACTCTTCGCAATATATTAACGACCTCGCCAATGGCGACATCTGCGTGGCGATCGGCTGGGCAGGGGACGTCTGGCAGGCGGCAAACCGTGCGAAAGAGGCCAAGAACGGCGTCAACGTCTCTTACTTTATTCCGAAAGAGGGCGCGCTGGCGTTCTTTGACGTCTTTGCCATGCCGGCCGACGCCAAAAATAAAGATGAGGCCTATCAGTTCCTTAACTATCTGATGCGCCCGGATGTGATCGCCAAAATCAGCGACCAGGTGTTCTACGCCAACGGCAACAAGGCTTCCACGCCGCTGGTCAGCGAGACTATCCGTAACAACCCGGCGATTTATCCGCCAGCGGATGTGTTCGCCAAACTGTTCACGCTGAAGGTGCAGGATCCGAAGATCGACCGCGTGCGTACCCGCGCGTGGACCAAAGTGAAGAGCGGTAAATAAACTCTGACGGCCCGGTAAGCGGGCCGAATCAGAACGGCACTCGCCGGGAAATGGCAGCGCGCCCGGCGAGCAGAAGCACCAGGATGGTGCACATGCACTGTTAAGCACGAAGTATGGCACCGGACCATATGGTGATCGTTTTTTTGCCGGAGAGCACCCGATTGAACGACGTAATGCCCCGCCCACAGGCGAAAGCCCCCAAAGCGCTGACCCCGCTGCTGGAAATCCGTAACTTAACCAAGTCGTTTGACGGCCAGCATGCTGTCGACGATGTCAGTCTCACTATTTACAAAGGCGAAATTTTTGCTCTGCTGGGCGCATCAGGCTGCGGGAAATCGACCCTGCTGCGCATGCTGGCGGGCTTTGAGCAACCGACCGCCGGACAGATTATGCTCGACGGCGTGGATCTGGCGCGCGTGCCGCCCTATCAGCGGCCTATCAATATGATGTTCCAGTCCTACGCCCTGTTTCCCCATATGACCGTTGAGCAGAATATCGCCTTCGGCCTGAAACAGGATCGTCTGCCGAAGGCGGAAATCACCGCCCGGGTGCAGGAGATGCTGGCTCTGGTGCACATGCAGGAGTTCGCTAAACGTAAGCCGCACCAGCTCTCTGGCGGCCAGCGCCAGCGTGTCGCGCTGGCGCGCAGTCTGGCGAAACGACCTAAGCTGCTGCTGCTCGACGAACCGATGGGGGCGCTGGATAAAAAGCTGCGCGATCGCATGCAGCTGGAGGTGGTGGATATTCTTGAGCGCGTTGGCGTGACCTGCGTGATGGTGACCCACGATCAGGAAGAGGCCATGACCATGGCGGGCCGTATCGCCATCATGAACCGCGGCAAGTTTGTGCAGATTGGCGAACCGGAAGAGATTTACGAACACCCGACCACCCGCTACAGCGCCGAGTTCATCGGCTCGGTGAACGTCTTTGAAGGACTGGTGAAAGAGCGCCTCGAAGATGGCCTGGTGCTGAGCTCGCCGGGCCTGATGCATCCGCTGAAGGTTGACCCCGACGCCTCGGTGGTGGACAACGTGCCGGTATGGGTGGCGCTGCGTCCGGAGAAGATCATGCTGTGCGATGAGCCGCCGGCGGATGGCTACAATTTTGCCGTCGGCGAGGTGATTCATATCGCCTATCTGGGGGATCTCTCTATCTATCATGTGCGCCTGCAAAGCGGGCAGATGATCAGCGCCCAGCTGCAGAATGAGCACCGCCATCGGAAAGGGACGCCCACCTGGGGTGACGAGGTGCGTTTATGCTGGGATGCGGACAGCTGCGTTGTACTGACGGTGTAAGGAGAGGGCGATGAGTACCGTTGAATCCCCGTCAGGGGCGAAAAAACCGGGCGGCTTCGCGCTGTGGGTGGCGCGCCTGCAGATGGCGCATGGCCGCAAGCTGGTGATCGCGCTGCCCTATCTGTGGCTGATCCTGTTGTTTATGCTGCCGTTCCTGATCGTGTTCAAGATAAGTCTTGCCGAGATGGCGCGGGCGATCCCTCCCTACACCGATCTGATGGAGTGGGCGGATGGCCAGCTGACGCTGACCCTTAACTTTGCCAACTTCCTGCAGCTGACCGACGATCCGCTCTATTTCGAGGCTTATCTCCAGTCGCTGCAGGTGGCGGGCATCTCGACGCTCTGCTGCCTGCTGCTGGGCTATCCGCTGGCCTGGGCGGTGGCGCACAGCAAGCCATCGACGCGCAATATTCTGCTGCTGCTGGTGATCCTTCCGTCGTGGACGTCGTTTTTGATCCGCGTCTATGCCTGGATGGGGCTGTTGAAGAGCAACGGGGTGTTGAATAACTTCCTGCTGTGGCTAGGGGTTATCGATCAGCCGCTGGAGATCCTGCACACCAACCTGGCGGTTTATATCGGTATCGTCTATGCCTATCTGCCGTTTATGGTGCTGCCTATCTACACCGCGCTGACCCGCATCGACTATTCGTTGGTGGAGGCCTCGCTGGACCTCGGCGCCCGGCCCCTGAAGACCTTCTTTCAGGTGATCGTTCCGCTCACCAAAGGGGGGATTATCGCTGGCTCCATGCTGGTGTTTATCCCGGCGGTGGGGGAGTTCGTGATCCCGGAGCTGCTGGGCGGGCCGGACAGCATTATGATTGGCCGCGTGCTGTGGCAGGAGTTCTTTAACAACCGCGACTGGCCGGTCGCCTCGGCGGTGGCGATTGTCATGCTGCTGTTGCTGATTGTGCCGATCATGTGGTTCCACAAGCACCAGCAAAAACAGATGGGGGAGCAGGGATGAACGACTTGCCTGTAGTACGCTCGCCGTGGCGCATTCTGATCCTCGTGCTCGGATTCACCTTCCTTTATGCCCCGATGCTGATGCTGGTGATCTACTCGTTCAACAGCTCAAAGCTGGTGACGGTCTGGGCCGGGTGGTCGACGCGCTGGTATAGCGAACTGTTCCACGATGACGCGATGATGAGCGCGGTGGGGCTGAGCCTGACTATCGCCGCCTGCGCGGCGACGGCGGCGGCGATCCTGGGCACCATCGCCGCGGTGGTGATGGTGCGCTTTGGGCGTTTTCGCGGCTCCAACGGCTTCGCGTTTATGATCACCGCGCCGCTGGTCATGCCGGACGTGATCACCGGGCTCTCGCTGCTGCTGCTGTTCGTGGCGCTGGGTCACGCCATCGGCTGGCCGTCGGATCGGGGGATGTTGACCATCTGGCTGGCGCACGTCACCTTCTGTACCGCCTACGTGGCGGTGGTGATCTCCTCGCGCCTGCGTGAGCTGGACCACTCGATCGAAGAGGCGGCGATGGATCTGGGCGCCGCGCCGCTGAAGGTCTTCTTCGTCATCACGCTGCCGATGATTATGCCGGCGGTGATCTCCGGCTGGCTGCTGGCCTTCACGCTGTCGCTGGATGACCTGGTGATCGCCAGCTTTGTCTCCGGTCCCGGGGCCACGACCTTGCCGATGCTGGTCTTCTCCAGCGTGCGCATGGGGGTCAACCCGGAGATCAACGCCCTGGCGACGCTCATCCTTGGCGTGGTCGGTATTGTTGGTTTTATCGCCTGGTATTTGATGGCCCGCGCAGAAAAGCAGCGAGTGCGCGATATCCAGCGTGCAAGACAAGGCTGAACCACCTAAAATCGGTACAGCAGCCTCCGGTCGGCGCCACCCTGTGGCGCCGTTTTCATGGAAGACATTACGTTGGGATTGTTTACGAAAACTCGCTCATCGCATGCCCGCCTTAACGTCCCTGCGCTGGTGCAGGTGGCGGCCTTTGCGATTATTTTGATTCGCGGTTTGGATCTGCTGATGATCCTCAATCTGTTGGGCCTGCAGGGGCTGAACGAATTCATACACCGTAGCGTCCAGACCTGGAACCTGACGCTGGTCTTCCTCGGCAGCCTGGCGCTGGTGTTTATCGAAATCTGGTGCGCCTTCTCGCTGGTGAAAGGGCGCAACTGGGCGCGCTGGGTCTATCTGCTGACGCAGATGATAGCCGCCGGCTACCTGTGGGCGGCGTCGCTGGGCTACGGGTATCCGGAGTTGTTCAGCATTCCCGGCGAATCCAAACGGGAGATCTTCCACTCGCTGGTGATGCAAAAACTGCCGGATCTGCTGGTCCTGACGCTGCTGTTTGTGCCCGCGAACTGCCGCCGGTTTTTCCGCCTGCAATAACGGTGATACAATCCCCGCCCCTGGAATTTTGAAGGTCAATTATGCATTGCGC
The DNA here is from genome assembly GCF_040064295.1 of Klebsiella sp. JB_Kp031. Taxonomy (NCBI): domain Bacteria; kingdom Pseudomonadati; phylum Pseudomonadota; class Gammaproteobacteria; order Enterobacterales; family Enterobacteriaceae; genus Klebsiella; species Klebsiella sp. JB_Kp031. Next base: position 143,565 of record NZ_JBEAJW010000042.1, read on the forward strand.
ACTCTACGACGCCGGCCGCTGCCGCTCCTGTCAATGGCTGGAACGGTCGGTTCCGCAACAGCTCGCCGATAAAATGGCCGACCTGCGCACGCTGCTGGCAGCGATCCCTGTCGCCGACTGGGGCGAGCCGGTCAGCGGGCCGGAGGCGGCTTTCCGTAACAAGGCCAAAATGGTGGTCAGCGGCAGCGTTGAGCGTCCGCTGCTGGGGATGCTGCACCGCGACGGCACCCCGGTGGATCTCACCGACTGCCCGCTCTATCCCGCCGAGTTTGCGCCGGTGTTTGCCGTCCTGAAGCCCTTTATCGCCCGCGCCGGGTTAACCCCCTACAACGTCGCGCGCAAGCGCGGGGAGCTGAAATATCTGCTGCTAACCGCCAGCCAGCAAGGGGAGATGATGCTGCGCTTCGTGCTGCGCTCAGAGGCCAAGTTGGCCCAGCTGCGCGCCGCGCTGCCCTGGTTACAGGCACAGTTGCCGCAGCTTAAGGTGATCACGGCGAATATCCAGCCAGTGCATATGGCTATTATGGAAGGCGAGCAGGAGATCTTCTTCACCGAACAGCAGGCGCTGGGGGAGGTCTTTAATGAGGTGCCGCTGTGGATCCGCCCGCAAAGCTTCTTTCAAACTAACCCGACGGTAGCCAGCCGGCTGTACGCCACCGCCCGCGACTGGGTGCGCGCGCTGCCGGTCCAGCATATGTGGGATCTGTTTTGCGGCGTCGGGGGTTTCGGCCTGCACTGCGCGACGCCGGCGATGCGCCTGACCGGTATAGAGATTGCCCCGGAAGCCATCGCCTGCGCCAGGCAGTCTGCCGCGCAGCTGGGGCTCAGCAATCTGCATTTTCAGGCGCTGGACTCCACGCAGTTCGCCACGCATGAAGCGGATATCCCGCAGCTGGTGCTGGTCAACCCGCCGCGTCGCGGCATTGGCGCCGAACTGTGCGACTATTTAAGCCGCATGGCGCCGCCCTATATTATCTATTCCAGCTGTAACGCCCGCACCATGGCGACCGACATGGCTCTTCTTAGCGGCTATCGCGTCGAGCGGGTCCAGCTGTTTGATATGTTCCCCCACACCGCCCACTACGAAGTGCTGTCCCTGCTGGTCCGCGAAGTTTAAACAAAATGTGAAGGCTTTGCGTCGCAGAAATCGGGTAAGCTTGACGCAGCATGTTTTGTTATTGGTGGGGGGAATCTAATGGCCAAAACCATTCTGCTGGTGGAAGATGATGAGGATATTGCCACGCTGCTGCGGCTCAATCTTCAGGATGAGGGCTATCAGATTGTGCATGAGGCCGACGGCAGCCAGGCTCTCGCCCGGCTGGAAACGCGGGTCTGGGATGCGGTGATCCTCGATTTGATGCTGCCCGGCGTCGATGGCCTGGAGATCTGCCGGCGTATCCGCCAGATGACCCGCTATCTGCCGGTGATCATCATCAGCGCTCGCACCAGCGAAATGCACCGCGTGCTGGGGCTGGAGATGGGCGCCGACGACTATCTGGCGAAACCCTTTTCGCTGCTGGAGCTTATCGCCCGCGTTAAAGCGTTGTTTCGTCGCCAGGAGGCGATGGGGCAGAACCTGTTGATGGACGCCGGGCGCCTGTCCTGCCATGGTCTGAGCATCGACCCGCTGTCCCGCGAAGTGAGGCTGCGCGGCGAGTTGGTGGACCTCACGCCGCGCGAATTCGAGCTGCTGTATTACTTTGCCCGCCATCCCGGGGAGGTGTTTTCGCGGCTGGCGCTGCTGGAGCAGGTCTGGGGATATCAGCACGAGGGCTATGAGCACACGGTCAATACCCATATCAACCGCCTGCGCAGCAAAATCGAACGTGACCCGGCCGAGCCGGACATCATTCTGACCGTCTGGGGCAAAGGCTATAAGTTCGCCCCGGTGACGCAAGAGGCCGCCCCGTGATCCGCCGCCTGAGCCTCAGCCAGCGGCTGGCGCTGGTGGTGGTCTCCCTGCTGATACTGTGCGCGGCGGCGGTGTGCGTCGTTCAGTTACACAGCAGCGCGCAGTATGGCAACGCCATGGTGCAGCGCCTCTCCGCCGGGCTGGCTCAGCAAATTGTGGCCCGCGAACCGCTGCTGGACGCCCATGGCGAGGTCAACCGGCAAACCCTGAAGTCGCTGTTTGACCGTCTGATGACCTTTAATCCCAGCGTGGAGCTCTATCTGCTGTCGCCGGATGGCGACCTGCTGGCCGATGCGGCGCCGCCGGGACATATCCAACGCCAGCGGATCGACATGGCGCCGGTGCAGGTTTTTCTCACCGGCAGTACGTCGCCGGTGTATGGCGACGATCCTCGCAGCCTTGACGGGCGAAAAGTCTTCAGCGCCGCCCCGCTGCGCGTCGACGGCCAGCTGCGCGGTTACCTGTATATCATTTTGCAGGGGGAGACCTTTAATCAGCTGGCGGCCGACGCCTGGCAAAAAACGCTGTGGAGCATTGTTCTGTGGACCCTGCTGCTGGTGACTCTGTTTGGCCTGCTGGCGGGAGGCCTGGCATGGTTCTGGGTGACCCGGCCGGTCCGCCAGCTCACCGCCCAGGTGGCGGCGAACGATCGGGACAGCATCAGCGCCATCAAAACCCTGGCGGCCCGCACGCCGGAGCCCCATCCCGGTAACGAGGTGGCGGTGCTCGAAAATCGCTTTATTGACCTTGCCCGGCAGATAGCCGGTCAGTGGGATCGGCTGGCCGACAGCGACCGCCAGCGCCGCGAATTTGTGGCCAATATTTCCCACGATTTACGTACGCCGCTCACCTCGCTGCTGGGGTATCTGGAAACGCTGACCCTGAAGGACGAACGGCTGACCGCCGAGGAGCGCAGGCAGTATCTCACCATCGCCCTGCGCCAGGGCAACAAAGTGCGCCATCTTTCGCAGCAGCTGTTTGAGCTGGCGCGACTGGAGCACGGGGGCATTAAGCCGCAGCGCGAGCGTTTCGCGATGGGGGAGCTGATTTCCGACGTGGCGCAGAAGTTTGAATTAACCGCCCGCACGCGCGAGGTGAACCTGCAAATTGATGTGCCGGGGCCGCTGCCGCTGGTTAACGCCGATGTGTCGATGATTGAGAGGGTGGTGACCAACCTGCTCGACAACGCCATGCGGCATACTCCCGTCGGCGGGGAGATTCGTCTGGCGGTCTGGCAGGAGAATCAACAGATCCAGGTCGAAGTGGCTGACAACGGAACGGGCGTCGATGCCGCGCTGCGCGACGATCTGTTCCAGCGGCCGTCGGCGTTGTCTGCCCAGGCGTCGCGGGAGGATCGCGGCGGGTTAGGGCTGCTGATTGTGAAACGAATGCTGGAGCTGCACGGGGGCGGGATCAGGCTGGTGGAGTCGGTAAGCGGGGCGCGGTTCAGGTTCTTCGTGCCACTTTGAGAAATTGCCGGGTGGCGGCTACGCCTTACCCGGCTACGGGGAAAGTGTAGGCCGGGTCAGCGCAGCGCCACCCGGCAAAAAAGTTACTCCGGGAACCACTGGTTGCTGATTTTCTGGTAGGTACCGTCGGCTTTAATCGCCTTCAGCGCCGCGTTCAGTTTCTCCAGCAGCGCCTTGTTATCCGGGCGCACGGCAATCCCAAGGCCGGTGCCGAAGTATTGCGGGTCGGTCACTTTCGGCGTGGCTGCCCCCAGCTGCGGGTTGGTTTTCAGCCACTCGTTGACCACCGCCGTGTCGCCGAACACGCCGTCGATACGGCCATTTTTCAGATCGATAATCGCGTTCTGGTAGCTGTCATAGGCGACGGTCTTCACCTCAGGATGTTTATCCTGCAGATATTTCTGGTGGGTGGTGCCGTTTTCCATGCCGATCCGTTTGCCTTTCAAATCATCGAACGAGTGGAATGCGTCTTTTTTGGCGATCACCAGCGCGGAGTTGGCGTAGTACGGGTCGGTGAAGGCGACCTGTTTGCTGCGCTCCGGCGTAATATCCATTCCGGAAATCACCGCGTCATACTTCTTAAACTTCAGCGCCGGGATCAGGCTGTCAAACGCGTGGTTGGTAAAGGTGCATTCTGCCTGCATTTGTTTGCACAGCGCATGGGCCAGATCGATATCAAAGCCGACAATCTGGTTATTAGCGTCCATCGATTCAAACGGCGGATAGGTCGCGGACACGCCGAAGCTGATTTTCTCCGCGGCGGCGGCGCCGAAGGTGAACGTGGTGAGCAGTGCAGCCAGAACTAACTTTTTCATCGTGGAACTCCCGTCTGTCAATCTTATGATTATTCGCCGTGTCTGCGGCATAGGGTGACAATGCCATTAAATGAATTTATATGCAATAAAAATGATTAAGTATTTTATTTAATATAAAAAAAGACGGACAGGTATTAGACTTGTCCGTCTTGTTGTTCACTTCTTATGCAAAATACGCCAGGCGCTAATTACGCCGCTCGAAGGCTAGCGCTTTGCGCTCCACCAGCCGCATCAGCAGCGTCAGCAGCCCGTTGACGATGAGATAGATAATCCCGGCGGCGCCGAACACCATCACGTCGTAGGTCCGTCCGTACAGCAGCTGGCCGTGTCCCATCACTTCCATCAGGGTGATGGTGTAGGCCAGAGAGGTACTCTTAAAGACCAGCACCACTTCGTTGGAATAGGACGACAGCGCGCGCTTAAAGGCATACGGCAGCAGGATCGCCAGGGTATCCTTTTTACTCATCCCCAGCGCGCTGCACGACTGCCATTGCCCGTCGGGGATCGCCCGGATGGCGCCATAAAACAGCTGGGTGGTATAGGCGGCGCTGTTGAGCGACAGGGCGATCAGGGCGCACAGCCACGGCTCGGAGATAAGGTGCCAGAGCCAGGGATATTCCTGTAGCGAAGGAAACTGTCCTGGGCCGTAGTAGATCAGGAAGATCTGCACCAGCAGCGGCGTACCGGTAAACAGGGTGATGTAGCCGCGCACTATCCACACCAGCCCCGGCGTCTTCAGCGTCAGGATAATGGTAAAGATCAGCGACAGGATCAGCGCCACGATAATCGACGCCACGGTCAGCGTCAGGCTGGTATGCAGTCCTTTCAGCAGTTCGGGTAAGTAGTCGAGCATCAGCCTGGTCTCCGTTCGAAGCGCGTCGCACGCTGGTCAATCCGCTTAAGAATGTATTGACTCAACAGGGTGATGACGAGATAGATTGCCGCGGCAATGATATACCAGTTAAAGGGCTCCTGAGTGCGGGTGGCGATGCTTTTAGTCTGCAGCATCAGATCGTTGACGCTGATAAGGCTCACCAGCGCGGTGTCCTTCAGCAGCACCAGCCACTGGTTGCCGAGACCGGGCAGCGCATGGCGCCACATCTGAGGCATCACCAGGCGGAAGAAAATGGCCGCTTTCGACAGCCCGAGCGCCTGGCCGGACTCCCACTGACCCTGCGGAACGGCTTTCAGCGCGCCGCGCAGCGTTTGCGAGGCGTAGGCGGCATACAGCAGCGACAAGGCGATCGCCCCGCAGAGGAACGGACTGACGTCAAAGTTCTCAATCTGCATCTGCACCGGGATCTGGGTGAACCCGAGTGGGATGGTAAAACCGTCAGAGAGCGTCAGCAGCAGCTGGGACGAGCCAAAATAGATAAACAGCACCACCAGAATTTCAGGTAGTCCGCGCAGGATGGTCACAATGCCGGTTGCAAGCCAGGCTACCGGGCGCCATTTCACTGACTCCAGTACCGCGAAGAGCATCGCCAGGACGAGGCCGATGGCGAGCGCGCAAACGGCAAGGCCGACGGTCATCCCGGCGGCGCTTGCTAATGGAAAAATTTCGTTCATTCAGTCTTACTTCTGGAACCATTTGTTATAGATGGTCTGGTAAGTGCCGTCTTTCTTCACTTTTTCCAGCGCAGCGTTAAATTTCTGCTGCAGGTCGGTGTTGCCCTGACGCACGGCAATGCCCAGCCCGGTGCCGAAATAGGCTTTGTCGGTCACTTTATCGCCCACGGCCGCCAGCTTCGGATTGCTCTTCAGCCATTCGGTGACCACGGCGGTATCACCAAAGACCGCGTCAATACGACCGTTCTGCAGATCCAGCTTCGCATTCTGGTAGCTGTCGTAAGGGACGGTAGTGATTTCCGGATGTTTATCGGTGATAAATTTCTGGTGCGTGGTACCGTTCTGTACGCCCACTTTTTTGCCCTTCAGCTGATCAATGCTGGTGAACTTGCCCTGCTGACCGACGAACAGCGCCGAGTTGTCATAATACGGGGTGGAGAACAGTACCTGCTTTTCACGCTCAGGCGTGATGTCCATCCCGGCCATGACCGCGTCGAAACGGCGGAATTTCAGCCCCGGGATCAGGCTGTCAAAGGCCTGGTTGGTGAAGGTACAGGTGGCATCGATCTCTTTACACAGCGCGTTAGCCAGATCCACATCGAAACCGACGATCTGGTTGTTGGCGTCCACCAGCTCAAACGGAGGGTAGGAGGCCTCGGTGGCGAAACGAATGGTCTGCGCGGCGGAAGCGGAGAGGCTCATGCCTGCGAGCAGGGCGGCAATCAGTACTTTTTTCATCGTCATTTCCCCGAAAAACATCAATGTGAAAGATAGTTTTTAAACGCGTCAGTTTGCGGATGCGTGAAGCAGGAGGCATCCCCTTGCTCGACGACATGGCCATTTTCCATATACACCACCCGGCTGGCCGTCTTGCGCGCCACTTCAACTTCATGGGTGACGATAACCTGGGTGATGCCGGTTTCAGCCAGCTCGCGGATGATGCTAACGATCTGGGCGGTGATTTCCGGGTCGAGCGCCGCGGTAGGCTCATCGAACAGCAGAACCTGCGGCTCCATCATGAGCGCGCGGGCGATCGCCACACGCTGCTGCTGGCCGCCGGATAAATGCAGCGGGTAACGATCGCTGTAGGGCTTCAGACGCAGGCGCTCCAGCAGCTTCTCGGCGCGAGCCAGCGCCTGATCCTTGCTTAACCCCAGTACGCGACAGGGGGCTTCGATCAGGTTCTGCTGTACCGTCAGGTGCGGCCACAGGTTGTACTGCTGAAAAACCATGCCGACGTTCTGCCGCAGTTCGCGAATCGCTTTATCGGACGGCGCTCTGGTGAAGTCGAAATGGTTACCGGCGATGGTTAACGAACCGGAACGCGGCATCTCCAGCAGGTTGAGTACGCGCAGCAGCGAGCTCTTCCCGGCACCGCTGGGGCCGAGCAGCACCAGCGTTTCCCCCTGCGGGCAATCCAGCGTGATGTCGAACAGCGCCTGGTGCGCGCCGTAGAAGCAATTAATGCCGTTTAGTTTAATACTCATCTGGGCAGTCTGATACGAATAGCTATTGAGGCCGCAAATAGTACCTTTGGCAGAATAGTTATGCAATATTTATGCGTTAAAAGTTAAATCTAAACCACGTTTAGCTTTAAAGTTAGCACAAAATATTGCCTGGTGGGTGAGGGGGGCGTAAATGTCGGCATTCTCGGGGCGAATACCGACATTTTACCGGGGTTATCGTTTCAGCGGCGTCGCTTCAACTCCCGAACTAGCGTTTCTCCAGACTCTGTCGCAACGTTCCGGCCGGCGCGTGGCTGTTGTTGCCGAGATAGCGAACGTCATCGACGGCCCAGCACTGGCCTTCCTGGATCATCAGCACTTCGTCTTTCCAGTTCTGGGTTCCCTGTTTCAGCTCCACGCGCAGCGGAATGTTGCGCGCATCGCGATTAGGGATGGTTGAGGCGCTGGCGACGACGGCGCTGTCCGCGGGGGTGCTGCTGCTGGAGAACGGGTTAGCCTGCAGCAGCTTGCTGTTGGCCGGATCCTGACGGGCGTCATTGAGTAACTTCGCCAGGCCGTCGCTGAGATAGGGGCGCAGCGCCGCCGGATCCTGAGTACGGTTCTGGATCTGAATGTCATAGAATTTTTGCGCTACGTCGTCAGGGCCGCCTTCGACACAAGGGCCGCTGCGGGTGCCATTATCTTTATAGGCCGGGGTGACGGTCGTACAGGCGCTGAGCGCCAGCGCGCAAGGGAGAAGTGCTGCAAGAAGTTTGTAGCGCATGATGATTTCCTTATAAGCGAACTACGTTTTCAGTTTCCGTTAAAGCATAGCGTATAGCGTGCGGATTGTACTTGACGCAAAGAGCTAAGACCTTGATGTGGCTACAGCCTTAGGGCTGGAAATCAGCAGGGGGATGACGGCGGTTTTCAGGCAGAAAAATCACGGCGGGATAAAAATAAATTATGGCTTTGCATAAACAAGAAACACTACCCCGGAAACAGGGTAGTGTTTCTTGAGAGATAAGATTAGTTATTTCTTCTTATAGATATTAGCGGAAATGTGCAGTTTTTTATCTGTGTTCCCGGAAGAGAGCACGATAACATCCGCGCCTTTTTCATCAGCTTTTTTAATCAGCTCTTCACGAGCATCGCTCGGTGCGGTCTGGCCGGTAGAAGAAATGGTGCCGATCTTGGTGTATTGCGTATGGACCTTATCAAAAGCTTCTTTCGATAAAATCTCAGCGGAGAAGGCATTCGCCGTTAAAAACAATGCCGCACCTGCCACTAAAGCTGCATATTTCATATTTTTAGACTCCATTGTTTATCTTGCTATCATCATGCTCTTGTTTTAACTCACCAATGAGCGATTTCAGATTGTACTAACACTGTTTTTTTTTCAAGCAAAATACTGCAATTTTATGACGGCTAGTTAACTCTTTTTTAAAGAAAAGATGACAGAATTCGCATTGATAATGCTTGCTTTTTTTGGCCGTTTACACATCGTGAACGGAGCATACCAATTTCTACTGACATTAGCTGAAAATCAGCTTAAGAGGCCGGGGCAGGGGAGACAGCGCGCGGACAGACATTCCCGGAAACATAGTTTATCATATAGACAAGCAGGGGCTGCGCCTATGGTCATGCAGGTCACCAGGGAGATAAGATGTTAACAAATAAGCGAGAGCGCGCCCGGCAGCAGCGAACCGCGTTGTGGGCCACCAGAGATGATGTCCAGCGCCATGCGCTGTCAATGAGTCTGCCCTGGCTGGCTTTTGTAAATATCGCGTTTGCGTTAATGATTTTCTCCCGCAACTTTATTTTTACCTATTTTGATAAGAAGCTCCTGACTCACCAGGCGGTTATTCCTTATATCGAAATAGCGCTGATTGCGGTTATTATTATTTCGGCCATTTTAGTGATTATTGCCATCACGCCGCGTCTGGCGCAGGGGCGTTATACGCTGAATATCATCACCGCGCTGCTGCTGGTGCTCAGCCTGTGCTGGTCCCTGAGTAATTACTGTTTTATCTTTTTCTGGGCTTTGCCCTTCGCCTGGCCGCTGCTGGTTATATTGTTGACCACTGGCCTCACTGCGTTGTATCACCATTGGCCGGGCATTATCGCTTTTATGCTGCCGCTATGGGGGACGGCCTTGCTAGCGGGAATTCAGATCCACTATCACGCTGAAATTCGCTTTTTGATCCTGTGGACCATCTTTACGGCGATTTTGCTGTATGGACGACGTATTCTCCAGCGCTGGTACGATGAAGCCTGGGATACGCATCAGGAAAATATGCAGCTTATTCAGCGGCTGGAAAGTATTGCCAACCAGGATGCATTAACCGGGACCGCTAACCGCCGGGCGCTGAATGCGTATCTGGCGGAGATCTGGCAGCAAAACACGCCGTTGTCGCTGATGATGATCGATGTCGATTACTTTAAACGCTATAACGATCGCTATGGTCATCAGGCTGGTGACGAGTGCTTATCTTCTGTCGCGCAGGTGCTGAAAATGGCGGTCCGGGCCGAAGATGATCTGGTGGCTCGCTATGGCGGCGAGGAATTTGTGGTGGCGTTGCCTAGGGTTCCCCTGGTGCATGCCACCGCGATTGCCGAGCGCATTCAGCAGAAAATTCACGAGGCGGCGCTTCCTCATGAGGCATCAGAGGTGGCGTCGGTGGTGACCGTCAGTATCGGGATCGTCGATTCCGATGGCACGGTCCCGATGGAGACGCTGATCGCCCGGGCGGACAGTGCGCTGTACCAGGCGAAAAATAAAGGACGTAATCAATGGTCTTATTAACCCGGAGACGCTGCCGGGCAAGGGAGAAGGGATGAAACGGATTGCCTATGTACTCCTGTTGGCGCTACTGCTGGCCGGCTGCGCGGGGGAAAAAGGCATCATCGATCGCGACGGATATCAGCTGGACACTCGCCATCCGGCGCAGGCGGCCTATCCGCGCATAAAAGTGCTGGTTATCCACTATACCGCAGATAATTTTGATGTCTCCCTGGCAACCCTGACTGATAAAGAGGTCAGCTCCCACTATTTAATTCCTGAACAGCCGCCGCGCCACCATCATAAACCGCGGATCTGGCAGCTGGTGCCGGAAGAGGATCTGGCCTGGCACGCCGGGGTGAGCTACTGGCGCGGCAGCACGCGCATCAACGATACTTCCATTGGTATTGAACTGGAAAACCGCGGCTGGCAGAAGACTGCGGGGGGTAAAAGCTTTACCCCCTTTCACCCGGAGCAGATCGCGGCCCTGATCCCGCTGGCGCGCGATATTATCACCCGCTACCACATCGCGCCGCAGAACGTGGTAGCCCATGCCGATATCGCCCCGCAGCGCAAAGACGATCCGGGACCGTTGTTCCCCTGGCAACAGCTGGCGCAGCAGGGGATTGGCGCCTGGCCGGACGAGCAGCGGGTGGCTTTCTATCTGAACGGGCGCCCGGCCAGTGAGCCAGTGGACCCTGAGGTAGTACTGGATTTGCTGGCGCGCTACGGCTATCAGGTCACGCCGGAGATGACTCCCGCGCAGAAAAAACGAGTGATTACCGCCTTCCAGATGCACTTCCGCCCCCAGCGCTGGGATGGCGTAGCAGATGCGCAAACCGAAGCGATAGCCGAGGCGCTGTTAGAAAAGTATGGTCAGGGTTAGCGGTGAAGTTTACCGTGGTCGCGCAGCCAGGCGGCGGTACGCACAATCCCGTCGTCCAGCGTCACCACCGGCTGATAACCCAGCTCATCCTGCGCGCGAGTGATATCGAGCGTAAAATCAAAATTCAGTTTCGAGACGCCGTAGTGGGTAAAGGCCGGCTCTTTGGCCGTTTTATCGCCAAAACGCTCCATGCTGCGGGCGATAATATCCAGCATCGGGTAGGGGACTGAGCGGATCCGGCATTTGATACCCAGCTCGTCGATCAGTTTCTGCACGATACTGCGCAGGGTGCGCGGTTCGCCGTTGCTGATATTCCACGCGCGGGCGGAGGGAAGATGATCGCACGCCGGCTGGCTCGCCAGCCACATCGCGTGGACGGCGTTTTCATAATAGGTCATATCGACCAGCGCGCTGCCGCCCCGTGGCAACAGGACGCTGCCATAGTGTTGCATCATTTGCGCCAGCCGGGGAATAAAGACTTTATCGTGCGGCCCGAACAAACTCTGCGGGCGCAAAATGGTAAAACGGGTGTGCGGGTTGGCCTGCGCCAGCAGGTTGATCACCTCTTCGCTGGCTGCCTTGCTGCGGGCAAACTCGTTGGCGAAGCGGTGCGGGCGGAAATCTTCCTGAATATCGCGATGGTGGTGATAATCAAAATAGAGCGAGGGCGAAGAGATATGAACGAAATTGCGTACGCCCCATGCTACCGACCACTCGCCGAGGCGACGGGTGGCGCGGACGTTAGCGAGATCGAAAGCCTGCTGCGTGCCCCAGGGCGAGGTAAAGCTTGAGCAGTGCCACAGGGTATCGATACCGGCGAGCATCACTTTAGCCTGCGAAGAGACCAGCTCGGTTAAATCCGCCGGGATGAATTCCGCCCCCATTTTGCTCAGAAGCTTACCCATCGCTTCGTTGCGCCCGGTCGCTCGCACGCTGATGCCCTTGTTGCGCAGATATTCCACTGCGTTGCGGCCTAATCCGCTGGTCGCACCGGTAACCAGTACCTTCATATCACTCTACTGTCCCAGAAAAGAATTTCGTGCGCATTTTTCCGTGATTCTCCCGACTATGCAATGAGAATCATGAAAGAATAATGCTTATCCTTCGACTCTGCCTGAGATTTGTTCGGCCAACCGGGCGATGCGTTGCGCCATACCGCGGAAAATAAACAGGTGCGCCGGGATCATCAGCAGCCAGTAGACCAGGCCCGGCATACCGTGCGGGTGCCACCAGGCGCGGACGTCCAGTTCACGACGATCGCCTTTATCGTTAATGGTAAAGCTTAACCGGCCCAGCCCCGGCGCTTTCATGCTGAACAGCAGAGTGAGCTGTTTTTCTTCCTCCACAATAATCACCTTCCAGCTGTCGACCGTATCGCCGGTCTGCAGATAGTCGCGCTGCGATCGCCCTTTGGCCAGCCGGTGGCCGACCAGCAGATCCATCGCGCCGCGGGTTTTCCACAGCAGATTGCCGAAAAAATATCCCTCTTTACCGCCGATTTGGTTAACAACCTGCCACAGGGCTTTGCGGCTCGCCGGAGTGGCGACGGTGCAGCCTGCCTGTTTCGGATAGTAGCCATACTCCGGTCGCCAGCGGGCGAAAGCCTGGGCGTCGTAGCCCCAGTCGCTGGAGTTTACCAGCTGCTCTTCTTCTTTCAGGGTGCGGCGAACCGCCTGATCGAAGGGGATCAGCGTTTGCGGGATCAGCGCCCGCAGCGTCCGGTCATCGGCGATCAGATCGTGCTTCAACCCCTGAATCAGCGCTTTGGCGATGGTCGGCGGCACCGAGGTGATGACATTGAGGAACCACACCGAGATCCAGCGCGTCGGCAGGGGAATCGGAATAAGCGGGCGGTGTTTGCCGCTGACGGCCATAAAGCGAATGAACTGCTGCTGGTAGCTTAACACCTCCGGACCGGCGGCTTCGAAGACGCGGTGCGCGTCGGAAGGATGATTCAGCAGCTCAACGAGGTCAACGAGCAGGTTTTCCAGCGCGACAGGGGTGGTACGCGAACGCACCCAGCGCGGAGGAGTCAGCACCGGCAGGTTATAGACCATGTCGCGCATCACCTCGAAGGCGGCGGAGCCGGCACCGACGATAATTCCGGCCCGCAGCTCGGTTACCGGCACACCCGACTCGCGCAGGAGATCGCCGGTGACCTGACGAGCGCGCAGATGGTCGGACTGCTCCTGCGCTGGTGCCTGCAGCGAGCTGAGAAAGATAATCTGACGTACCGGCATCTGGCGCAGGGCATCGCGAACATGCGTCGCCACCCGACGCTCATGGGCGATAAAATCGCCGCCTTCGCCCATGCCATGTACCAGATAGTAAAGCGTATCGATACCGGTGAGCAGCGCAGGCAGAGCCTGCGGTTGGTTGAGATCGACGGACCGGCAGGTGACGCCGGGCAAAGCGAGTTTTTGCAGTCGGTCGGTATGGCGCGCCGCCGCCAGCACTGGATAACCCCGCGCGCTTAACTCGCGCACCAAATGCTGGCCAATATAGCCGCTGGCGCCGAGCACCAGAACAGATTGCGACACGCCTGACTCCTTAGCGTTGTAAAAAAGCCTGCCAGTGGGCGACCACCTCGCTCAACTGCTGACGGTCGACATCCAGGTGAGTGACCAGACGGACGACTGGCGAAGCGTTGATCAGCACGCCGCGCGCCTGCATAAACTCGCCGAGCGCCCGGGCCTGCTCATCACCGACGCGAACGAACAGCATGTTGGTATCGTGACGAGTAACGTCGGCGCCGATGGCGCGCAGCTGATCCGCCATCCACGCGGCGTTATCATGATCCTCCTGCAGGCGCTGGACATTATTTTTCAGTGCGTACAGCCCGGCGGCGGCCAGAATGCCCGCCTGGCGCATCCCGCCGCCGACCATTTTCCGCCAGCGAACGGCGCGACGAATGTACGCCTCACTACCGACCAGCAGCGAGCCTACCGGGGCGCCAAGCCCCTTTGACAGACAGATGGTGAAGGAGTCGCAGTATTGGGCGATATCGCGTAACTCGCAGCCGTAGGCCACCACGGCGTTAAAGATGCGCGCGCCGTCGACGTGCAGCGCCAGATTGCGCTGGCGGGTAAACGCCCAGGCTTCCTGCAGATAGTCGCGAGGCAGCACCTTACCGTTATGGGTGTTTTCCAGACTCAGCAGGCGGGTCGGGGCAAAATGGATATCGTCAGGTTTGATTTTTGCTGCGACTTTATCCAGCGGCAGCGAACCGTCCGCCGCGGCGTCAATCGGCTGCGGCTGAATACTGGCGAGAACCGCCGCCCCGCCGGCTTCGTACAGATAGTTATGCGCCCCCTGGCCGACGATATACTCTTCGCCGCGCTGGCAATGGCTGAGCAGGCCGACGAGGTTGGCCTGGGTGCCGGTGGGCAGAAACAGCGCCGCCTCTTTGCCGGCCAGGTCGGCGGCGTAGCGCTGAAGTTCATTGACGGTAGGGTCGTCGCCATACACATCGTCCCCGACCGGGGCGGCCATCATGGCTTCCAGCATGGCGCGCCCGGGGCGGGTAACGGTATCACTGCGCAGATCGATCACGGCTATTCCTTGTTCTGGTTCAGAGTATTGCTTCTGTTTTACCTGAGCCAGTTGGTTTTCGCCAGTTCGATGACTTCATCGCCGCGCCCGCTGATGATCGCCCGCAGCATATACAGGCTAAAGCCTTTAGCTTGCTCCAGCTTGATCTGCGGCGGGATCGCCAGCTCCTCTTTGGCGACCACGACGTCGACCAGCACTGGACCGTCGGTGTGGAAGGCGGTCTGCAGCGCTTCATCCACCTCGGAGGCTTTCTCAACGCGAATACCTTTAATCCCGCAGGCTTCGGCGATGCGGGCGAAGTTGGTGTCGTGTAGCTCCGTGCCGTCGGTGAGATAGCCCCCGGCCTTCATCTCCATCGCCACGAAACCCAGCACGCTGTTGTTAAAGATGATAATTTTCACCGGCAGCTTCATCTGCGCCAGCGACAGAAAATCCCCCATCAGCATGCTAAACCCGCCGTCGCCGCACATGGCCACCACCTGACGCTCCGGCGCGGTGGCCTTGGCGCCAATGGCCTGCGGCATGGCGTTAGCCATGGAGCCGTGATTGAATGAACCCAGCAGGCGGCGTTTGCCGTTCATCTTGAGATAGCGTGCCGCCCAGACGGTCGGGGTGCCGACATCGCAGGTGAAAATGGCGTCTTCATCGGCAAAATGGCTGATCTGCTGCGCCAGATATTGCGGGTGGATCGCCTTCTCGCTGGGCTTCGCCAGATCGTCGAGTCCTTTTCGCGCGTCGCGATAGTGCTCCAGCGCCTTATCGAGGAAGCGGCGATCGGTTTTCTCTTCCAGCAGCGGCAGCAGCGCCTTCAGCGTTGATTTAATGTCGCCCACCAGCGCCATATCGACCTTACTGTGCGCGCCGATGCTGCCGGGGTTAATGTCGATCTGAATAATTTTGGCGTCGGTCGGATAGAAGGCGCGATAGGGGAACTGGGTGCCGAGCAGGATCAGGGTGTCGGCATTCATCATGGTGTGGAAGCCAGAAGAGAAGCCAATCAGCCCGGTCATGCCCACATCATACGGGTTGTCATACTCCACATGCTCTTTACCGCGCAACGCATGGACGATGGGAGCTTTAATTTTCGCCGCGAACTCCACCAGCTCCTGGTGGGCGCCGGCGCAACCGCTGCCGCACATGAGCGCGATATTGCTGGAGTAGCGGATCAGCTGGGCCAGCTTGCGCAGCTCTTCTTCCGCCGGGGTGACCGTCGGCAACGGCGCATGATACCACTGGCTGCTGGCGCTCTCCGGGGCCGCCTTCAGCGCCACGTCGCCGGGCAGCACCACCACCGAAACGCCGCGGTTGATCACCGCCTTGCGCATCGCCACCGCCAGCACCTGCGGGATCTGCTCCGGGGTGGAGACCAGCTCGCAGTAGTGGCTGCATTCGCGGAACAGCTCCTGGGGATGGGTCTCCTGGAAATAGCCGCTGCCAATCTCGCTGGATGGGATGTGGGCGGCAATCGCCAGCACCGGGACATGGTTGCGGTGACAGTCAAACAGACCGTTGATCAGATGCAGGTTACCCGGTCCGCAGGAACCAGCGCAGACCGCCAGTTCACCGGTCAGTTGCGCCTCCGCGCCGGCGGCGAAAGCGGCAACCTCTTCGTGCCGGGTGGCCATCCAGTCGATGGTGCCCATGCGGTTCAGGCTATCGCTCAATCCATTGAGGGAATCGCCGGTGACGCCCCAGATACGTTTCACGCCGGCCTGTTCCAGCATTTTGGCAATGTATGCGGCCACGGTTTGTTTCATGATCTCCATCTCCTTTTTTTGATAACGCCTTCAAGCTTAGATGAAACTGCAGCTTACGTTGCCGATTGCCCTCAATTTTTTGCTGGTTTTATTGCTGAAGCATTGGGCATACTCTGGGATCTCACAGGGTGTAAAACAGGAAGCACATCAAATGGTTAAGGGATTGTTAAACGCAGTAAACAGAACGCTGTCGCATGAAGACGCCGGTAAACTCTTGTTACGACTCGCCGTCGGTGGGTTAATGCTGTTTCACGGTTTGCACAAGCTGCTGGATGGCGTGGACGGCATTAGCGGGATGCTGGCGGCGAAGGGGTTGCCGGGGTTTATCGCCTACGGTGTGCTGGTGGGGGAGGTGGTCGCCCCCTGTTTGTTGATTGTCGGCATCCTGACGCGCCCTGCGGCGCTGGTGTTGGCTTTCACCATGGTGGTAGCGTGGCTGATGGTCGGTCTCGGCAAGACATTTGCGCTTGATGCGGTGGGGGCGTGGGCGATCGAGAATCTGGTCTATTTCTTTGTTGGCGCGCTGGCGATTGCGCTTTTGGGCGCCGGGCGTTACTCGCTGGCCGGTCAGTCGGTTTGGCGGTAAAAATGCCTCATTCGTCCTGGGGCGTAAAGTCGATACTGTTGTCGGTTTGCCGCTTTTCAGTCCGGGAAAGCGTTTATCTCATGTCACCTGAGAGTTTATTGTCGCCAGGGGTTTTCCCGGAGGCGGCGCATTGCGCCTTCTCCGGGCTACCAAATCGCACAGCGCTGTAGCCCCGGTAAGCGGTAGCGCCACCGGGGATTTTGACCTCAGGCGAGAACCAGATCGCTCTGCGGGTGACAGGAGCAGGCCAGCACATAGCCGTCGGCGATTTCATCTTCGGTCAGCGTCATGGTGCTGGTGACGCTATACTCCCCGGAAACGACTCTGGTTTTGCAGCAGCCGCAGACGCCGGCGCGGCAGGCGACGGTCACCGGCACCTGATTGCTCTCCAGCGCCTCGAGCAGGGTGGTGCCCACCGGCGCGTAAAACTCTCTCGCCGCCTGCAGTTTGGTGAATTTCAGCCCGCTGGTGGCGGCCTCTGCCACCGGGGTGAAGAACTTCTCCTTAAAGAAGCGGGTGACACCCAGGGCGGCCACGTCCTGCTCAACCTTCTCCATATACGGCGCTGGCCCGCAGGTCATCACGGTGCGGCTGGCGATATCCGGCACACTCTGCAGCAGCTCCGGGGTCAGACGGCCGGCGACAAAACCGTGCGTTGCGTTGTGCTCCGCCACCAGGGTAACCGGATAGTTGCGCCACTCCTCGGCAAAGATCACATCCTCCGGCGAACGAACGCTATAGATCACTTGCACGTCTGCCAGCGGGCGGTACTTCGCCAGCCAGCGGCGCATCGACATTATCGGCGTCACCCCGCAGCCGGCGGCCAGCAGCAGGAATTTGTCTTCCGCCTTATCGTCGCAGATAAACTCGCCCATCGCATCGGACAGCCAAAGATAATCGCCGCGTTTGACCTCGTGGGTTAACCATTGTGAACCCGCGCCCTCGTTAATGCGGCGAACGGTCAGCGTAATATACTCGCTGACCCCCGGCGTGGAGGAGAGGGTGTAGGCGCGCAGCGTTTCCGCGGAATCACGCACGCTGACCAGAGCGTACTGCCCGGCGCGATACGGATAGTAATCGTGGCACAGCAGCGAAAGGGTCCACACGTCCGGGGTTTCCTGGTGAATGTGGTGAACCTGCATCCGCCATGGGCATTGTGAAGTTGGCATGGTCATCAGGGACTCCTTACGCGCTCAGCAGCTGCTGCATATCTTGTTCCACGGTGGTCACAGAGCGCAGACCAAACTTCTCATTGAGGATAGCCAGCAGATCCGGAGTGAAGAAGCCCGGCGCCGTCGGGCCGGTGACGATATTTTTCACGCCGAGAGACAGCAGCGTCAGCAGGATGACAATCGCTTTCTGTTCGAACCAGGAGAGCACCAGCGACAGCGGCAGATCGTTGACGCCGCAGCCCAGTTTTTCCGCCAGCGTGACCGCCAGAATAATCGCCGAATAGGCATCATTACACTGACCAGCGTCGACCAGACGCGGCAGGCCTTCGATATCGCCGAAATCCAGCTTGTTGAAGCGGTATTTACCACAGGCTAGCGTCAGGATCAGGCAGTCATCCGGCACGCTGGTGGCAAAATCGGTGAAATAGTTACGTTCCCCGCGCGCGCCGTCACAGCCGCCGACGAGGAAGATATGGCGCAGTTTTTCACGGCTGACCAGATCGATCAGCGTATCCGCCGCGCCGAGCAGGGTCTGACGGCCAAAGCCGACGGTGATCAGATGCGGGATTTCGCTGTACGGGAAGCCCGCCATCTGCTGTGCCTGGGCAATGACCGGGGAGAAGTCTTCGCCTTCCAGGTGGTTCACGCCCGGCCAGCCGACGATGCTGCGAGTCCAGATGCGATCGTCGTAAGCGCCGACGGTGGGATCGATGATGCAGTTAGAGGTCATCACGATGGGGCCCGGGAAGCGGGCGAATTCCACCTGCTGGTTTTGCCAGCCGCTGCCGTAGTTGCCGATCAGATGTTTGAATTTGCGCAGCTCCGGATAGCCATGCGCCGGCAGCATTTCGCCGTGGGTATAGACATTGACGCCGGTGCCTTCCGTCTGCTCCAGCAGGTTGTAGAGATCTTTCAGGTCGTGGCCAGAGATCAGGATACATTTACCTGCGGTGGCTTTTACGTTGACCTGAGTCGGCGTTGGGTGGCCATATTTGGTGGTTTCGCCGGCGTCAAGGATGCTCATCACTTTGAAGTTCATCTGGCCGATTTCCATCGAACATTCGAGCAGCGCATTCATATCCGCAGGCCAGGTGCCCAGCCACGCCATAATCTTGTGGTACTGGGCATAAATGGCGTTGTCGTACTGGCCGAGCACGTGCGCGTGTTCCATATAAGCTGCCGCGCCTTTCAGGCCGTACAGGCACAGCAGGCGCAGGCCGAGGATATTCTCGCCGATAGCGGCTTTATCTTTATACGGGGCATAGTCTGCCGCCTGACGCTGCAGGTCGCCCAGATCGTCGCTAGCCAGCTGCAGAGCGGCCACCGGGCTGTCAACTTTGGCGCTGGCATCAAGGTCCAGGCACTGCGCTTTCAGCGCCTCACGCAGGGCAATCGCCTGACGGGCATAGCCGACGATGCGCGGTGAATCGAAATTGACGTTAGTTAGCGTAGAGAAGAAGGCGCGGGGGGCGAAGCTGTCGACCTCATGATCGATAATGCCATATTCGCGGGCCTTAAGCGCCCAGGCGGAGAGGCCTTGCAGTGACGCAATCAGCAGATCCTGTAGATCGGAGGTTTCCGCTGTTTTACCGCACATCCCCTGCGCGTAAGAGCAGCCGTTGCCGGCCGGGGTACGAATGGTTTGTTCACATTGCACACAAAACATGGTCACACCTTTAAAGTTATATTTGATATACATGTTTAAGGTTATGCCCGAGCGCGTGAGGAGAAAAGGTATTTCTGATACAACTTAAAGGGAGATTGATTTAGCGCAAAATTGGCGGCAGGAAGTCTGCCGCCAGCGCCTACTCAGGCGGCAAAAAAGGCGATCAGGATCGGGACCAGCAGGCTCAGCAGAAAACCGTGTACGATGGCGGCAGGGACGATCTCCACGCCGCCGGAACGCTGCAGCACCGGTAAGGTGAAGTCCATGGAGGTAGCGCCGCACAGACCCAGCGCCGTGGAGCGGCTTCGGCGAATCAGGCCCGGAATTAACATGATGGCCAGCAGCTCGCGGCACAGGTCGTTAAAGAACGCCGCGCTGCCGATTACCGGGCCAAAGGATTCGGTCAGTAAAATACCGGAGAGTGAATACCAGCCGAAGCCGCTGGCCATCGCCAGACCGGTCTTTAGCGGCAAATCCAGAATAAAGGCGTTGAGGATGCCGCCGAGTAATGAACTGATCGTGACCACCACGGCGACGATCATTCCCCGGCGGTTAAGGACTATTTGTCGCAGACTCATTCCATTATTGCGTAATTGAATACCGACGAGGAACAGGAGAAAGATCAGCGTATATTCGCTGGCTTCGGTGGCGTGTTGTAAAAAAGGCAGGCCGGTCAGGCCAAGCAAAAAACCGAGGACCACCACCCCGCACAGCTGGAGTGATTCCAGGGCCATGGCCAGGCGCGAGGGTAATTTCTCCTGACGATGCAGACTGCGCCAGGGCATTTTTCTTTCCAGCCACAGCAGAGCGGTAATATTACACAGTAAAATGATGACCACGCTCACCGCGGCGTAATGCAATATCGCCAGCAGATTGCTGGCCAGATTGTCGAGAAACGCCAGGCTGGTACCCATAAAAAAGAGGATCACATAGACAATCCAGCTCAGCATCCGGTGAATCAGTTTTAGCGCAGAGGAGTGACGAAGAGGCAGTAAATAGCCGACGACCAGCGGCAACAGAATGATGAACAGTCCCGAGAACATGAACGATGCAGCCCTTGCATGATGAGAATAGCGCTCATGACACTACCCAAATAGCCGTGCCGAGTAAAGCTGTCGCCAGAAAGAAAAAGCCCGGAGACCCGGGCTTAGAAAGGATTAATCGCGTTTTTCCAGCAGAGTGCGGTACAGCACGCCGCCAAGGATCCCGCCGACGATCGGCATGACCCAGAACAGCCACAGCTGCTGCAGCGCCCAACCGCCCTGGAAAATCGCCACCGCGGTGCTGCGCGCCGGGTTGACGGAAGTGTTGGTGACCGGAATGCTGATTAAATGGATGAGAGTCAGCGCCAGGCCGATAGCGATCGGCGCGAAGCCCGCCGGCGCGTGTTTGTCGGTCGCGCCATGGATAACCAGCAGGAAGCCGCAGGTCAGTACGATTTCAATAACGATAGCCGACAGCATAGAGAAGCCGCCCGGGGAGTGTTCGCCATAGCCGTTTGAGGCAAAGCCGCTGGCGGCGGCATCAAATCCGGCTTTACCGCTGGCCACCACGTACAGCACCGCGGCGGCAATAATTCCGCCGACCACCTGGGCGATAATATAGCCAATGACCTCTTTCGCAGGGAAACGACCACCGGCCCACAGGCCTAAGGTTACCGCCGGGTTGAAATGACCGCCGGAAATATGGCCAACCGCATACGCCATGGTTAATACGGTTAAACCAAATGCCAGCGCCACGCCGGCAAAACCGATACCCAACTCGGGAAATGCTGCGGCAAGTACGGCGCTACCGCAGCCGCCAAATACAAGCCAGAAGGTGCCGAAGCATTCGGCTGCTAATTTTCTGAACATAACCACCTCAATTTAAATGTATACGCGCACGAGCGGACCGTGCCGGTCTTTATTTATCGTGATAAGGGACGACGATAAAAATAAAGCGGCGTTATTCTAGAGATAATCGCCATCCCAGAGCCAGTTAAATATATTGATATTATTTGATTTAGGGCAAGGTGAAGGGATTGCGTTTGCCAGTTTAACTCTTCCTATATCCATCCAAGATTATCAATAGTGTAGAACATAACGTCTGAAATAAAACTATTTTGTTTGATGAATAATCAATAGCCGTTAATAGACGATAAGTGCGTAATTTTATGAATATATTTAATCTCCAGAATAGGATGCGCAGAGGTGATTAAGCGGAGTGTCATCTTGCCGCCGCCCTCGCTATACTGTTGATTACTGAAGGAGAGTGGTGGTGTAGCGGAGGGGATATGCTTCTTGAGCGCGTAGAAATCGTCGGTTTTCGCGGTATCAATCGTCTGTCGTTGATGCTGGAGCAAAATAACGTCCTGATCGGGGAGAACGCGTGGGGGAAGTCCAGTCTGCTTGATGCGCTGACCCTGCTTTTGTCGCCAGAGTTCGATCTTTATCACTTTGTTCGCGATGACTTCTGGTTCCCCGCGGGCGACATCCAGGGACGCGAGCACCATTTGCATATTATTCTGACCTTTCGTGAAACCGAGCCGGGGCGCCATCGGGTACGGCGTTTCCGTCCGCTTCAGCGCTGTTGGGTGCCCTGTGATGACGGGTATCACCGGGTGTTCTACCGCCTGGAAGGCGAACTCGCCGATGACGACAGCGTGATGACCCTGCGCAGTTTTATCGATGGCGAAGGCGAAGCGCTGGCGCTGGAGGATATCGATGAGCTGGCCAGACACCTGGTGCGTTTGATGCCGGTGCTGCGCCTGCGCGACGCGCGCTTTATGCGGCGCATTCATAACGGGACGGTACCGCACTCGCCGCAGATAGAGATCACTGCCCGCCAGCTGGATTTTCTCTCCAGAGAGCTGGTCAGCCATCCGCAAAATTTATCCGACGGTCAGATCCGTCAGGGGTTGTCGGCCATGGTGCAGCTGCTGGAGCATTACTTTGCCGAGCAAAGCAGCGCCCAGACGCGACATCGCCTGATGCGTCGACGTTCCCATGATGAGCAGCGTAGCTGGCGTTATTTGGATATTATCAACCGCATGATCGACAAGCCCGGCGGGCGCAGCCATCGGGTGATCCTGCTGGGGCTGTTTGCTACCCTGCTGCAGGCGAAAGGGACGGTGCGCCTCGATCGCGACGCGCGGCCGCTGCTGTTGATTGAGGATCCCGAGACCCGCCTGCACCCGATCATGCTCTCCGTCGCCTGGCATCTGCTGAATTTGCTGCCGTTGCAGCGTGTGACCACCACCAACTCCGGAGAGCTGCTGTCCCTGACGCCGGTGGAGCAGGTTTGTCGGCTGGTGCGTGAATCGGCGCGGGTGTCGGCATGGCGGCTGGGGCCGGGCGGAATGAATGCCGAAGAGAGTCGACGCATTGCCTTTCACATCCGCTTCAATCGCGCCTCATCGCTCTTCGCCCGCTGTTGGCTGCTGGTGGAGGGGGAGACGGAAACCTGGGTTATCAACGAGCTGGCCCGCCAGTGCGGCCATCATTTTGATGCTGAAGGGGTGAAAGTGATTGAATTCGCCCAGTCGGGCCTGAAGCCATTGA
This sequence comes from Klebsiella sp. JB_Kp031, assembly GCF_040064295.1. Classification (NCBI taxonomy): domain Bacteria; kingdom Pseudomonadati; phylum Pseudomonadota; class Gammaproteobacteria; order Enterobacterales; family Enterobacteriaceae; genus Klebsiella; species Klebsiella sp. JB_Kp031. The sequence goes on from NZ_JBEAJW010000042.1 coordinate 166,715, forward strand.
TCAAATTCGCCCGCCGGATGGGGATCCAGTGGCACGTGCTGGTGGATGGCGATGAGGCAGGAAAAAAATATGCCGCGACCGTACGCGGTCTGCTGAATAACGATCGCGAGCTGGAGCGCGACCATCTGACCGCTCTGCCGGCGCTGGATATGGAACACTTTATGTATCGTCAGGGATTTGATGACGTTTACCACCGGGTGGCGCAGATCCCGGATAATGTGCCCATGAATATGCGGCGGGTGATCACCAAGGCCATCCATCGCTCATCCAAGCCGGACCTGGCGATTGAGGTGGCAATGGAAGCCGGCCGCCGTGGGGTGGACGCTGTGCCGACGCTGCTGAAAAAAATGTTCTCGCGGGTACTGTGGCTGGCCCGCGGTCGCGCTGATTAATCTCTTCGCCGTCGGGAATTTCGGCGGCGCAAAGCTCTCCGGCAGCTAAACAAAACATCATTGGCGCGAAAAATGGGTGTCCTGTTGCCGACGGGTTTCGATAGAATCACCGCCTGGAGCGGCAGGGAAACAGCAGGAATCGGAATATGAAAGTGAAGGGAAAACGCAGGACCGTCTGGTGGCTGTTGGCGATCGTTGTGCTGGGTCTGGCTGTCTGGGGATGGCGGATTCTCAATGCGCCGCTACCGCACTACCAGACGCTGGTGGTGCGCAAAGGCGATCTCCAGCAGAGCGTGCTGGCCACCGGCAAGCTGGATGCCCTGCGAAAAGTTGACGTCGGCGCCCAGGTCAGCGGACAGCTGAAGACGCTGCACGTGAATATCGGCGATAAGGTCAAAAAGGACCAACTGCTGGGGGTTATCGATCCTGAGCAGGCGCAAAACCAGATCAAAGAGGTGGAGGCGACGTTGATGGAGCTGCGCGCCCAGCTCAATCAGGCGCGCGCGGAGAGTAAGCTGGCTCAGGTGACCCTGGCCCGTCAGCAGCAGCTGGCGCAGCGCCAGCTGGTCTCGCGACAAGACCTCGATACCGCGGCCACCGACCTGGCGGTGAAACAGGCGCAAATCGGCACCATTGAAGCGCAAATTAAGCGCAACCAGGCAACGCTCGACACGGCGAAGACCAACCTCGACTACACGCGGATCCTGGCGCCGATGGCTGGTGAAGTGACGCAAATTACTACCCTGCAGGGACAGACGGTGATCGCTGCCCAGCAGGCGCCGAACATTCTGACCCTGGCGGACCTCAGCACCATGCTGGTAAAAGCGCAGGTCTCCGAAGCGGATGTCATCCACCTCAGACCGGGACAAAAGGCGTGGTTTACCGTGCTGGGCGACCCGCTAACTCGCTATGAAGGCAAGCTGAAGGACATTCTGCCGACGCCGGAAAAAGTCAACGACGCCATCTTCTATTATGCCCGCTTCGAGGTCCCGAACCCGCAGGGAATTCTGCGCCTCGACATGACCGCGCAGGTGCATATCCAACTGGCCGAGGTGAAGAACGTGATCACCATCCCGCTGAGCGCCCTGGGTGATGCGGTCGGTGATAACCGCTACCACGTCCGGCTGTTGCGTACCGGCGAGGTCAAAGAGCGTGAGATTGTCATTGGCGCGCGCAATGATACCGACGTCGCGGTGGTGCAGGGACTTGAAGAGGGGGATGAGGTGATCGTCGGCGAGAGCGCGAGCGGGGCGGCAAAATGACGGCCCTGCTCGAGCTGCGTGATATTCGTCGCAGCTATCCTTCCGGCGACGGCAGCGTTGAGGTCCTCAAGGGGATCACCCTCAGTATCCATGCCGGGGAGATGGTGGCGATCGTGGGCGCCTCCGGCTCGGGAAAATCGACGCTGATGAATATCCTTGGCTGCCTCGACAAACCCACCAGCGGCACCTATCGGGTGGCGGGAACCGATATCGCGCAGCTGGATGGCGATGCGCTGGCCCGTCTGCGGCGGGAACACTTTGGCTTTATCTTTCAACGCTACCATCTGCTGTCCCATCTGACCGCCGCGCAGAATGTCGAAGTGCCGGCGGTGTATGCCGGCAGTGAACGGCGCGCGCGCCTGGCGCGCGCTCATGAGCTGCTGTTGCGGCTGGGGCTGGGCGAGCGCGCCGACTATCAACCGTCGCAGCTGTCCGGCGGCCAACAGCAGCGGGTCAGTATCGCCCGCGCCCTGATGAATGGTGGGGAAGTGATCCTCGCCGATGAGCCCACCGGCGCGCTGGACAGCCATTCCGGCGAAGAGGTGATGGCGATCCTGCATCAGCTGAAAGCGCAGGGCCATACGGTCATCATTGTGACCCACGATCCGCAGGTTGCCGCTCAGGCGGAGCGGATCGTCGAGATCCGCGATGGCGAGATCGTCCGCAATCCTTCCGCCAGCCGCCAGGGCGGTGGGCTGCGCGCCCGTCAGCAGGAGGAGCCCTCGGCGTGGCGTCAGTTTACCAGCGGCTTTCGCGAAGCGCTGGTGATGGCCTGGAGAGCGATGGCGGCGAATAAAATGCGCACCCTGCTGACCATGCTCGGCATTATTATCGGTATTGCCTCGGTGGTGTCGATCGTGGTGGTGGGGGATGCCGCCAAGCAGATGGTGCTGGCAGATATTCGCGCCATCGGCACCAATACCATTGACGTCTACCCTGGCAAGGATTTTGGCGATGACGACCCGCGCTATCAACAGGCGCTGAAGTATGACGACTTGCTGGCGATCCAGAAACAGCCGTGGGTGCGTTCCGCTACGCCGGCGGTTTCAAAAAGCCTGCGCCTGCGCGCCAACAATATTGACGTTGCCGCCAGTGCGGAGGGGGTCGGTCCACAGTATTTTAATGTCTACGGCATGACCTTTAGCGAAGGCAATACCTTCAATGAACTGCAGCTCAACAGTCGGGCACAGGTGGTAGTGCTCGACAGCAATACCCGTCGGCAGCTGTTTCCCAATAAAGCGAAAGTGGTGGGCGAGGTGATTCTGGTGGGCAATATGCCGGCCACGGTGATTGGCGTTGCGGATGAAAAGCAGTCGATGTTCGGCAGCAGCAAAATTCTCCGCGTCTGGTTGCCCTACACCACCATGGCGGGAAGAGTAATGGGCCAGTCGTGGCTGAACTCCATCACTGTGCGCGTTCATGAAGGCTACGACAGTGAAACCGCAGAGAAACAGCTGCTGCGTCTGCTGGAGCTGCGGCATGGTAAAAAAGATGTCTTCACCTGGAATATGGACAGCGTCTTGAAAACCGCCGAAAGGACCACACATACCTTACAGCTGTTCCTGACATTGGTGGCGGTGATTGCCCTGGTGGTCGGCGGGATTGGCGTAATGAATATTATGCTGGTGTCGGTGACCGAACGGACGCGGGAGATCGGCATCCGCATGGCGGTTGGCGCGCGGGCCAGCGATGTGCTGCAGCAGTTCCTCATCGAGGCGGTGCTGGTTTGCCTGGTCGGCGGCGCGCTGGGGGTAACGTTGTCGCTGATGATCGCGTTTATTCTTCAGCTGTTTCTCCCGGGCTGGGAGATCGGTTTTTCGCCGCTGGCGCTGGTGACGGCGTTTCTCTGTTCGACGTTAACCGGGGTGCTGTTTGGCTGGCTGCCGGCGCGCAATGCGGCGCGGCTCGATCCGGTGGATGCCCTGGCGCGGGAGTAGTCGGGATGAGAAATAAAAATGCCAGTCAGAAGGACTGGCATTTTATTAGCAGGATGTACACAATGAAGCAAAAGAGTTATGCAGCCGTTTCCGCTTCCACAGGGACGATCACGCTGGCGTGGTTGCCTTTTGGCCCCTGGTGAACATCAAACCGAACGGCTTGTCCGGCTTTTAGCGTTCTGTAACCATCCATCTGGATGGTGGAGTAATGGGCGAAAATGTCTTCGCCGCCGCCCTCAGGGCAGATAAAACCGAACCCTTTGGCATTGTTGAACCACTTAACAGTACCCATTTCCATACTTCGACATCCTTCGTAAATCTTTATTAGTAAGATGGAATGAACCGGTGGTGGAGTGACGAGTTGTTCAATTGCTCGCCAACTCTCGCCACTACAATTTAGAGAAATACGAAAACGCGTCAAGCGATTGAGGAGGGGGAACGGCGAAAAATGCGTCAAAATTTGAAGCAGTTAACGCTATTGCCGGGGAATGTGACAGCCGTCGCGGATAGAAGCGATAGATGATAGTTATCTATGATCTGTTGTAGATTTGTGATGAGCATAACCTCTGGTCATCGACAGGCCTCCGCCTGTTGGCAACAGCAACCGATGATGAACACTGACGATGAGTAAGAGAGATTGGCTGGACTTCGAGCACCTGGTTGACGACGAAGTTCGTGATGCGATTAAACCGCCATCTATGTATAAAGTGATATTGGTCAATGATGACTACACTCCAATGGAGTTTGTTATTGACGTGTTACAAAAATTCTTTTCTTATGATGTTGAACGTGCAACGCAACTGATGCTCACGGTTCACTATGAAGGTAAGGCGATTTGTGGCGTGTTTACCGCGGAAGTGGCGGAGACCAAAGTCGCTATGGTGAATCAGTACGCGAGGGAGAACGAGCATCCATTGCTGTGTACGCTGGAAAAAGCCTGAATTCAGGCATGAAAATTGGGGGAGGTGCCTATGCTCAATCAAGAACTGGAACTCAGTTTAAATATGGCTTTCGCCAGAGCGCGCGAGCACCGTCATGAGTTTATGACCGTCGAGCACTTGCTGCTGGCTCTGCTAAGCAACCCCTCGGCCCGTGAGGCCCTGGAAGCGTGTTCAGTGGACCTGGTGGCATTGCGTCAGGAACTTGAAGCCTTCATCGAACAAACCACACCCGTCCTGCCAGCCACGGAAGAAGAGCGCGACACCCAGCCGACGCTGAGCTTCCAGCGTGTGCTGCAGCGCGCCGTTTTCCACGTGCAATCTTCTGGCCGCAGCGAAGTGACCGGCGCCAACGTGCTGGTGGCCATTTTCAGCGAGCAGGAGTCGCAGGCCGCCTACCTGCTGCGTAAACATGAAGTGAGCCGACTCGATGTGGTGAACTTCATTTCTCATGGTACACGCAAAGATGAGCCGAGCCAGTCTTCCGATAACAGCGGAAGCCAGCCTGGCAATGAAGAGCAAGCCGGCGGGGAGGAACGTATGGAAAACTTCACCACCAACCTCAATCAGCTTGCTCGCGTTGGCGGCATCGATCCCCTGATCGGCCGTGAAAAAGAGCTGGAGCGCGCCATTCAGGTCCTGTGCCGTCGGCGTAAAAATAACCCGCTGCTGGTGGGGGAATCCGGCGTCGGTAAAACCGCCATCGCCGAAGGCCTTGCCTGGCGTATTGTGCAGGGCGATGTGCCTGAAGTCATGGCTGACTGCACCATTTACTCGCTTGATATTGGTTCTCTGCTGGCCGGGACGAAATACCGTGGCGATTTTGAAAAACGCTTTAAAGCGTTGCTGAAACAGCTGGAGCAGGATACCAACAGCATCCTGTTCATTGATGAGATCCACACCATCATCGGTGCGGGAGCGGCGTCTGGCGGCCAGGTCGATGCGGCTAACCTGATCAAACCGCTGCTTTCCAGCGGCAAGATCCGGGTGATTGGCTCCACCACTTACCAGGAGTTCAGCAACATCTTTGAAAAAGATCGTGCGCTGGCCCGCCGTTTCCAGAAAATCGATATTACCGAACCGTCGGTGGAAGAGACCGTCCAGATTATCAACGGCCTGAAGCCGAAGTACGAAGCGCACCACGATGTGCGTTATACCGCCAAGGCGGTGCGTGCGGCGGTTGAGCTGGCGGTGAAATACATTAACGATCGCCATCTGCCGGATAAGGCGATTGACGTGATTGACGAGGCGGGGGCGCGGGCGCGCTTAATGCCGGTCAGCAAGCGTAAGAAAACGGTCAAAGTGGCGGATATCGAGTCCGTGGTGGCGCGCATTGCGCGGATCCCTGAGAAGAGCGTCTCCCGCAGCGATCGCGATACGCTGAAAAACCTTGGCGATCGACTGAAAATGTTGGTCTTTGGTCAGGATAAGGCCATCGAGGCGCTGACGGAAGCCATCAAGATGGCGCGCGCCGGGCTGGGCCATGAGCACAAGCCGGTGGGTTCATTCCTGTTCGCCGGGCCGACCGGGGTGGGGAAAACCGAAGTGACCGTGCAGCTGGCGAAGGCGCTGGGTATTGAGCTGCTGCGTTTTGATATGTCCGAATATATGGAACGTCATACCGTCAGTCGTTTAATCGGGGCGCCTCCGGGCTACGTCGGCTTCGACCAGGGCGGGCTGCTGACCGATGCGGTGATTAAACATCCGCATGCGGTGCTGCTGCTCGATGAGATCGAAAAAGCGCATCCGGACGTGTTCAACCTGCTGCTGCAGGTGATGGACAACGGCACGCTGACCGATAACAACGGACGTAAAGCGGACTTCCGCAACGTGGTGCTGGTGATGACCACCAACGCCGGGGTGCGGGAAACCGAGCGTAAATCGATTGGCCTTATCCAGCAGGACAACAGTCCGGACGCAATGGATGAGATCAAGAAGATCTTTACGCCGGAGTTCCGTAACCGTCTCGACAACATCATCTGGTTCGATCACCTCTCCACCACGGTGATCCATCAGGTTGTCGACAAGTTTATCGTCGAGCTGCAGGTTCAGCTGGATCAGAAAGGCGTCTCCCTGGAAGTAAGCCAGGAAGCGCGCGACTGGCTGGCGGAAAAAGGCTACGACCGGGCAATGGGGGCACGTCCAATGGGACGCGTCATTCAGGACAACCTGAAAAAACCGCTGGCGAACGAGCTGCTGTTTGGCTCGCTGGTCGACGGCGGGCAGGTGACGGTCTCTCTGGACAGCGCGAAAAATACGCTGACCTACGACTTCCAGAGCGCGCCGAAGCACAAACCGGAAGCCGCCCATTAAGGCGATATCTTCAATGTAAAAAACCGGCCAGGGGCCGGTTTTTTTTTGCCAACTGGCGGTAGAAATGAAAAGACCGGGAATTATCCCGGCCTTCAGCATCTGACGCCTTAAGGGCGAAAACAATCAGCGACTACGGAAGACAATGCGGCCTTTGCTCAGGTCGTACGGGGTCAGCTCAACAGTCACTTTGTCGCCCGTCAGAATGCGGATGTAGTTTTTACGCATTTTACCGGAGATATGCGCGGTTACCACGTGACCGTTTTCCAGTTCTACGCGGAACATAGTGTTAGGCAACGTTTCAAGTACGGTGCCCTGCATTTCAATATTGTCTTCTTTGGCCATCTAGTCCTCTGGGGTATCACTACCGTAGTTTTGAACCGGCAAGATAATGCCGAAGTTCATCATGTAAGTAAAGTTTTACGTGTCTACCCTGAATCATTCACCTTGCCGCAAGGCGCGCAGTCAGCACGCCGGCAATGGAAATATGACGGGTATGAATCGCCGAAGTAGTTTTGGCGCATTGCCCGGGACACACACGGCCATGCCGCGTGACAGGCGCAAACGTAAAGGGGAGTGACAGAACGATGGGCGTTATCTGACTCTTATTATTCCCAAACGGCGGCGGGGCAACAGGCAGAAGCTACTCTACCGCGCAATTATACCATCCTGACGCAAAATGTGCTGAAAACATTTTATTGTCCGCCCGGAAATAGCACCCGCGGTACCCAAAATCGCTCGGGCAGACGGTAGCCGCGTAATACTGACAGATAGTCCAGATAATCGCGGCGGGGAATATCCACCGCGCCTAATGATGCGGTATGGTTGTTCAGCACCTGACAGTCAATTAATTTACCGCCGCTCTGCGCAAAGTCTTGGCAAAATACCAGCAGCGCGGTTTTGGAGGCATTTTCCGCCCGGCTGAACATCGACTCGCCGCAAAACAGCGCCCCCTGTGCCACGCCGTACATTCCCCCCACCAGAGTATTCTCCTGCCAGACTTCAATGGAGTGGGCATGCCCCAGCTCATGCAGCTGGTGGTAGGCGCGAACGATGCTGCTGGTTATCCAGGTGCCTTCGTCACGATCGCTGGCGCAGCCCTCAATCACCTCGCCAAAGGCGTGGTTGAGCGTGACGCGGTAGGGCGAACGCTGATGAAAGCGCTTCATGCTGCGGCTGAGATGGAACTGTTCCGGCCAGAGCACCGCGCGGGGATCGGGCGACCACCAGAGGATCGGGTCGCCGGGGGAAAACCAGGGAAAAATACCACGCTGATAGGCCATCAGCAGGCGCGCGGGGCTCAGATCGCCGCCGAGCGCCAGCAGGCCGTTAGGTTCACGCAGGGCGCCTTCCGGAGAAGGGAAGGCGATAGAATGCCGGGAGAGCTGAACCAGACGCATTTTAACCTCAATACGCATCAGCAAAAATTAGATAATAGCCTACAGACGCTGTTTAAACTGGAAGTACCGGCCCTGTTTAGCGAGCAGCTCCGCGTGACTACCTTGCTCAATTATCTGGCCGTTGTCCATGACTATTATCTGATTAAAACGCGCCAGGCCTCGCAGGCGGTGGGTGACCATCAGCACGGTTTTCTCGCGTAAGACTTCCGCCAGCAGATGCAGGATCTGGCTTTCGGTGGCCGCATCCAGACCTTCTGTCGGTTCGTCCAGCAGCATCAGCGGCGCATCGTGGAGCAGCGCGCGGGCAATGGCCAGCCGGCGCAGTTCGCCGCCGGAAAGCTGGCGTCCGCCTTCGCCCAGCCAGCCGTTGAGTCCGCCATCTTCCAGCAGTTTTTCCAGGCCTACCTTCTCAAGGGTGGCGCAGAGCAGAGTGTCATCAGCCTCAGGCGCCGCCAGCAGCAGGTTGTCGCGCAGGGTGGCGCTGAACAGGTGCACGCGCTGCGGTACCACGCTCATTGACTGCCGCAGGGTGGCTTCGCTGAGCCCGGACAGCGGCTGATCGTTGAGCAATATTTCACCCTGTGTCGGATCCCATGCGCGGGTGAGTAACTGCAACAGCGTCGACTTTCCGCAGCCGGTTCGGCCAAGAATAGCAATATGTTCCCCGGCGGCAATCTGCAGGGAGATGTTCTCCAGAGCGGGGGAGGGCTGCTGCGGGTAGCGGAAGGTGACCTGCCTGAAATCTAAGGCCACCTGCGCAGGCTTGCAGGCCTCGCCCTCGACGAAGGAGACTTCCGGCTGCTGGTCAGTGATCTGCGAGATCCGCAGCGCGGAGGCGATCACCTGACCTAAATGCTGGAAAGCGCCGGTGACGGGCGCCAGGGCTTCGAAAGCCGCCAGGGCGCAGAAGACGAACAGGGCGATCAGCGCCCCGGGCTGACTGTTGCCGCCGACGCCATCTGAGGCCAGCCAGAGCATGGCCACCACGGCGATACCGCCGATCAACAGCATCAGCGCCTGCGAAAGCGCGGTCAGCTCGGCCTGGCGACGCTGCGCCTCCTGCCAACTGAGCTCGGTCTTTTCCATTTGCGCGCGATAGCGGTCGCTGGCGTTAAACACCATCAGCTCCGCCTGGCCCTGCAGCCAGGCGGTAAGCTGTTGCCGATACTGGCCGCGCAGCTGGGTCATACTCTCTCCGGCCGGTTTACCGGCGCGATAGAACAGCGGCGGCATAACCAGCAGGGTCACCAGCATGATACCGCCGAGCGTTAGCGCGAGGGTGACATCGAGCAGGCTTAATCCGCAGGTCACCACCACAATCACCACCAGCGCGCCGACCAGCGGCGAAATGACCCGCAGGTAGAGATGATCCAGGGTGTCGACGTCGGCTACCACGCGGTTGAGCAGTTCACCCTGGCGAAAGCGCGCCAGCCCCGCCGGAGAGAGGGGGAGTAGTTTGCTGAAGGTGAAGACGCGCAGGTGCTGTAGCACGCGGAAGGTGGCGTCGTGGCTGACCAGACGCTCGAAGTAGCGTCCGGCGGTCCGGATAATCGCTGCGCCGCGGACGCCCGCGGCGGGCAGCATATAGTTAAAACTGTAGATCCCGGCGACGCCCACCACCGCAGAGGCGGAGAGAAACCAGCCGGAGAGCGTCAGCAGGCCGATACTGGCCAGCAGGGTCACAATAGCCAGTACGATGCCGAGCAGCAGCATCCATTTGTGGCGTTTGTACAGTGCCAGATAGGGTAAGAGCGCGCGCATTTAAATCTCCTCCTGACGATGGGCCAGCAGCGCCGAGAAGACTCCGCCGGCGCGGGCCAGCGTGGCGTAGTCGCCTTGTTCGATAATCTGTCCGTCCTGCATAACCCAGACGGCATCCCAGTCCGCCAGTCCCTCAAGCTGATGGGTAACCAGCAGCGTGGTTTGCTGGGTCGAGGCGTGGGTCAATGCCTGCATGACCCGTTGTTCGCTATGGGCGTCGAGGCTGGCGGCGGGTTCATCCAGCAGCAGCAGGCGGCACGGCACCAACAGCGCGCGGGCGACCGCGATACGCTGCGCCTGGCCGACCGACAGACGGCCCGCCTGATCGCCCACGGCGGTATGGATCCCATCCGGCAGCAGAGCGATAAACTCGCTCACCCAGGCCTTGTCCAGCGCCAGTCGAAGCTGGGCATCGCTGGCTTCCGGCCACGCCAGCAGCACATTTTCCCGCAGCGTGGCGGCAGGAAGCTGGGGATTCTGCCCCACCCAGCTTAACAGGCGACGCCAGCGATCGGCGTCCAGCTCTCGCAGCTCCATGCCATTGACCTTCAGCGAACCCTCATAGGGCAAAAAGCCGAGCAGGGTGTTCAGCAGTGAACTTTTCCCTGAGCCGCTCTGCCCCACCAGCACCACCCGCGCGCCTGCAGGCAGTGAAAAGGTCAGCGGCCCGGCGAGGACTTTCCCTTCGGGAGATTTAATCAGCAGATCGCGCGCTTCCACGCCAATCAGATCGTTGTCATTTAAGGTTTTTTCGCCACGCTCCACCTGGGTCAGCGGGGTTTCCATAAACGTTTTCAGACTGTCCGCAGCGCCGACGGCCTGGGCTTTGGCATGGTAGAAGGTGCCCAGGTCACGTAATGGCTGGAAAAACTCCGGGGCGAGGATCAGCGTCAGGAAGCCCGCCATCAGCGTGACGCCCGCGCCATAGTGGCCGAAGTTAAGCTCGCCAAGGTATGAGAAGCCGAAATAAACCGCTACCAGCGCAATGGAGAGCGAGGTGAAAAATTCCAGTACCCCGGAGGAGAGGAACGCCAGGCGCAGGACTTCCATGGTGCGTTGGCGAAAATCCTGCGAGGCGTCGCGAATATTATCCGTTTCGGCCTGACCGCGGTGAAAAATACGCAAGGTTTCCATGCCGCGCAGGCGGTCGAGGAAGTGGCCGCTGAGGCGGGCCAGCGCCTGGAAATTACGCCGGTTGGCATCGGCGGCGCCCATCCCAACCAGGGCCATGAACAAGGGGATCAGCGGCGCAGTGCCGAGGAGGATCAGCGCGGCGGCCCAGTTTATCGGGAAAATAGTGATGACGATCAGCAGCGGCACGCAGGCCGCCAGCGTCATTTGCGGCAGGTAGCGGGCATAATAATCGTGCATATCATCGATCTGCTCGAGGATAAGCGTTGCCCAACTGCCGGCCGGTTTGCCCTGGATCCACGCCGGGCCCGCCTGCTGGAGGCGGTCGAGCACCTGGCGGCGAATTTCATAGCGAATATGCTGCCCGGCCTGAAAGCCGACCCGTTCACGCAGCCAGACCACCCAGGCGCGCAGCACAAAGGTCAGCACCAGCAGGGTTAGCGGCAGCAGCAGGGCGGTCGCAGGAATATTCTCCATCACCATCCGATGCAGGATCCGCGCCAGGAACCAGGCCTGCGCCACGATCAGCAGACCGCTCGCCACGCCAAGGAGGCGGGAAATCATCAACCAGCGACGGGAGATAATGCTTTGCTGTTTTAACCAGCGGGTTAACTCTTGTTGACGGGTTTTATTCATTGCGCGCTTTGCAGGTGTCGTTATCGGAATATTGGGCACGGCAATGTTACATCGCGGCAAAAATAAAGGCGACTTTTCGTCGCCTTCTTTACCTTTGTTACTGACTTGTAAAGATTATTTGCAGGCGTCAGCCAGACCGTCGAGGTAACGTTCAGCGTCCAGCGCTGCCATGCAGCCGGTGCCGGCGGAGGTGATAGCCTGACGATAAATATGGTCCATGACATCGCCGGCGGCGAACACGCCCGGGATGCTGGTCTGGGTCGCATTGCCATGGATACCGGACTGCACTTTGATGTAGCCGTTCTCCAGCTCCAGCTGACCTTCAAAGATGGCGGTGTTCGGGCTGTGGCCGATGGCGACAAACAGACCGGCTACTTCCAGGGACTCGACGTTGTCGCTGTTTTTGGTATCGCGCAGACGCAGGCCGCTGACGCCCATCTGGTCGCCGGTCACCTCTTCGAGGGTGCGATCGGTATGCAGCACGATGTTGCCGCTTGCCACTTTGTCCATCAGGCGTTTGATGAGGATTTTTTCCGCACGGAAGGAATCGCGACGGTGGATGAGGTGTACCTCAGAGGCGATGTTTGACAGATACAGAGCCTCTTCAACCGCGGTGTTGCCGCCGCCGATCACCGCCACTTTCTGGTTGCGATAGAAGAATCCGTCACAGGTGGCGCAGGCGGAAACGCCGCGGCCCTTGAAGGCTTCTTCGGAAGGCAGGCCCAGGTAACGGGCGGAAGCGCCGGTGGCGATAATCAACGCGTCACAGGTGTATTCGCCGCTGTCGCCGGTCAGACGGAACGGCCGGTTTTGCAGATCGACGCGGCTGATATGGTCGAAAATAATCTCGGTTTCAAATTTCGTGGCATGCTCGTGCATGCGCTCCATCAGCAGCGGACCGGTCAAATCGTTCGGATCGCCTGGCCAGTTTTCCACTTCCGTCGTGGTGGTCAGCTGACCGCCTTTTTCCATCCCGGTGATCAGCACCGGCTGCAGGTTGGCGCGTGCGGCATAGACCGCCGCGGTGTATCCCGCAGGTCCAGAACCAAGGATAAGCAGTTTACTGTGTTTGGCTGTGCCCATGAGATCCCCATAATAATTGGCATACATTGGGCTGGGATTGTAGGGAATTTGTTGTCGTAAAAAAAGAGCGCAGCGATTTTGTTAACGATGTGTGCAATAGAAGCGGCCGATGAATTGGCGATTTTCCCGGCAAGGAATATAACTATTTCTACTGTTGGCGGGACAATTATAAGACGAAAAAATGAGAATCAACCAGGGTAGATGATGAATATCTGGCATCTTGTACTAAAAATCGATGTTTTGCTTTGACAATCCCCTGTGCTTTTGCGAAAACATTCAAGGAAGAAGAAAAGCAGTATTTGGCGTGCGGCGAATTTTCATGCACGCAAATGCCATTTTTATCCGGGTTAACGAAATCTACGCATGGTGTGGACAGACGCCATGCGTGATGTCGGTGACTGCCGTCAGGCAACGGGCTTCTCACGTACCCCTGGGTTACCCAATGTCGTACGGGTAATAACAGGATGGGCTCTGGCAGTGAAGGCACAGAGCCGGAACAGGAGTAGGGAAGGAATACAGAGAGACAATAATAATGGTAGATAGCAAGAAGCGCCCTGGCAAAGATCTCGACCGCATTGATCGTAACATCCTGAATGAATTGCAAAAAGATGGGCGAATTTCTAACGTCGAGCTTTCTAAACGGGTGGGACTTTCTCCGACGCCTTGCCTTGAGCGTGTGCGTCGTCTTGAAAGACAGGGTTTTATTCAGGGCTATACGGCGCTGCTCAACCCGCATTATCTGGATGCATCACTTCTGGTATTTGTTGAGATTACTCTGAATCGTGGCGCACCGGATGTGTTTGAGCAATTTAACGCCGCAGTGCAAAAACTTGAAGAAATTCAAGAGTGTCATCTGGTTTCCGGTGATTTCGACTATCTGTTGAAAACCCGCGTACCGGATATGTCAGCGTATCGTAAATTACTGGGCGAGACCTTGCTGCGCCTGCCGGGCGTTAACGACACCCGTACCTATGTGGTAATGGAAGAAGTCAAGCAAAGTAATCGTCTGGTTATTAAGACGCGCTAACACGGAACAGGTGCAAACTCGACGTAGTTTGATTACACTCCTGTTAATCCATACAGCAACAGTGCCGGGGAGACCCGGCGCTGTTGTCCGTTTTAGCAGCAGGCAGGAAACAGCCTGATACCTGGAGAGCCTTTCTTGAGCCAGGAATACACCGAAGACAAAGAAGTCAAACTTACCAAACTCAGCAGCGGGCGCCGACTCCTCGAGGCGATGCTCATCCTTTGCTCCCTCTTCGCCATCTGGCTGATGGCGGCATTACTGAGCTTTAACCCCTCGGACCCAAGCTGGTCGCAAACGGCATGGCATGAGCCTATCCATAATTTAGGCGGCGCCCCCGGCGCGTGGCTTGCCGATACCCTCTTTTTCATTTTTGGCGTCATGGCCTACACCATCCCGGTGATCATCATCGGCGGATGCTGGTTTGCCTGGCGGCATCAGGAAAATGACGAATATATTGATTATTTCGCCGTTTCGCTGCGCCTCATCGGTGCGTTAGCCCTGATCCTGACCTCCTGCGGTCTGGCGGCGATTAACGCCGATGATATCTGGTACTTCGCCTCTGGCGGGGTGATTGGCAGCCTGCTCAGCACCACCCTGCAACCGCTGCTGCACAGCAGCGGCGGCACCATCGCGCTGTTGTGCATCTGGGCGGCCGGCCTGACGCTGTTTACCGGCTGGTCGTGGGTCAGCATTGCGGAAAAACTGGGCGGCGGCATCCTGTCCGTACTCACCTTTGCCAGCAATCGTACCCGTCGGGATGATACCTGGGTCGATGAAGGCGAATACGAAGACGACGATGAAGAGTACGACGACGAAGAGGCGGCAACCCCCCAGGAGTCGCGTCGCGCCCGTATCTTGCGCAGCGCACTGGCGCGGCGTAAACGTCTCGCTGAGAAGTTTACCAACCCCATGGGGCGTAAAACCGACGCGGCGCTTTTCTCCGGCAAACGGATGGATGACGGGGAAGAGGCAGTGCAGTACAGCGCCAGCGGTGCGCCTGTTGCCGCCGACGATGTACTGTTTTCCGGCGCCAGCGCCGCGCGTCCCGCAGAGAATGATGTGTTGTTCTCCGGCGCCAGCGCCGCGCGCCCGGGCGATTTCGACCCTTACGATCCGTTGCTGAACGGCCAGAGTATCGCTGAGCCGGTGGGCGCAGCGGCGGCGGCCACTGCCGCGCCGCAGCCGTGGGCCGAATCACCGGCTGGTCATCAGGGCGCTGCGCCGGTTTATCAGCCGGAAGCTGGTTACCCGCCGCAGCCCTACCAGCCAGAGCCGGCACCGTATCAGCAGCCTGCTTATGCTCCTCATGCCGGTCAGCCGGCACCGCAGGCGTATCAGCCTGAGCCAGTGCAGTATCAGCAGCCGGTTTACGATCCGTATGCCGGCCAGCCTGCGCCGCAGGGGTATCAACCCGAGCCTGCGCCGTATCAGCAGCCGGTTTACGATCCGTATGCCGGTCAGCCGGCTCCGCAGGGGTATCAACCCGAGCCTGCGCCGTATCAGCAGCCGACTTACGATCCGCATGCCGGTCAGCCTGCGCCGCAGGCGTATCAGCCTGAGCCTGCGCCGTATCAGCAGCCGGTTTACGATCCGCATGCCGTCCAGCCTGCGCCGCAGGGGTATCAGCCAGAGCCGGCGCCGTATCAGCAGTCGGTTTACGATCCACATGTTGCTCAGCCTGCGCCGCAGGGGTATCAGCCAGAGCCGGCGCCGTATCAGCAGCCGGTTTACGATCCGCATGCTGTCCAGCCTGCGCCGCAGGGGTATCAACCCGAGCCTGCGCCGTATCAGCAGCCGGCTTACGATCCGCATGCCGGTCAGCCTGCGCCGCAGGCGTATCAGCCTGAGCCCGCGCCGGTACCTGCCGCGCAGCCAGAGCCTGAGGTCGTGCAGGAAGAAGTGAAACGTCCGCCGCTCTATTATTTCGAGGAAGTGGAAGAGAAGCGGGCGCGCGAACGCGAGCTGCTGGCTTCCTGGTATCAGCCTATTCCGGAGCCGGAAAGTCCGATCGCCACCAAACCGCTGACGCCGCCCGCCTCGCCGTCCAAACCGCCCGTGGAGTCAACCGTAGTTTCTGCGGTGGCGGCCGGAGTGCATCAGGCAACGGCTGCCAGCGGCGGCGCAGCCGCTGCGAAGACGGCGACCGCCGCGTCCGCAGCGACAGCGCCATTGTTCAGCCCGGCCTCCAGCGGACCGCGGGTCCAGGTGAAAGAGGGCATTGGTCCAAAACTACCGCGGCCAAATCGCGTTCGTGTCCCGACGCGTCGGGAACTGGCCTCCTATGGCATCAAGCTACCGTCGCAGCGGGAAGCTGAACAGCGCGCGCGGCAGGCCGAGCGCGACCCCCATTATGATGATGAGCTGCTCTCGGATGAGGAAGCGGATGCTATGGAGCAGGATGAGCTGGCTCGCCAGTTCGCCGCCACTCAACAGCAGCGCTATGGCCATCGCTGGGAAGACGATAACGCGACTGATGACGATGACGCCGATGCCGCGGCGGAAGCGGAGCTGGCGCGCCAGTTTGCCGCCACCCAGCAGCAGCGCTACGCCTCCGAGCAGCCGCCGGGCGCTAATCCGTTCTCGCCGGCGGATTATGAATTCTCGCCGATGAAAACGCTGGTCAATGAGGGTCCGAGCGAGCCGCTGTTTACGCCGACACCGGAAGTACAGCCGCAGCAGCCAGCCCAGCACTATCAACAACCGGCCGCCGCTCCGCAGCAGGGTTATCAACCTGCGCAGCACCAGCCGGTACACCCTCAGCCAGTGCCGCAGCAGCCCGTGCAGCCGCAACAGCCGGTTGCCCCGCAGGGGCACCAGCCTGCCGCGCCTGCGCCGCAGGAGAGCCTGATCCACCCGCTGCTGATGCGCAATGGCGATAGTCGACCGCTGCAAAAGCCGACAACGCCGCTGCCGTCGCTGGATCTGCTCACGCCGCCGCCCAGTGAAGTCGAGCCGGTCGATACCTTTGCTCTTGAGCAGATGGCACGACTGGTGGAAGCGCGACTCGCCGATTTCCGCATTAAAGCGGATGTGGTGAACTACTCGCCGGGGCCGGTGATCACCCGTTTCGAACTGAATCTGGCGCCTGGCGTCAAAGCGGCGCGAATCTCTAACCTGTCACGGGATCTGGCGCGTTCGCTGTCCACGGTCGCCGTGCGCGTGGTGGAAGTGATCCCGGGTAAACCGTATGTCGGGCTTGAGCTGCCGAATAAAAAGCGCCAGACCGTCTACCTGCGTGAAGTGCTCGACAACAGCAAGTTCCGTGATAACCCGTCGCCGCTGACCGTGGTGCTGGGTAAAGACATCGCCGGCGATCCGGTGGTGGCCGATCTGGCGAAAATGCCGCACCTGCTGGTGGCCGGTACCACCGGTTCCGGTAAGTCAGTCGGCGTCAACGCCATGATCCTCAGCATGCTCTACAAAGCGCAGCCGGAAGATGTGCGTTTCATTATGATCGACCCGAAAATGCTCGAGCTGTCGGTCTACGAAGGTATTCCGCATCTGCTGACGGAAGTGGTCACCGACATGAAAGACGCCGCCAATGCGCTGCGCTGGAGCGTCAACGAGATGGAGCGTCGCTACAAGCTAATGTCGGCGCTGGGCGTACGTAATCTGGCGGGCTATAACGAGAAGATTGCTGAAGCGGCACGCATGGGCCGTCCGATCCCGGATCCATACTGGAAGCCAGGCGACAGTATGGACGCCGTGCACCCGGTACTGGAAAAGCTGCCGTACATAGTGGTGCTGGTGGACGAATTCGCCGACCTGATGATGACCGTCGGTAAGAAGGTGGAAGAGCTGATCGCTCGCCTGGCGCAGAAAGCGCGTGCGGCGGGGATCCACCTGGTGCTGGCGACGCAGCGTCCGTCGGTGGATGTCATTACCGGTCTGATTAAGGCCAACATTCCGACGCGTATCGCCTTTACCGTGTCGAGTAAAATTGACTCGCGTACCATTCTCGATCAGGGCGGTGCGGAATCGCTGCTCGGGATGGGGGATATGCTCTACTCCGGGCCGAACTCCACCACGCCGGTGCGCGTCCATGGGGCGTTTGTTCGCGACCAGGAAGTCCACGCTGTGGTTCAGGACTGGAAAGCCCGCGGTCGTCCGCAGTATGTTGACGGCATTACCTCCGACAGCGAAAGCGAAGGCGGCGGCGGCGGTTTCGACGGCGGTGAAGAGCTGGATCCGCTGTTCGATCAGGCGGTCAGCTTTGTGACCGAGAAGCGTAAAGCGTCGATTTCCGGGGTGCAGCGCCAGTTCCGCATTGGCTATAACCGTGCCGCGCGTATCATCGAACAGATGGAAGCGCAGGGCATTGTCAGCGAGCAGGGCCATAACGGTAACCGCGAAGTGCTGGCGCCGCCGCCCTTTGAATGAGTGCAAAGTTGGGTAAATAAGCGCAAAATCAGCCAATTCTTCTGTCCCGCCGCCGTCGGCGGTCCTACATTAGGGGCAGAAGAGGCTCCCGCGTCGGGAGTGACGCACATTAAGGAAGAACAATGAAAAAACTCGCAATCACCTGTGCATTACTGTCTGGTATGGTCGTCAGCCAGGTCTGGGCAGATGCGGCCAGTGACTTAAAAAGCCGTCTTGATAAAGTGAGCAGCTTCCATGCCAGCTTCACGCAAAAAGTCACCGACGGCAGCGGCAACGCCGTGCAGGACGGACAGGGCGACCTGTGGGTAAAACGCCCGAATCTGTTTAACTGGCATATGACCCAGCCGGATGAGAGCGTCCTCGTTTCGGATGGTAAAACCCTGTGGTTCTATAACCCGTTCGTCGAGCAGGCCACGGCGACCTGGCTGAAAGACGCCACCAGCAACACGCCGTTTATGCTGATTGCCCGCAACCAGTCCAGCGACTGGCAGCAGTACAATATCAAACAAAACGGCGATGATTTTGTGCTGACGCCGAAAAGCGGCAGCGGCAACCTGAAGCAGTTCACGATCAACGTCGGTCGGGACGGCACCATCCATCAGTTCAGCGCCGTCGAGCAGGACGATCAGCGCAGCAGCTATCAGCTGAAATCGCAGCAGAACGGCGCCGTCGACGCATCTAAGTTCACCTTTACGCCGCCGAAAGGGGTGACGGTGGACGATCAACGTAAGTAGAGGCGAAAGTGAGCAATCTGTCGCTCGATTTTTCCGACAACGCGTTTCAACCTCTGGCCGCTCGCATGCGGCCAGAAAATTTAGCGCAGTATATTGGCCAGCAGCACCTGCTGGCGCCGGGCAAACCCCTGCCGCGGGCGATCGAAGCCGGGCACCTGCATTCGATGATCCTCTGGGGGCCGCCGGGTACCGGCAAGACTACCCTGGCGGAAGTTATCGCCCGTTATGCCAGCGCCGATGTCGAAAGGATCTCGGCGGTGACCTCCGGGGTGAAAGAGATCCGCGAGGCCATTGAGCGCGCGCGGCAGAATCGCAACGCCGGCCGACGAACGATTCTGTTTGTTGACGAAGTGCATCGCTTCAATAAAAGCCAGCAGGATGCCTTTCTGCCGCATATTGAAGATGGCACTATCACTTTTATTGGCGCGACCACCGAAAACCCTTCCTTTGAGCTTAACTCAGCGCTGCTCTCCCGCGCCCGCGTCTATTTACTGAAATCGCTCACTACCGACGATATCGAGCGGGTGCTTGACCAGGCGATGAACGATAAAACCCGCGGCTACGGCGGCCAGGATATCGTTTTGCCGGATGAGACCCGCAGGGCCATCGCCGAACTGGTGAACGGCGACGCGCGGCGGGCGCTGAATACCCTGGAAATGATGGCCGATATGGCCGAGAGCGATGATGCGGGCAAGCGGGTGCTGAAGGCGGAACTGCTGACCGAGATCGCCGGCGAGCGCAGCGCGCGCTTTGATAATAAAGGCGACCGTTTCTACGATTTGATTTCCGCCCTGCATAAGTCGGTGCGCGGTAGCGCGCCGGACGCGGCGCTTTACTGGTACGCGCGGATCATCACCGCCGGGGGCGATCCGCTGTATGTTGCCCGCCGTTGTCTGGCGATTGCCTCGGAAGACGTCGGCAACGCCGATCCGCGGGCGATGCAGGTGGCCATATCGGCGTGGGACTGCTTCACCCGCGTCGGGCCGGCGGAAGGCGAACGGGCGATTGCCCAGGCTATTGTCTATCTGGCCTGCGCGCCGAAGAGCAATGCGGTCTACACCGCCTTTAAAGCGGCGCTGGCCGATGCGCGAGACCGTCCGGACTATGACGTTCCGGTGCATCTGCGCAATGCGCCGACGAAGCTGATGAAAGAGATGGGCTACGGGCAGGAGTATCGCTACGCTCATGACGAACCTAACGCCTACGCCGCCGGCGAGCAGTACTTCCCGCAGGAAATGGCGCAAACGCGCTATTATCACCCGACAAACCGGGGGCTTGAGGGCAAAATTGGCGAAAAGCTCGCCTGGCTCGCTGAACAGGATCAAAATAGCCCGATAAAACGCTACCGCTAATTGAGGCGTTGCGGTAAGGTTATTACACTATTTCCGTGGCCGTAGCCTGCGGCCACTTTTCTTTTTTTAATTCGATAAGCACAGGATAAGCATGCTCGATCCCAATCTGCTGCGTACCGAGCCAGACGCAGTCGCAGAAAAACTGGCACGCCGGGGCTTTAAGCTGGATGTAGATAAACTTCGCGCGCTTGAAGAGCGTCGTAAAGTTCTGCAGGTGCAAACGGAAAACCTGCAGGCGGAGCGCAACTCCCGATCGAAATCCATTGGCCAGGCGAAAGCGCGCGGGGAAGACATCGAGCCATTACGCCTGGAAGTGAACAAACTCGGCGAACAGCTGGATGCCGCAAAATCCGAGCTGGAAGCGCTGCTGGCGGAAATCCGCGATATCGCGCTGGCGATCCCGAATATTCCTCACGATGACGTGCCGGTTGGCCGTGACGAAAACGACAACGTTGAAGTCAGCCGCTGGGGCACGCCGCGCCAGTTCGATTTTGACGTGCGCGATCACGTGACGCTGGGTGAAATGCACGGCGGGCTGGATTTTGCCGCCGCCGTTAAGCTCACCGGTTCGCGCTTCGTGGTGATGAAAGGCCAGCTGGCCCGTCTGCACCGCGCCCTGGCGCAGTTCATGCTGGATCTGCACACTGAACAGCATGGCTATAGCGAAAACTATGTCCCGTACCTGGTAAACCAGGACACCCTGTATGGCACCGGCCAGCTGCCGAAATTCGCCGGCGACCTGTTCCATACTCGCCCGCTGGAAGAAGAGGCTGACAGCAGCAACTACGCGCTGATCCCGACGGCGGAAGTGCCGCTGACCAACCTGGTGCGTGATGAAATTATCGATGAAGACGATCTGCCGATCAAAATGACCGCCCATACGCCGTGCTTCCGTTCCGAAGCGGGTTCTTATGGTCGCGACACCCGCGGTCTGATCCGTATGCACCAGTTCGATAAAGTTGAGATGGTGCAGATTGTCCGTCCGGAAGACTCCATGGCGGCGCTGGAAGAGATGACCGGACACGCCGAGAAAGTGCTGCAGCTGCTGGGCCTTCCGTACCGTAAGGTCGCGCTGTGCACCGGCGATATGGGCTTCAGCGCCTGCAAAACCTATGACCTCGAAGTGTGGGTCCCGGCGCAGAACACCTACCGTGAGATCTCTTCCTGCTCTAACGTCTGGGATTTCCAGGCGCGTCGTATGCAGGCTCGCTGCCGTAGCAAGTCCGACAAGAAGACCCGTCTCGTTCATACCCTGAATGGTTCTGGCCTGGCGGTTGGTCGTACGCTGGTGGCGCTGATGGAAAACTATCAGCAGGCCGATGGCCGTATCGAGATCCCGGAAATCCTGCGCCCGTATATGCGCGGCCTCGAATATATCGGTTAATTTTTACCATCTCCCTTAAAAGCGCCTGCGGGCGCTTTTTTTACACCCTTATTGATACCGGGCAATAATCCCTTCCGCGAATGCAGTGATACTCCCTTTGGATTAAATCAGCATAAAAAATCAATAATATTTCAAAGCATTATATATATGACTATATAGCGCTTATCAGTTTATTGTGAGCAACCAAAGCGAGTATCCATGAAAATTAAAGCCCCCGATGCTTTACTGGCTGCTGAGGTAAGCCGCCGTGGTCTGATGAAAACCACGGCAATAGGCGGCCTGGCGCTGGCCAGCAACGCACTAACGTTACCCTTTTCCCGTATGGCCCATGCCGCCGACACGCCAGCCCCGGCCAGTGAGAAGGTGGTCTGGAGCGCATGCACCGTCAACTGCGGTAGCCGCTGCCCGCTGCGCATGCACGTGGTGGATGGCGCGATTAAATACGTTGAAACCGATAATACCGGTGACGATAACTATGACGGCCTGCATCAGGTGCGCGCCTGCCTGCGCGGACGTTCTATGCGCCGCCGGGTTTATAACCCCGATCGGCTGAAATACCCCATGAAGCGCGTAGGTAAACGCGGTGAGGGTAAATTCGAGCAAATCAGCTGGGAAGAGGCTTTCGATATCATCGCCAGCACGACGCAGCGGCTGATTAAAGATTACGGCAACGAGTCCATCTATCTGAACTACGGCACCGGCACGCTGGGTGGCACGCTGACCCGCTCCTGGCCGCCGGGGAAAACCCTGATTGCCCGTCTGATGAACTGCTGCGGCGGGTATCTCAATCATTACGGCGACTATTCATCCGCGCAGATTGCTGCCGGGTTGAATTACACCTACGGCGGTTGGGCAGATGGTAACAGCCCGTCGGATATTGAAAATAGTCAGCTGGTAGTGCTGTTCGGCAACAACCCCGGGGAAACGCGAATGAGCGGCGGCGGGGTGACCTACTACCTTGAGCAGGCGCGCCAGAAATCCAATGCCAGGATGATCATTATCGATCCGCGTTATACCGACACCGGCGCCGGACGCGAAGATGAATGGATCCCGATTCGCCCAGGCACCGATGCGGCGCTGGTATCGGGTCTGGCGTGGGTGATGATCACCGAGAATCTGGTCGATCAGCCGTTCCTCGATAAATACTGCGTGGGATACGACGAGAAAACGCTGCCCGCCGGTGCGCCAGCCAATGGTCATTACAAAGCTTACATTCTTGGCGAGGGCACTGACGGTATCGCCAAAACGCCGGAGTGGGCCTCGACCATTACCGGTATTCCGCGCGAACGCATTGTTAAACTGGCGCGGGAAATTGCCACCGCCAAACCGGCCTATATCAGCCAGGGCTGGGGGCCGCAGCGTCATGCCAACGGCGAAATCGCCACCCGGGCTATCGCGATGCTCGCCATTCTGACCGGTAACGTCGGGATCAACGGCGGCAATAGCGGCGCGCGCGAGGGCTCCTACAGCCTGCCGTTTGAACGTATGCCGACGCTGGAGAATCCGGTTCAGACCAGCATCTCGATGTTTATGTGGACCGATGCGATTGAGCGCGGCCCGAAAATGACCGCCCTGCGCGATGGGGTGCGTGGCAAAGATAAGCTCGATGTGCCGATCAAAATGATCTGGAACTATGCGGGCAACTGCCTGATCAACCAGCACTCTGAGATCAACCGCACCCACGAGATCCTGCAGGACGATAAGAAGTGCGAGATGATTGTGGTCATCGACTGCCATATGACCTCGTCGGCGAAATACGCCGATATTCTGCTGCCGGACTGCACCGCCTCTGAGCAGATGGATTTTGCGCTGGATGCCTCCTGCGGCAACATGTCCTACGTCATCTTTGCCGACCAGGCCATCAAGCCGCGTTTCGAATGTAAAACCATCTATGAGATGACCAGCGAGCTGGCGAAGCGCCTTGGCGTCGAGGAGAAATTTACCGAAGGCCGTACCCAGGAAGGCTGGATGCGCTATCTGTATGAGCAGTCACGCAAAGCGATTCCAGACCTGCCGGATTTCGACACCTTCCGTCAGCAGGGCATCTATAAGCAGCGCGATCCGCAAGGGCACCATGTGGCTTACAAAGCCTTCCGTGAGGATCCGCAGGCTAATCCGCTGACCACGCCTTCAGGAAAAATTGAAATCTATTCGCAGGCGCTGGCGAATATCGCCGCCACCTGGGAGCTGCCGGAAGAGGATGTCATCGATCCGCTGCCGATATACACCCCGGGCTTCGAAAACTACAACGATCCGCTGACGGCAAAATACCCGCTACAGCTCACCGGTTTCCACTATAAATCACGCGTTCACTCAACCTACGGCAACGTTGATGTACTGAAGGCCGCCTGTCGGCAGGAGATGTGGATTAACCCGATCGATGCCCGCCAGCGCGGCATTGCCAACGGCGATCGCATTCGCATCTTCAACGACCGTGGGGAAGTGCATATCGAAGCGAAGGTGACCCCACGCATGATGCCGGGCGTCGTCGCGCTGGGGGAAGGGGCCTGGTATAACCCGGACGCCGCGCGCGTGGATCAGGCGGGCAGCATTAACGTACTGACCACCCAGCGCCCCTCGCCACTGGCGAAGGGAAACCCGTCGCATACCAACCTCGTCCAGGTTGAGAAGCTGTAAGGAGTAACCGATGACAACTCAGTATGGATTTTTTATTGATTCCGCCCGTTGCACCGGTTGCAAGACCTGCGAACTGGCCTGTAAGGACTACAAAAATTTGACCCCGGAGGTCAGCTTCCGCCGCATCTATGAATATGCCGGCGGCGACTGGCAGGAGGATAACGGCGTCTGGAATCAGAACGTGTTCGCCTATTACCTCTCCATCGCCTGTAACCACTGCGAAGATCCGGCCTGCACCAAAGTCTGCCCGAGCGGTGCGATGCACAAGCGCGAAGACGGTTTTGTGGTGGTCAACGAAGAGGTCTGCATTGGCTGCCGTTACTGCCATATGGCCTGTCCGTACGGCGCGCCGCAGTATAACGCCGATAAAGGCCATATGACTAAGTGCGACGGCTGCCACGAGCGCGTCGCCGAAGGGAAAAAGCCGATCTGCGTCGAGTCCTGCCCGTTGCGGGCGCTCGATTTCGGGCCGATTGCCGAACTGCGCGCTAAGCACGGCCAGCTGGCGGCGGTGGCGCCGCTGCCTTCGGCGCACTTTACCCGGCCGAGCATCGTGATCAAACCTAACGCCAATGCCCGGCCGTGTGGCGATACCACTGGTTACCTGGCGAACCCGAAGGAGGTGTGAGATGGGAAACGGATGGCATGAATGGCCGCTGATGATCTTTACGGTCTTCGGCCAGTGCGTCGCGGGCGGCTTCATCGTCCTGGCGCTGACGCTGATGACGGGTAAGCTTCCCCGTGAGCAGGAGCAGCGCGTGGTGGGCAGCATGTTCGGCCTGTGGGTATTGATGGGGATCGGGTTTATCGCCTCGACAATGCACCTCGGTTCGCCGCTGCGGGCCTTTAACTCGCTCAATCGCGTGGGGGCCTCGTCGCTGAGTAATGAGATAGCCAGCGGGGCGATCTTCTTCGCCATTGGCGGGATTGGCTGGCTGCTGGCCGTGTGCAAAAAGCTGCCTGCCGGACTGCGTAGCCTGTGGCTGGTAGTGACCATGGCGCTGGGGGTGATCTTCGTCTGGATGATGGTGCGGGTCTATAACACCATCGACACGGTGCCGACCTGGTATACCGTCTGGACGCCGCTGAGCTTCTTCCTGACGCTGTTTATCGGCGGCCCGCTGCTGGGCTACCTGCTGCTGCGCGTCGCAGGCGTCGACGGTTGGGCGATGCGCCTGCTGCCGGTGGTCACTTTGCTGGCGCTGCTGGCGAGTATTGTGGTGGTCCTGATGCAGGGGAGTGAACTCGCCACTATCCGCAGCTCAATTCAGCAGGCCTCCGCCCTGGTGCCGGATTATGGGCTGCTTATGGCCTGGCGCGTGGTGCTGCTGGCGCTGGCCCTGGCCTGCTGGTGCGTGCCGCAGATTCGCGGCCGCAAGCCGGCGCTCTCGCTGCTCGGCCTGGCGTTTGTTCTGGTGCTGGCGGGAGAGATGATTGGCCGCGGCGTATTCTATGGTCTGCATATGACCGTCGGGATGGCTATCGCCAGTTAATCAGCGTCATCATGCCGGCGCAGGCGTGCCGGCATGATGAAAACGTGCTGTTGATAGATGAAATTTTTCGACTGAAATTAACGCCGGGATTTATTAATAAATTAAGAAAAACAATAGCGTATTATTTGTTGCCTCACCTTTCCCCCTTCTGTGGATAAAAAACTTCTATCGTGCCCTGCAAAACCGCATCAGGCCTGATTTCAGGTGGATTGACAATGTTTTTAGCGGTGGCATGATGCGCTCGCGATCTGAACATTCCTCACGGTTTTTACCCATGACCATCTACACCCGGCCAGTGCAAATGCTGCTCTGTGGCCTGCTTTTACTGACCCTGGCGATAGCGGTGCTGAATACGCTCGTCCCGCTGTGGCTCGCCCATGAAAATATGCCAACCTGGCAGGTCGGCATGGTGGGGTCATCTTATTTTACCGGCAACCTGGCCGGTACGTTGCTTGCCGGCTGGGTGATCAAGCGCCTGGGGTTTAACCGCAGCTATTATCTCGCGTCGTTAATCTTCGCCGTCGGCTGCGTAGGGCTGGGGATCACCGTGGGCTTCTGGACGTGGCTGAGCTGGCGGTTTATCGCCGGCGTAGGCTGCGCGATGATTTGGGTGGTAGTGGAAAGCGCGCTGGTCTGCAGCGGCACTTCTCGCAGCCGCGGTCGTCTGCTGGCGGCGTACATGATGGTTTATTACGTTGGTACCGTACTGGGCCAGCTGATGGTCAGTAAACTACCCACTGATTTAATGAGCGTCCTGCCGTGGGTGACGGGCCTGGCGCTGGCGGCGATCCTGCCGCTGCTGTTTACCCGCATTATGGGGCAGGCCGAAGAGCCGCATGAAACGGTACGGATCTGGCCGATGCTTAAGCTGCGCCAGGCGCGCCACGGGGTCAATGGCTGCATTATCTCGGGGATTGTCCTCGGTTCGCTGTATGGCCTGATGCCGCTGTGGCTGAACCATCAGGGCGTCAGCGACGCCGGCATTGGCTTCTGGATGGCGGTGATGGTGAGCGCGGGGATCCTCGGCCAGTGGCCGGTAGGGCGGCTGGCAGACCGCTACGGTCGCCTGCTGGTGCTGCGGGTGCAGGTTTTTGTGGTGATTCTGGGATGTCTGGCGATGCTCAGCCAGGCGGCAATGGCGCCGGCGCTGTTTGTGCTTGGGGCATCCGGTTTCACGCTGTATCCGGTGGCGATGGCCTGGGCCTGTGAGAAAGTGGAGCACCATCAGCTGGTAGCGATGAACCAGGCGCTGCTGATGAGCTATACCATCGGCAGCCTGCTGGGCCCGACGCTGACGGCGATGCTGATGCAGAACTTCTCGGATAACCTGCTGTTTATCATGATCGCCAGCGTGTCGTTTATCTATCTGCTGACCCTGCTGCGCAAAGCCGGGCATCATCCAACGCCGGTGGCGCACGCCTGATCCTGTAACGCGCAGCGTATGCTGCGCGTCATCCGTTTCAATTACCTATTTTTACTGCTGCAGAACCAACCTGTCGCTTTGCATGAGAAGGCAATGGCTGGACGGACACGGCTTCCCACGCCGTTGCAGGCCGGCATAGGTGCTTCACCGGCCCGGACGGGATTAGTACATCACTTTATGACCATACTGCTCAAGGATGCCTTTTACCCGCTCCATGGTCTCTTTCTTCGGCGGATGGACGCCGTCCAGCTTGTATTCTTCGCCCATTGCTACCCATTTGTGTTTGCCCAGCTCATGGTAGGGCAGCAGCTCGATTTTTTCGACATTGCCCATATCGCGGGTAAATTCGCCCAGGCGGTGCGCGGAGTCATCATCGTCTGACCAGCCCGGAACCACCACGTAGCGGATCCAGACATTGATATTCTTCTTCGCCAGATACTGGGCGAATTCCAGCGTACGATGGTTAGAGACGCCAACCAGGTTCTGGTGAATCTCATCATTCATCTGCTTGAGATCCAGCATCACCAGGTCTGTTACCTCCAGCAGTTCGTCGATAACCGGATCGTAGCGACGGACAAAGCCGTTGGTATCGAGACAGGTATGAATACCTTCTTTCTTACAGGCGCGGAACCAGTCGCGAACAAACTCCGCCTGCAGGATCGCCTCACCGCCCGATGCGGTGACGCCGCCGCCGGAAGCATTCATAAAGTGACGATAGGTCACCACCTCTTTCATGAGCTCTTCAACGGTGATTTCTTTGCCGCCGTGGGTATCCCATGTATCACGGTTATGGCAGTACAGGCAACGCATCAGGCAGCCCTGGAAAAAGGTAATAAAGCGGATGCCCGGGCCATCAACGGTGCCACAGGATTCAAAGGAGTGAATGCGACCAATAACTGACATTGCGGTGTTTTCTCCAGATGTGGCCCATCCGGGGCCGTGTTGGTGCACAGCTCAGCGGCTGTGTCGAGTCTGTTTTGACAGATACCCAAAGTATAGATAACTGGCAAAGCAGGCTAGGGCGGGGATTGCTTGTTAAAAAGGCCCCACTGATGTGGGGCCTTTATTGTACGCTTTTTCAGTCAGACAGGGAATTACATGGTCTGAGTGAAGGTACGGGTAATAACGTCCTGCTGCTGTTCTTTAGTCAGGGAGTTAAAACGTACAGCGTAGCCAGATACGCGGATGGTCAGCTGCGGATATTTTTCCGGGTTTTCCATCGCGTCGAGCAGCATTTCGCGGTTCATCACGTTCACGTTCAGGTGCTGACCACCTTCGATGGACGCTTCGTGGTGGAAGTAACCATCCATCAGACCCGCCAGGTTGGTCTTACGAACTTCGTCATCTTTACCCAGTGCGTTCGGTACGATAGAGAAGGTGTAAGAGATACCATCTTTCGCGTAAGCAAACGGCAGTTTCGCTACGGAGGTCAGAGAGGCAACAGCGCCTTTCTGGTCACGACCGTGCATCGGGTTAGCACCTGGTCCGAACGGCGCGCCAGCGCGACGACCGTCTGGGGTGTTACCGGTTTTCTTACCATATACCACGTTAGAGGTGATGGTCAGAACAGACTGAGTCGGGATCGCGTTGCGGTAGGTGTGCAGTTTCTGAATTTTCTTCATGAAACGTTCAACCAGGTCAACGGCCATGTCATCGACGCGAGCATCGTTGTTACCAAACTGCGGATATTCGCCTTCGATTTCGAAGTCAACAGCCAGACCGTCTTCGTCACGAATCGGTTTAACTTTCGCATATTTGATAGCAGACAGGGAGTCAGCAGCAACGGACAGACCCGCGATACCACACGCCATGGTGCGGATAACGTCACGGTCGTGCAGCGCCATCAGAGAGGCTTCGTAGCTGTACTTGTCGTGCATGTAGTGGATGATGTTCAGCGCAGTGACGTACTGTTTAGCCAGCCAGTCCATGAAGTGATCCATGCGCTCCATGACTTCGTCGAAGTTCAGGACGTCGCCTTTGATCGGTTCAGATTTCGGACCCACCTGCATTTTCAGTTTTTCATCCACGCCGCCGTTGATAGCGTACAGCATGGTTTTCGCGAGGTTGGCGCGAGCACCGAAGAACTGCATTTGCTTACCAACAACCATCGGGCTTACGCAGCATGCGATAGCGTAGTCGTCGTTATTGAAGTCCGGACGCATCAGGTCATCGTTCTCATACTGCAGAGAAGAGGTATCGATGGACACTTTAGCCGCGAATTTCTTGAAGCTCAGCGGCAGTTTTTCAGACCACAGGATAGTGATGTTCGGCTCCGGAGACGGCCCCATGGTGTACAGGGTGTTCAGGAAGCGGAAGCTGTTTTTGGTCACCAGAGTACGGCCGTCAACGCCCATACCGCCGATGGATTCCGTTGCCCAAATCGGGTCGCCGGAGAACAGTTCATCGTATTCCGGGGTACGCAGGAAGCGAACCATACGCAGTTTCATGACCAGGTGGTCAACCATTTCCTGCGCGTCTTGCTCGGTGATTTTACCCGCCTGCAGGTCACGTTCGATGTAGATATCCAGGAAGCTGGAGGTACGACCGAAGGACATTGCCGCGCCGTTCTGAGATTTCACGGCAGCCAGGTAACCGAAGTAGGTCCACTGGATAGCTTCCTGAGCGGTGGTTGCCGGACCGGAGATGTCGTAGCCATATTTAGCCGCCATCTCTTTGATCTGGCCCAGCGCACGGTGCTGTTCAGCAATTTCTTCACGCAGACGGATGGTCGCTTCCAGATCTTCGCCGCTTTCCAGTTTCGCTTGCAGAGAGTTGAACTGGGCGAATTTGTCTTTCATCAGGAAGTCGATACCGTACAGCGCAACGCGACGGTAGTCACCGATGATACGACCACGGCCGTAAGCATCCGGCAGACCGGTCAGTACGCCGGATTTACGGCAGCGCAGGATGTCCGGAGTATAGACGTCGAAAACGCCCTGGTTGTGAGTTTTACGGTACTCGGTGAAGATTTTTTTCAGCATCGGGTCCAGTTCGCGATTGTACGCTTTGCAGGAACCTTCAACCATTTTAATACCACCAAACGGGATGATCGCACGTTTCAGCGGCGCTTCGGTCTGCAGACCAACGATTTTTTCCAGACCTTTCTCGATATAGCCTGCGTCGTGAGAGGTGATGGTGGAAGCCAGGGCAGTGTCAAAATCAACAGGCGCGTGAGTGCGGTTTTCCTGTTTTACACCTTCCATTACGGTGTCCCACAGCTTGGTGGTCGCTTCAGTCGCGCCAGCCAGGAAGGATTCGTCGCCTTCATATGGGGTGTAGTTTTTCTGAATAAAGTCACGGACGTTGACTTCATTCTGCCAGTCACCTTTCGCAAAACCTTCCCAGGCTGTGGCTAACTTTTCATTAAGCTCGGACATGTAACACCTACCTTCTTAAGTGGATTTTTTATTTACTGCCTGAAACAACCCTTAGTGATGGTCGTTGCCACGCAGGTAAATGACCCAGTATGTCAACCCGACCAGCAGACCCCCGCCGATAATGTTCCCGATAGTTACCGGAATCAGGTTATCAGTGATGAAGTTCATAACGGTCAAGTGAGAGAAACTTTCCGGAGTCGAACCGATTGCGGTCCAGAATTCCGGGCTTGCAAAGTTGCGGATTACGATACCCATCGGGATCATAAACATGTTGGCGATGCTGTGCTCAAAGCCGCTGGCAACGAACATCGCTACCGGCAGGACCATGATCATCGCTTTATCCATCAGGCTACGACCGGAATAGCTCATCCATACGGCGAGACAAACCATCAGGTTAGCGAGGATACCCAGGCTCACGGCCTCCACAAAAGTATGGTGCATTTTGTGGTCAGCGGTCTGCAGGACATTAAGCCCCCAACCGCCGTTGGCAGTCATATATTCGCCTGATAACCACATCAGCAGCACAAACAGCAGTGCGCCCACCAGGTTACCAAAATAGACGTTGAGCCAGTTTTTTGCCAGTTGCCCCCAGGTAATTCGACCGCTGGCTTTCGCCACCACGATCAATACCGTAGAGGTAAAGAGGTCAGCGCCGCAGATAACGCACAGAATCAGACCCAGGGAAAAACAGACCCCACCGATAAGCTTGGCAATCCCATAAGGCATCGCGGCAGTGCCGGTGGTCGCGGTGATATAGAATACGAAAGCGATGGAGATGAAAACGCCAGCGGTGATCGCCAGATAAAAGGTCTTCATCGGATGCTTCGTTGCTTTATAGACACCTGCTTCTTCGGCGACTTTCGCCATCGCGGCAGGGAGCAAAAGATCAAAAGGGTTGTCAGCTTTCACACTAACTCTCTCTTTATATAAGTTGGCGGTGAGATACTAACAAAGCATTATAGAAGGGAAATTGATATAGATCATATCTCACCGGAACTATATGCCTTTTTAGTGTGTGGTTTTTGTGATTTATTGAATTAACTGATTGAATACTATGAGGAAAATAAATTTTAAAATTTATAAATTATGTTGAATTTTTTCGTTTTTACGCCATTTCTTGAGTTAATTAATATGGAGTATTTTATTTAAAATTAACGAATGGTAAATGTTATAAGCGCGTTATTTACTATTAATTAACTTTACAACTACAAACTATAGTGGCCACCTCGTCAGGTGAAATCAACGGAGCCACATTGGGCTCCGTTGTTGGCAACCACGATGGCGCGCTTAGGGCTTATTTTGCCCAGAACGCCGCCTTCGCCCGCTGCAGTTTTTCATAAGCCTTCAGTAGCGACTGATGGGCCGGGAAGGCCTGCAGATCGCTGTCGACAGCCTGGAGGCCATAGAACGGCGCTTCCCCGCTCAGCGCCGCGCTGGCGGCTTCGACCGCCTCGGCGCCGTACATACGGATGAAGGCGTTCAGGTATTGCAGCGGCTGACGCTCCTCTTCCTGGCTCAGCAGCAGCAGGGTCTGCAGGCAGCGATAGTAGTTAGCACGTTCGGCGCTGAAGACCGAAGCGTTGAATTCCATGGTCCACTCGGTCCAGATCAGCGCCTGCTCCAGATCGCCGCCGGCCAGGGCCAGCATGGCTTTCAGCTCCCCGACGCGCAGGGTATACCAGCCGTTGTCTTTGCCGGTGGCGAGGCCCAGCAGTTCGCGAACGCGGGTGAAATCATCCAGACCCTCATCGTCCATCTGCTCGATCAGCGCCAGGTAATCTTCTTTTTCCCACTCGCTGCCCGGCAGGGACAGAATGGTGTCGCGCAGATGAGCGCCCATGCTGTTGTTCGCCAGCCACAGATCTTCCGCTGGGTAAATATCCGACATCCCCGGGACGATGATACGGCAGGCGTAAACGCCCAGGTGCTCGTAGTCGGCGATATATACTTCTTTATCTTCGGCCTTGAAGATGGCCATCAGGGTGGCGAACTCTTCTTCTGTGGTGCCGGAGAAGCTCCAGTCCACGAACGGATAGTCGGCATCCTGCTTGAACATATCCCAGGAAATCAGGCCGCTGGAGTCGATAAAGTGGGTTTCGAGGTTAGCGTGCTCGGCGACTTCTTCATCGTCGAAGGTCGGCGGCGTGAAGACGTCGAGATCTTTCAGGCTACGGCCCTGCAGCAGTTCGGTGACCGTACGCTCCAGCGCCACGCCGAAGTCCGGGTGGGCGCCGAAAGAGGCGAAGCAGGTGCCGTTTGCCGGGTTAAACAGCACGACGCAGATAACCGGATACTTGCCGCCCAGCGAGCCATCATAGGCAAAGATCGGGAAACCTTCGGCTTCCAGTTTGGCGATCGACTCCACGACGCCCGGATAGCGCGCCATGACCTCCGCCGGGATCTCCGGCAGGCTGATGCTTTCGGCGATGATGCGATTTTTGATGTGGCGCTCAAAGACTTCGGACAGGCCCTGCACGCGAGCTTCATTACGGGTGTTGCCGGCGGACATGCCGTTGGAGACATACAGGTTGCCGACGATATTCATAGGAATATAGACCGTTTCGCCGTCGGACTGGCGGGTAAAGGGCAGGCCGCACACGCCGCGCTCATCATTACCGGATTGCAGATCCACCAGCATGCTGGCCGTCAGCTGATCGTCCGGATCGTAGAACGCGCGCAGACGAGCATCCAGCAGGCCTTCCGGGACCTCGTCGTCTTCGGTCAGCGGGAACCACTTTTCGTTCGGGTAGTGAACGAACGGGCCATTAGCGATAGTGTCGCCTAACCAGAAGTCAGCGAAAAAATAGTTGGTGGACAGGCGCTCGAAATATTCGCCCAGCGCGGAGGCGAGGGCTGCCTTTTTGGTGGCGCCTTTACCATTAGTAAAGCACAGCGCGCATTCCTTATCGCGAATGTGAACGGACCACACGTGCGGCACCGGGTTCAGCCACGAGGCCTCTTCGATATCAAATCCGAGGTCGAGCAATTTTTGCTGGAAGCGAGCGATGGAATCTTCCAGGGCGGCATCTTTGCCGGGAATAAACGTTTGGGTCATGGCGATCACTTTTGTCGTACGGAAAGCGCGCAATGATACGGCTTTTATCTGACAGGTGCTATCTCCATCATCTGGCTATGCTTAGAGACATCTTTTAATGCTCAGGGAGATGATAATGAAAGCCTTTGACTGGCAGCGGATGGCGCTCGATAAAGTGCCGGTGGAATTTCTCGGCGAGGTGGCGTTGCGCAGCCTCTACACCTTCGTTCTGGTCTTTATTTTCCTCAAAATTACCGGACGGCGCGGCGTGCGGCAGATGTCGCTGTTTGAGGTGCTGATTATTTTGACCCTCGGTTCGGCGGCGGGGGACGTGGCGTTTTATGACGATGTCCCGCTGTTGCCGGTGCTGGTGGTCTTCGTCACGCTGGCGCTGCTTTATCGCGGCATCATGTGGCTGATGGGGCATAGCGAAAAGCTGGAGGATCTGCTGGAGGGGAAACCTATCGTGGTGGTGGAGGAGGGGCAGTTGGCCTGGGAGAAACTGCATGCGGAAAATATGACCGAATTCGAATTTTTTATGGAGCTGCGGGTCAACAGCGTCGAGCAGCTCGGCCAGGTGCGGCTGGCGATCCTTGAAACCAACGGCCAGATCAGCGTGTTTTATTATCCCGATGACGAGGTGAGGGCCGGGTTGTCGATCCTCCCGACGCACTGCACCACGCGCTATACCACTATTCCTCAGGAAGGGATCTACGCCTGCGTACGCTGCAGCATCGTGATGGCGATGCAGGCGGGAGAAAAGCGAATATGTCCCCGCTGCGCAAATGCAGAATGGTCGAAGGCCAGCCGGGCGAAACGGCTCACCTGACAGCAAATATGTCGGTTTTATTACGTCAAGCCGATAGATTCTGTTGTGTGACGGCCGCCGCGTTTTGCCGTCGGCGAGTTTTAGCCATTGCGGACCGTGTCACTGAATGATAAAACCGATAGCCACAGGAATAACTTATGCCCGCGGCGGTTCGCGGGCAAAACAACATAGCAACGTGGTGAGGGGAAATGGCTCAGGTCTATAACTTCAGTTCGGGCCCGGCAATGCTGCCGGCGGAAGTACTCAAACTGGCTCAGCAGGAACTGTGCGACTGGCACGGTCTGGGTACGTCGGTCATGGAAATCAGTCACCGTGGTAAGGAATTCATCCAGGTGGCAGAAGAGGCAGAACAGGACTTCCGTTCTCTGCTGAACATCCCTTCCAACTATAAAGTGTTGTTCTGCCATGGCGGCGGCCGCGGCCAGTTCGCCGGGATCCCGCTGAACATCCTCGGCGATAAAAACGTCGCTGACTATGTGGACGCCGGCTACTGGGCGGCCAGCGCGGTCAAAGAGGCGAAGAAATACTGCACGCCTAACGTCATCGACGCGAAAATCACCGTCGACGGCAAGCGCGCGGTCAAGCCAATGAGCGAGTGGCAGCTGACGCCGGGCGCGGCGTATCTGCACTACTGCCCGAACGAAACCATTGACGGTATCGCGATTGACGATACGCCGAACTTCGGCGACGACGTCATCGTGACCGCCGATTTCTCCTCCACTATTTTGTCTCGCGAAATTGACGTCAACCGCTACGGCGTGATCTACGCTGGCGCGCAGAAGAATATCGGCCCGGCAGGGTTGACGCTGGTTATCGTGCGTGAAGATCTGCTGGGTAAAGCCAGCGTGGCCTGCCCGTCAATCCTCGACTACACCGTGTTAAGCGAGAATGACTCGATGTTTAACACGCCGCCGACGTTCGCCTGGTATCTGGCCGGTCTGGTGTTTAAGTGGCTGAAACAGCAGGGCGGCGTCGCCGCGATGGACAAGATCAACCAGCAGAAAGCCGAACTGCTGTATGGCGTGATCGATAACAGCGGCTTCTATCGTAACGATGTGGCGCAAGCCAACCGCTCCCGCATGAACGTGCCGTTCCAGCTGGCGGACAGCGCGCTGGATAAACTGTTCCTTGAAGAGTCGTTTGCCGCCGGGCTGCACGCGCTGAAGGGCCACCGGGTGGTGGGTGGCATGCGTGCCTCCATCTACAACGCGATGCCGCTGGACGGCGTGAAGGCGTTAACCGACTTTATGCTGGACTTCGAACGCCGCCACGGTTAATCGCCCGTTTCTTTCTTCCTCCCCGCGGCCTGTCTGCGGGGTTTTTATTCTGTTTGTTTGAGAGTGAAGTTTGATGGAATCCCTGACGTTACAACCCATCGCACGCGTAGAGGGCACCGTGAACCTGCCAGGTTCGAAAAGCGTCTCCAACCGCGCGCTGCTGCTGGCCGCCCTGGCCCGCGGCACGACGGTGCTGACCAACCTGCTGGACAGCGACGATGTGCGCCATATGCTGAATGCCCTGAGTGCGCTGGGGGTTCAATATACCCTGTCTGCTGACCGTACCCGCTGTGAAGTGACCGGCAACGGCGGCCCGCTGCATGCCGCAGCGGCGCTGGAGCTGTTCCTCGGCAACGCCGGTACCGCGATGCGCCCGCTGGCGGCAGCTCTGTGCCTTGGCAGCAACGATATCGTGCTGACCGGCGAGCCGCGAATGAAAGAGCGCCCGATTGGCCATCTGGTGGATGCCCTGCGTCAGGGCGGCGCTCAGATCGACTATCTGGAGCAGGACAATTATCCGCCGCTGCGCCTGCGCGGGGGGTTCCAGGGGGGCAACGTCGACGTTGACGGCAGCGTCTCCAGCCAGTTCCTGACCGCGCTGCTGATGGCCGCGCCGCTGGCGCCGCAGGATACCGTAATCGCCATTAAGGGCGATCTGGTGTCGAAACCCTATATCGACATCACCCTGCACCTGATGAAAACCTTCGGGGTTGAGGTGGACAACCAGTCTTATCAGCGCTTTGTAGTGCGCGGCAAGCAACAGTATCAGTCACCGGGGGATTACCTGGTGGAAGGAGATGCTTCATCGGCCTCGTATTTCCTCGCCGCTGGCGCCATTAAGGGCGGCACGGTGAAGGTCACCGGTATCGGCCGCGGCAGCGTACAGGGCGACATTCGTTTCGCCGACGTACTGGAAAAAATGGGCGCCACCGTCACCTGGGGCGACGATTTCATCGCCTGCACCCGTGGCGAGCTCAAGGCTATCGATATGGATATGAACCATATTCCGGACGCCGCGATGACCATCGCCACCGCCGCGCTGTTCGCGCAAGGCACTACCACGCTGCGCAATATCTACAACTGGCGGGTCAAGGAGACGGACCGTCTGTTCGCCATGGCGACAGAACTGCGTAAAGTAGGCGCCGAGGTGGAAGAGGGTGAAGATTATATTCGCATCACCCCGCCGGCGACGCTGAAGTTTGCTGAAATCGGCACCTATAACGACCACCGGATGGCGATGTGCTTCTCGCTGGTGGCGCTGTCTGATACGCCGGTGACTATCCTTGATCCCAAATGTACGGCGAAAACGTTCCCCGACTATTTTGAGCAACTGGCGCGGATCAGTACCCTCGCCTGAGTAAAACTTTGTCATCCCGCGGGCTGATGTCCTGTCAGCCCGCTATAATTGCGCAAAACTTCTGCTTTTCATTTCCTGTAGTCCGTAATTTACAAGCAATGCTCACTTTCCGGCGTATTGATGCGTATAATGCGCGGCGTTTATATTCCATGCGCCTTGCTGAAGGAGAAAAAGATGACGGCGAATATTCCGGTAATCACCATTGATGGGCCTGGCGGTGCGGGTAAAGGTACGTTGTGCAAGGCAATGGCGGAAGCGCTGGGCTGGCATCTGTTAGATTCAGGCGCGATCTACCGCGTTCTGGCGCTGGCGGCGCTGCATCATCATGTTGACGTGGAGTCCGAAGAGGCGCTGGTGCCCCTGGCTGCCCATCTTGACGTGCGCTTTATTTCTACTGACGGCAACCTGGAAGTGGTGCTGGAAGGGGAAGATGTCAGCGGCGAAATTCGCACCCAGGAGGTCGCGAACGCCGCCTCGAAGGTGGCGGCTTTCCCTCGCGTTCGCGAAGCGCTGCTGCGCCGCCAGCGCGCCTTTCGTGAACTGCCGGGGCTTATCGCCGACGGGCGAGATATGGGCACGGTGGTTTTCCCGGACGCGCCGGTGAAAATTTTCCTCGATGCCTCGGCCGATGAGCGAGCGCATCGCCGCATGCGGCAGTTGCAGGAAAAGGGCTTTGATGTTAACTTTGAACGTCTTTTGTCCGAGATAAAAGAGCGTGACGATCGCGATAGAAATCGCGCCGTGGCGCCGCTTGTCCCGGCTGCCGATGCATTAGTTCTCGATTCAACCGAACTAAACATTGAGCAAGTGATTGAAAAAGCGCTACAATATGCGCGCGAAAAATTGGCCGTTGCGTAAGCCTTAACCGGTAACGCGCCGAAGCCTCCGAATTATAGCAGTACCCCGCGGCAATGGATGGTCAGCGGGTATGTGAAACAACCCCATCCGGCACGGAGCCAGGTGGACGTTAATATTAACCTGAAGATTAAACATGACTGAATCTTTTGCTCAACTGTTTGAAGAATCCTTAAAAGAAATCGAAACCCGCCCGGGTTCCATCGTTCGTGGTGTTGTTGTTGCTATCGACAAAGACGTAGTACTGGTTGACGCCGGTCTGAAATCTGAGTCCGCCATCCCGGCTGAGCAGTTCAAAAACGCCCAGGGCGAGCTGGAAATCCAGGTTGGTGACGAAGTTGACGTTGCTCTGGATGCAGTAGAAGACGGCTTCGGTGAAACTCTGCTGTCCCGTGAGAAAGCTAAACGTCACGAAGCTTGGATCACGCTGGAAAAAGCTTACGAAGACGCTGAAACTGTTACCGGTGTTATCAACGGCAAAGTTAAAGGTGGCTTCACTGTTGAGCTGAACGGTATTCGTGCGTTCCTGCCGGGTTCCCTGGTAGACGTTCGTCCGGTGCGCGACACGCTGCACCTGGAAGGCAAAGAGCTTGAGTTCAAAGTCATCAAGCTGGACCAGAAGCGTAACAACGTTGTTGTTTCTCGTCGTGCCGTTATCGAATCCGAAAACAGCGCAGAGCGCGATCAGCTGCTGGAAAACCTGCAGGAAGGCATGGAAGTCAAAGGTATCGTTAAGAACCTCACTGACTACGGTGCATTCGTTGATCTGGGCGGCGTTGACGGCCTGCTGCACATCACCGATATGGCCTGGAAACGCGTTAAGCATCCGAGCGAAATCGTAAACGTTGGCGACGAAATCACTGTTAAAGTGCTGAAGTTCGACCGCGAGCGTACCCGTGTATCCCTGGGCCTGAAACAGCTGGGCGAAGATCCGTGGGTAGCTATCGCTAAACGTTATCCGGAAGGTACCAAACTGACCGGTCGCGTGACCAACCTGACCGACTACGGCTGCTTCGTTGAAATCGAAGAAGGCGTTGAAGGCCTGGTTCACGTTTCCGAAATGGATTGGACCAACAAAAACATCCACCCGTCCAAAGTTGTTAACGTTGGCGACGTAGTGGAAGTGATGGTTCTGGATATCGACGAAGAACGTCGTCGTATCTCCCTGGGTCTGAAGCAGTGCAAATCTAACCCATGGCAGCAGTTCGCGGAAACCCACAACAAGGGCGACCGTGTTGAAGGTAAAATCAAGTCTATCACTGACTTCGGTATCTTCATCGGCCTGGACGGCGGCATCGATGGCCTGGTTCACCTGTCTGACATCTCCTGGAACGTTGCAGGCGAAGAAGCAGTTCGTGAATACAAAAAAGGCGACGAAATCGCAGCAGTTGTTCTGCAGGTTGACGCAGAGCGTGAGCGTATCTCCCTGGGCGTTAAACAGCTGGCGGAAGATCCGTTCAACAACTACGTTGCTCTGAACAAGAAAGGCGCTATCGTTGTTGGTAAAGTCACTGCAGTTGACGCTAAAGGCGCAACCGTAGAACTGGCTGACGGCGTAGAAGGTTACCTGCGTGCTTCTGAAGCATCCCGTGACCGCGTTGAAGACGCAACTCTGGTTCTGAGCGTTGGCGACGAAGTTGAAGCGAAATTCACTGGCGTGGATCGTAAGAACCGCGTAGTGAGCCTGTCTGTACGTGCGAAAGACGAAGCGGAAGAAAAAGACGCTATCGCTACCGTGAACAAGCAGGAAGACGCGAACTTCTCCAACAACGCCATGGCTGAAGCGTTCAAAGCAGCGAAAGGCGAGTAATCTTTGTCATTCAGGTAATAACAACCTGAATAGTGACGAGTTTACTTGACAGATTGCAGGATTCGTCCTGTAATCAAGCACAAAGGGCGGCTACGGCCGCCCTTGTTTAAGCTGTTAGCTAATTTTTGCCTTGAAGGAAACCGGAGGAATAATGACCAAGTCAGAATTGATTGAAAGACTTGCCAGCCAGCAATCTCACATTCCGGCGAAAGCGGTGGAAGATGCTGTTAAAGAAATGCTGGAACATATGGCCTCAACGCTTGCTCAAGGTGAGCGCATTGAAATCCGCGGTTTCGGCAGCTTCTCTCTGCACTATCGTGCACCTCGCACCGGACGTAACCCGAAAACTGGTGATAAAGTCGAACTGGAAGGTAAGTACGTTCCGCACTTTAAGCCCGGGAAAGAATTACGTGACCGCGCCAATATTTATGAAGGGTGAGTTGCACGACGTGCAACCGGCCTGACGATAAAAGCACCTTCGGGTGCTTTTTTTGTGCCCGCCATTTACGTCCCGCTTCGCAAAAAAAAAGCGCCTGACTGCAAACGTGACGATTGTCTGGAACGCTGCACGCGCGCCTGAATTCTGCCCGAGGACGTCAGCTTCGCTTTGCGTAACACTGCCCGCTCACAGGGAGGTGTTTATGCGTCTACCATGGCTTGCCGGATGCGCCATCATCGCGATACTGCCGCTACTCTGGCTACCCGCGTTGCCGGGCCCGGGCATTCTGGCGTTCGCCGGCGTACTGGCGCTGTTGCTGACCCGTCTGCGCGGGACGGTCATCGCCGTTGTGGCGATGACGCTTCTGCTGATGGTCTGGGGAGTATTGAGCGCATATCAGGCGCTGTGGCCAACGCAGCACCTCACCGGCGCCGCCCGGCAGGCGGAAGTGTTCCTCCACGAGACGGATGGCCAGACTCTGCACCGCGGACAGATTGTGCGCCTGGCGGACCGCTTCCTGTTCCCCCCGGTTGGCGTGACGTTATACGGGGAACTTGCACCAGCCCCCGTCTGTGCGGGGCAGCGCTGGATGATGACGCTGCGCCTGCGGCCGGTGCATGGGCAGCTCAATGACGGAGGCTTCGACAGCCAGCGCTATGCGCTGGCCCAGCATCGGCCGCTGAGCGGGGGGATCGTCGCCGCTTCCGCGTTGGATACCCGCTGCAGTCTGCGCGCCCGCTACCTGGCGTCGCTGACCCGGCGATTGCAGACTTATCCCTGGCATCCGGTGATGCTGGGCCTGGGGATGGGAGAGCGGCTGGTGCTGCCGGCGGAGATCAAAGTCCTGATGCAGAACACAGGCACCTCCCACCTGATGGCTATCTCCGGTTTGCATATTGCTCTTGCGGCTTCCCTGATCGTGCTCCTGCTGCGCGGTTTACAGTCCCTTTTCCCGGGGCGCTGGATCGGCTGGCGGCTACCGCTGCTGGCTGGGCTGGCGGGCGCAGTCGGCTATGCCTGGCTGACCGGTATGCAGCCACCGGCCCTGCGCACTTGCGTAGGGCTTGCAGTCTGTTGTGCTTTACGTTTGTCGGGTCAACGCTGGACGGCGTGGCAGATGTGGCTCTGCTGTCTGGGGGCGATTCTGGTTGCCGATCCGCTGGCGGTGTTGTCGCAAAGCCTGTGGCTATCCGCCTTCGCGGTGGCGGGGCTGATCTTCTGGTTCCAGTGGTTACCGCTGCCTGACAGTCGCTGGCGCTGGCCGTGGAAAGCGCTGTTCGCCCTCGTGCATTTGCAGGCTGGCGTGACGCTGCTGCTGATGCCGCTGCAGCTGCTGCTCTTCCATGGCATAAGCCTGACGTCGATGGCCGCTAATTTGCTGGCGGTACCGTTAGTGACCCTGCTGGCGGTGCCGCTCATTCTCGCCGGAATGCTCCTGCATCTCACTGGACCGGAGGTGGTGGCGTCGCTGATCTGGCTGGCAGCCGATCGCGTGCTGGCGGTGTTGTTCTGGGGGTTACGACGTTTACCGGACGGCTGGCTGACGCTGGATGCCCGCTGGCTCTGGATCAGTAGCCTGCCGTGGCTGCTGGTGATGGGCTGGCGTTTTCAGAGCTGGCGGTATACTCCGGCGCTGTGCCTGAGTGTGCTGTTTTTGCTGGCGCGGCCATTCAGCCGGCAACCGCCCGCGGATCAATGGCGGGTGACGATGCTGGATGTCGGGCAGGGGCTGGCGATGGTGATCGAACGTCACGGCAAGGCGTTATTGTACGATACCGGGCCGGCATGGCCGCAGGGCGACAGCGGTCGACAGGTGATTATCCCTTGGCTGCGCTGGCACCATCTGCAGCTGCAGGGGATTATGCTGAGCCACGAGCATCTTGACCATCGCGGCGGCCTCGAATCCGTGCTGCAGGCATGGCCGCAGGCGTGGGTGCGCAGCCCTTTAGGCTGGGCGCGTCATCTGCCGTGCCATCGCGGCGAACGCTGGCAGTGGCAGGGACTCACTTTCCAGGCGCTGTGGCCGCTGCCGGGCAGCGCGGCAAAGGGAAACAATCACTCCTGCGTGGTGCGAATCGATGACGGTCGCTCCAGCATCCTGCTGACCGGCGATATAGAACGTCAGGCGGAGCAGGCGATGATCAGCCGCTACTGGCAGCATCTGGCGTCTACACTTATCCAGGTTCCCCATCACGGCAGCAACACCTCCTCCAGCGAACTGCTGGTCCGGTGGGTGGATGGCGCGGCCGCGCTGGTTTCCGCTTCGCGCTACAATGCGTGGCGGATGCCCTCGCACAAGGTCGTTCAGCGCTATCGCCAGCGGGGGTATCGCTGGTTCGCCACGCCGCAGCAGGGGCAGATAACGGTGGTTTTTTCTGCAGAAGGGTGGCAAATCCATAGCTTACGGGATCAAGTTTTACCTCGTTGGTATCATCAGTGGTTTGGCGCGCCCGCCGATAACGGGTAGAATATGCGGCTATTTCAACACAAGCTGGTTTATTGAATGCAGAACGATAAAGATCTCTCCACGTGGCAGACCTTCCGCCGACTTTGGCCGATTATTGCACCGTTTAAAGCCGGGCTAATCGTAGCGGCGGTGGCGTTAGTGCTTAACGCGGGCAGTGACACCTTCATGTTATCGCTTCTTAAACCGTTATTGGATGATGGTTTTGGTAAAACGGATCGCTCAGTGCTGCTATGGATGCCGCTGGTGGTTATCGGGCTGATGGTGCTGCGTGGGATCACCAGCTACATCTCGAGCTATTGTATCTCCTGGGTTTCCGGCAAAGTGGTAATGACCATGCGTCGTCGCCTGTTCGGCCACATGATGGGCATGCCGGTGGCTTTCTTTGACAAGCAGTCTACCGGGACGCTGCTGTCACGTATCACCTATGATTCTGAACAGGTCGCTTCCTCCTCTTCCAGCGCGCTGATCACCGTGGTCCGCGAAGGGGCATCGATT
Source organism: Klebsiella sp. JB_Kp031 (assembly GCF_040064295.1). Taxonomy (NCBI): domain Bacteria; kingdom Pseudomonadati; phylum Pseudomonadota; class Gammaproteobacteria; order Enterobacterales; family Enterobacteriaceae; genus Klebsiella; species Klebsiella sp. JB_Kp031. The sequence continues at coordinate 209,935 of NZ_JBEAJW010000042.1, forward strand.
ATCGGCCTGTTCGTGATGATGTTCTATTACAGCTGGCAGCTGTCGTTGATCCTAATTGTACTGGCGCCGATCGTGTCGGTAGCAATCCGCGTGGTCTCCAAGCGTTTTCGCAATATCAGTAAGAATATGCAGAACACGATGGGGCAGGTCACCACCAGCGCTGAGCAGATGCTGAAAGGGCACAAAGAGGTGCTGATGTTTGGCGGCCAGGAAGTGGAAACCAAACGTTTTGATAAGGTCAGCAATAAAATGCGCCTGCAGGGGATGAAAATGGTTTCCGCCTCGTCTATCTCCGACCCGATCATTCAGCTTATCGCCTCCCTGGCGCTGGCCTTTGTCCTGTATGCCGCCAGCTTCCCGAGCGTGATGGACACCCTGACCGCTGGGACCATTACCGTGGTCTTCTCCTCCATGATTGCGCTGATGCGTCCGCTGAAGTCTCTGACCAACGTCAATGCCCAGTTCCAGCGCGGGATGGCGGCATGCCAGACGCTGTTTGCGATCCTCGATTCCGAGCAGGAGAAAGACGAAGGTACCCGCGTCATTGAGCGGGCGAAAGGCAATCTCAAGTTCGAGAACGTCACCTTTACCTATCCGGGTCGCGAAGTGGCCGCGCTGCGCAATATCAATCTCGATATCCCGGAAGGGAAAACCGTGGCGCTGGTGGGACGCTCCGGTTCGGGTAAATCGACCATCGCCAGCCTGATCACGCGCTTCTACGATGTCGACGATGGGCAGATCCTGCTGGATGGCCATGACTTGCGCGAGTACAAGCTGAGCTCGCTGCGCGACCAGGTAGCGCTGGTTTCACAGAACGTGCACCTGTTCAATGATACCGTCGCCAATAACATCGCCTATGCCCGTACCGAAGAGTACAGCCGCGAGCAGATTGAAGAGGCTGCGCGAATGGCCTACGCCATGGACTTCATCAACAAGATGGACAATGGCCTGGATACCATCATCGGCGAAAATGGCGTGATGCTGTCCGGCGGCCAGCGCCAGCGTATTGCTATCGCCCGTGCGCTACTGCGTAACAGCCCGATCCTGATCCTCGATGAAGCCACCTCGGCGCTGGATACCGAGTCCGAGCGTGCGATTCAGGCGGCGCTGGATGAGCTGCAGAAAAACCGCACCTCGCTGGTTATTGCCCACCGTCTGTCAACCATTGAGCAGGCTGATGAGATTGTGGTGGTTGAAGACGGGCGGATCGTGGAGCGCGGAACGCACCACGACCTGCTGGAGCATAAAGGCGTATACGCCCAGCTGCATAAGATGCAATTCGGCGAATGATCGCGCGCATCTGGTCCGGTGAGTCGCCGCTGTGGCGCCTGCTGCTGCCGCTCTCCTGGCTGTATGGCCTGGTGAGCGCGTTGATTCGCCTCAGCTATCAGCTGGGGTGGAAAAAAGCCTGGCGCGCGCCGGTGCCGGTGGTGGTGGTCGGTAACCTGACCGCCGGCGGCAACGGTAAAACGCCGGTGGTGATCTGGCTGGTGGAGCAACTGCAGCAGCGCGGCATTCGCGTTGGGGTGGTCTCTCGCGGCTACGGCGGTAAAGCCGAACGCTACCCGCTGGTATTAACTGACCGGACCAGTACGGCGCAGGCAGGCGATGAACCGGTGCTCATCCATCAGCGCACCGGCGCGCCGGTGGCGGTCTCTCCGCTGCGCAGCGACGCGGTGAAAGCGCTGCTCAGCGCGCACGAGCTGCAGATTATCGTCACCGACGATGGGTTGCAGCACTATAAGCTGGCGCGGGACCGGGAAATTGTCGTCATCGACGGCGTGCGCCGCTTTGGCAACGGCTGGTGGCTGCCTGCCGGGCCGATGCGTGAGCGGGCATCGCGCTTGCAAAGCGTTGATGCGATTATCGTCAACGGCGGCGTGGCGCGTCCGGGAGAGATCCCGATGCAGCTGCGTCCCGGGATGGCGGTCAACCTGCTTACCGGCGAACGTCGCGATGTCTCTACCTTCACTAACGTAGTGGCAATGGCCGGCATCGGCCATCCGCCGCGCTTTTTCGCCACCCTCGAAAGCTGTGGCGTCCAGCCGGTCAAAACCGTGGCGCTGGCGGACCATCAGGCGCTGAGCCAGGCCGATGTCGCCGCTCTGGTAACCGCCGGGCAGACGCTGCTGATGACCGAGAAAGACGCCGTGAAATGTCGCGATTTCGCCGCTGCGAACTGGTGGTATTTACCGGTCGACGCCATAATGGCCGATGAACGCGCACAGCGGTTGCTTGCGGACTTAGCGACGTTGGCGCAACGTTAACCGACGCGCCGGCTTTGCTCGCCGCTGTGCTGGAATTCCTGACGGAGAACCTGCATGTCGGTATTGCAACTATCGCTTAATGAGGCGCGCCACCTCCATCTCGCGGCGCAGGGGTTATTAAAAAAGCCCCGGCGTCGCGCTCGCCCGAATGACATCCTTTCCACCATCCAGCAGATGTCGCTGCTGCAAATCGATACCATCAACGTGGTGGCCCGCAGCCCCTACCTGGTGTTGTTCAGCCGCCTCGGCAGCTATCCGCAGCACTGGCTGGATGAGTCATTGCGCAGCGGCGAGCTGATGGAATACTGGGCGCATGAAGCCTGTTTTCTGCCGCGCAGCGATTTCGCCCTTGTGCGCCACCGAATGTTGAACCCCGACAAGATGGGCTGGAAATATCATCGCGCGTGGATGGAGGAGCATGCCGGAAGTATTGCAGAGCTGGTGGCGCATATCGGACAAAACGGACCGGTTCGCTCGGCGGATTTTGCCCACACACGCAAAGGCGCCAGCGGCTGGTGGGAGTGGAAACCGCATAAGCGCCACCTGGAAGGGCTGTTTACCGCCGGTGAAGTGATGGTGGTGGAGCGGCGCAACTTTCACCGCGTGTATGATTTAACCCGGCGGGTGATGCCGCACTGGGACGACGAGCGCGATGCGCTGCCCCGCGACGCTGCGGAGGCCATCATGCTGCGCAACAGCGCCCGCAGCCTCGGCATCTTTCGCCCCCAGTGGCTGGCGGATTACTATCGTTTACGTCAGCCGGCGCTACCGGGTTTGCTGGCGGCCTGGCAGGAAGAGGGCCTGGTTGTGCCAGTCGACGTGGAGGCGCTTGGCGAGATGTGGCTGCATCGCGACGCGCTGGCGCAGCTGGAGTCCGCGCCCGGCGGTAAACTTACCGCCAGCCATAGCGCCGTGCTCTCGCCTTTCGACCCGGTGGTCTGGGATCGGAAGCGCGCTGAGCAACTGTTCAACTTCAGCTATCGCCTGGAGTGCTATACCCCGGCGCCGAAGCGTCAGTATGGCTACTTCGTACTGCCTCTGCTGCACCAGGGGAAACTGGTCGGGCGGATGGACAGTAAAATACATCGCAAAAGCCGGGAGCTGGAGATCTTCGCCCTGTGGCTGGAGGATGAGGTGAAGATCACCCGTGGTCTGGAGCAGGGGCTGCGCCGGGCGATCAACGACTTCGCACGCTGGCAATCGGCAGACCGGATCCTGTGTCGACGCCTGCCGGAAGGGCTGTTTGTCGGCCAGGAGCAAGGGTGGGAAATCGATGCCGATTGATCCCGGCGCCGACCTTCCTGTGTTATGCTGCTGAGAAATCTATCCGGTCCATCAGGAGGAAACATGGATCACCGTTTACTTGAAATCATCGCCTGCCCGGTCTGTAACGGTAAGCTGTATTACAGTCAGGATAAGCAAGAACTTATTTGCAAACTTGATAGTCTGGCGTTTCCACTGCGCGACGGTATCCCTGTGCTGCTGGAGACAGAAGCGCGTCCGCTGGCGGTAGAAGAGAGTCACTCATGAGTTTCGTGGTCATTATTCCTGCGCGTTTCGCCTCCACGCGCCTGCCGGGAAAACCACTGCAGGACATTAACGGCAAGCCGATGATTGTCCATGTGCTGGAGCGCGCCCGCGAATCCGGCGCGGATCGCATTATTGTCGCCACCGATCACGAAGAGGTCGCCCGGGCGGTTGAAGCCGCCGGCGGCGAGGTCTGCATGACCCGCGCCGACCATCAATCCGGCACCGAACGGCTGGCGGAGGTGGTGGAGAAGTGCGCGTTCAGCGATGACACCATCATCGTCAATATCCAGGGCGATGAGCCGATGATCCCCCCGGCTATCGTCCGCCAGGTGGCGGAGAATCTGGCTGCCAGCACCAGCGGAATGGCGACGCTGGCGGTACCGATCCACGATGCGGAAGAGGCGTTTAATCCAAATGCGGTCAAAGTGGTGATGGATGCGCAGGGCTATGCGCTCTATTTCTCCCGCGCCACCATTCCCTGGGATCGCGATCGCTTTGCCCACTCCCGCGACGCCATTGGTGATTCTCTGCTGCGCCACATCGGCATCTATGGCTATCGCGCCGGCTTTATTCGCCGCTATGTCAGCTGGGCGCCAAGCCCGCTGGAGCAGATAGAAATGCTCGAGCAGCTGCGGGTGCTGTGGTATGGCGAGAAGATCCATGTCGCCGTGGCGGCCGAAGTGCCCGGCACCGGCGTCGATACCCCTGAAGATCTGGCGCGCGTCCGCGCTGAACTGCGTTAGTCCTCTGTCCCCTCCTTGCAGGAGGGGATATTCCCACCGGTTTTATGCTTTTTTTGCCCATTTTTGATCTTATCCGATGACAACCCTGGTGCGGGCGCTCATTATGAAATCAGTAGTGTTCATAGGGGTAATCGACAATGGAACAGTTGCGAACCGAACTGAGTCACCTGCTTGGCGAAAAGCTGAGCCGGGTGGAGTGTGTCAGTGAAAAAGCCGCTACGGCGCTGTGGTCCCTGTATGACGCGCAGGGAAATCCGATGCCGCTGCTGGCGCGAAGTTTCACCACCCCCGGCGTGGCGCGGCAGCTGGCCTGGAAGATCTCCACTCTGGCGCGCAGCGGTACGGTGCGCATGCCGGTGGTCTATGGCGTGATGACGCATGAAGAGCATCCCGGGCCGGACGTGCTGCTGCTTGAGCGCCTGCGCGGCGTCCCGGTGGAGGCGCCCACCCGCACCCCGGCGCGCTGGGAGCAGCTGCAGGAGCAGATCGTCGAGGCGCTGCTGGCCTGGCATCGTCAGGACAGCGGCGGCTGCGTGGGGATGGTCGATAATACCCAGGACAATCTGTGGCCGAACTGGTACCGGCAGCGGGTGGCGATGTTGTGGAGCACCCTGAACCTGTATCAGGACACCGGTCTGACCATGCAGGATAAGCGGGTTTTGTTCCGCTCCCGCGAGTGTCTGCCGGAGCTGTTCCGCGATTTCAATGATAATGCCGTACTGGTGCACGGCAATTTCACCCTGCGCAGCATGCTGAAAGATCCGCGCAGCGATCAGCTGCTGGCGATGGTTGGTCCGGGGATGATGCTGTGGGCGCCGCGGGAGTACGAACTGTTCCGTCTCGCGGAGGTGGGCCAGGCCGAGCAGCTGCTATGGCGTTACCTGCAGCAGGCGCCGGTCTCCGAGGCCTTTGTCTGGCGGCGCTGGCTTTATCTGCTGTGGGATGAGGTGGATAGCCTGGTCAATACCGGGCGCTTTGACCGCGCCCGTTTCGACCTCGCCGCAAAATCACTCCTGCCCTGGCTCGCCTGAGCTGCCTTTCAGCCATTGCCAGACGCGACCAAGCGTTTCATAGCCGACCCGGTCGCTGTGCATCAGCCACACCGGTGAAGGAATGACCCGCTCCCACGGATTGAGCGGTGATGTGACCGCCATCTGATTAGCCGGCGCGGGCAGCGGATCCAGACCGGCATGGCGAAAGAAGATCATCGCCCGCGGAAGATGCGACGCCGAGGTGACCAGCAGGAAGGGGGCGTCGCCGATGGCGCCCTTCACCGCCAGCGCTTCCTCTTCCGTATCTTTCGGCTTATCGAGCACGATGATATCGCTGCGCGGTACGCCGAGGCTCTCCGCCACTCTCGCCCCGGCCTCCGCCGTGCTGACGGGGTTGGTTTTTGCCGCCGCGCCGGTAAAGATCATTTTCGATCCCGGATTCTCCTGCCACAGGCGAATGCCCTCCGTCAGGCGCGGCAGGCTGTTGCTGATAAGGTTAGAGCTAGGCGCCCACTCCGGGTTCCAGGTATAGCCGCCGCCCAGCACCACCACGTAGCTCACCGGCTGCTCGCCGCGCCAGGTGGGATAGCGATCTTCTATCGGTTTAAGCAGGCTGTCTGCCACGGGCTGCAGGCTCAGCAGCGTCAGCAGCAGCCAGCCGAGGCTCACGCAAAACTTCCCGGTACGTTGAAAGCGGCTGAACCATAACAGGGCGATCCCGATACCGATCAGCAACAGCAGGGCAGGAAGCGGTAGCAGCAGACCGCCGACGATCTTTTTTAGCGTGAAAAGCATGCCAGATGGTTCCTTTTTTAACCATATAACCAAAGTTATGTTCGGATCTTATAACAGATCGCTTCATTCTCGGCGTGGGTATGACAAAATAGCGGTTTTGTGTTGGCTTGTGGAGTCGCTCGTGCAGGATCGCAATTTCGATGACATTGCTGAAAAGTTTTCGCGCAATATTTACGGCACCACAAAAGGCCAGCTGCGCCAGGCGATCCTCTGGCAGGATCTGGAGCCGCTGCTGGCGCAGCTGGGGCCGGGGCCGCTGAGGGTACTGGATGCCGGCGGCGGCGAAGGGCAAACGGCCATTAAAGTGGCGCAACTGGGCCATCACGTGACGCTGTGCGATCTCTCCGCTGAAATGGTGGCCCGCGCCCGCCAGGCTGCTGTCGATAAAGGTGTGATCGACAACATGCATTTTGTACAATGCGCGGCTCAGGATATTGCGCAGCACTTGGAAAGCCCGGTCGATCTGGTACTGTTTCATGCGGTGCTGGAGTGGGTGGCGGAGCCCCAGGCGGTGCTGCGTACCCTGTGGTCGACGCTGCGTCCTGGCGGCGGCTTGTCGTTGATGTTCTACAATGCTAACGGCCTGCTGATGCACAATATGGTTGCCGGTAATTTCGATTACGTACAACTGGGCATGCCAAAAAAGAAAAAACGCACGCTGTCGCCGGACTATCCGCGTGAGCCGCAGCAGGTTTATCACTGGCTGGAAGAGATTGGCTGGCAGATTGTCAGCAAAACCGGCGTGCGGGTGTTTCATGATTATCTGCGTGAAAAACGCCAACAGCATGACAGCTATGCGGCGCTGCTGGAGCTGGAGACGCGCTACTGTCGTCAGGAGCCGTACCTCAGCCTGGGCCGTTATATTCATGTCACCGCGCTTAAGAGCCAGGCTCATAGCCGCAGATGCAAGGATAAAGTATGAGTGAATTTTCCCAGACAGTCCCCGAACTGGTTGCCTGGGCCAGGAAAAATGATTTTTCTATCTCGCTGCCGGTCGACAGACTCTCTTTCCTGCTGGCGATCGCCACCCTGAATGGCGAACGGCTGGAAGGGGAAATGAGCGAGGGAGAACTGGTGGATGCGTTCCGCCACGTGAGTGATGCGTTTGAGCAGACCAGCGAAACCATCAGCCAGCGCGCCAATAACGCCATCAACGATTTGGTGCGCCAGCGTCTGCTGAACCGCTTTACCAGCGAAATTACCGAAGGCAATGCAATCTATCGTCTGACGCCGTTGGGGATCGGGATCACCGATTATTATATCCGGCAGCGCGAATTTTCGACGCTGCGTCTCTCGATGCAGTTGTCGATCGTCGCCGGCGAGCTGAAGCGCGCGGCGGATGCCGCGGAAGAGGGCGGCGATGAGTTTCACTGGCATCGCAACGTTTTTGCCCCGCTGAAGTATTCGGTAGCGGAAATTTTCGACAGCATCGACCTGACGCAGCGCATCATGGATGAGCAGCAGCAGCTGGTGAAAGACGATATCGCGCAGCTGTTGAACAAAGACTGGCGCGCGGCGATTTCCAGCTGTGAACTGTTGCTGTCGGAAACCTCCGGCACCCTGCGTGAACTGCAGGATACGCTGGATGCGGCAGGGGATAAGCTGCAGGCGAATCTGCTGCGCATTCAGGATTCGACCATGGCGCGCGACGATCTCCATTTTGTCGACCGGCTGGTGTTCGACCTGCAAAGCAAGCTGGACCGCATCGTCAGCTGGGGCCAACAGGCGATTGACCTGTGGATCGGCTATGACCGCCACGTGCACAAGTTTATCCGTACCGCTATCGATATGGATAAGAACCGCGTCTTCGCCCAGCGTCTGCGCCAGTCGGTACAGACCTATTTTGATGAGCCGTGGGCGCTGACTTACGCCAACGCCGACCGTCTGCTGGATATGCGCGACGAGGAGATGGCCCTGCGCGATGAAGAGGTCACCGGCGAGCTACCGGCGGACCTCGAATTTGAAGAGTTTAACGAAATTCGCGAGCAGCTGGCGGCGCTGATCGAAGCGCAGCTGGCGGTCTATAAAGAGAAAGGAATACCGCTGGATCTCGGCCTGGTGGCGCGGGAGTTCCTGGCGCAGTATCCGCGCGGGCGTCACTTCGACGTGGCGCGGATCGTCGTGGATCAGGCGGTACAGCTGGGCGTCGCCCAGGCAGATTTCACCGGACTGCCAGCCAAATGGCAGCCGATTAATGATTACGGAGCCAAGGTACAGGCGCATGTCATTGACAAATATTGAACAAGTGATGCCGGTTAAGTTGGCGCAGGCGTTAGCCAATCCGTTATTTCCGGCGCTGGACAGCGCCTTGCGCGCGGGCCGACATATCGGCCTCGACGAGCTGGATAATCACGCATTTTTGATGGACTTCCAGGATTATCTGGAAGAGTTTTACGCTCGCTATAACGTCGAGCTGATCCGCGCGCCGGAGGGGTTTTTCTACCTGCGCCCGCGTTCCACAACCCTGATTTCACGCTCGGTGCTGTCCGAACTGGATATGATGGTGGGCAAAATTCTTTGCTATCTCTATCTCAGCCCGGAGCGCCTGGCAAACGAAGGAATTTTCACCCAGCAGGAGCTGTATGACGAGCTGCTGACCCTGGCGGATGAAGCCAGGCTGCTGAAGCTGGTCAACAACCGTTCCACCGGTTCGGATCTGGACCGTCAGAAGCTGCAGGAAAAAATGCGCGCGTCGCTAAACCGCCTGCGCCGTCTGGGGATGGTGTGGTTTATGGGCCACGACAGCAGTAAGTTCCGCATTACCGAATCGGTATTCCGCTTTGGCGCCGATGTACGCGCCGGCGACGACCCGCGCGAGGCGCAGCGCCGCCTGATCCGCGACGGGGAAGCGATGGCCCTGGAAAATCACCTGCAGCTCAATGATGAGAATGAAGAGAACCAGCCGGATAGCGGGGAGGAAGAGTAATGATTGAACGCGGTAAGTTTCGCTCGCTGACGCTGGTTAACTGGAACGGCTTCTTTGCCCGGACCTTTGATCTTGATGAACTGGTCACCACCCTCTCCGGGGGGAACGGCGCCGGTAAGTCGACGACCATGGCGGCCTTCGTCACGGCGCTGATCCCCGATTTAACCCTGCTGCACTTCCGTAACACCACCGAAGCGGGGGCCACCAGCGGCTCACGCGATAAAGGCCTGCACGGTAAGCTGCGCGCCGGCGTCTGTTACTCAGTGCTCGACGTTATCAACTCCCGCCATCAGCGCGTGGTGGTCGGCGTGCGCCTGCAGCAGGTTGCCGGGCGCGATCGCAAAGTCGATATCAAGCCTTTCGCCATTCAGGGGCTGCCCACCTCTATCCTGCCGACCCAGCTGTTAACCGAAACGCTGAACGATCGCCAGGCGCGCGTAGTCAGTCTCAATGAGCTGAAAGACAAGCTCGAGGCGATGGAAGGGGTCCAGTTTAAGCAGTTCAACTCGATCACCGAGTATCATTCGCTGATGTTCGATCTGGGCGTGGTGGCGCGCCGTCTGCGTTCCGCCTCCGATCGAAGTAAATATTATCGCCTGATCGAGGCCTCGCTGTACGGCGGGATCTCCAGCACCATTACCCGCTCGCTGCGCGACTACCTGTTGCCGGAAAACAGCGGCGTGCGTAAGGCATTCCAGGATATGGAAGCGGCGCTGCGGGAAAACCGCATGACTCTCGAGGCGATCCGCGTCACCCAGTCCGATCGCGATCTGTTCAAACATCTGATTAGCGAAGCCACCAACTACGTGGCGGCGGACTATATGCGTCACGCCAACGAGCGGCGTATTCATCTTGATAAGGCGCTGGAGTATCGTCGCGATCTGTTTACCTCGCGTTCGCAACTGGCGGCGGAGCAGTATAAGCACGTCGACATGGCGCGCGAGCTGCAGGAGCATAACGGCGCAGAAGGCGATCTGGAAGCGGATTACCAGGCCGCCAGCGATCACCTGAACCTGGTGCAGACCGCGCTGCGTCAGCAGGAAAAAATCGAGCGCTACGAAGCGGATCTCGACGAGCTGCAGATCCGTCTGGAAGAGCAGAACGAAGTGGTGGCGGAAGCCATCGATCGCCAGGAAGAGAACGAAGCCCGCGCCGAGGCCGCCGAGCTGGAAGTGGATGAGCTGAAAAACCAGCTCGCCGACTATCAGCAGGCGCTTGACGTGCAGCAGACCCGAGCCATTCAGTATCACCAGGCGCTGCAGGCGCTGGAGCGCGCGAAGGCGCTGTGCCATCTGCCGGACCTGACGCCGGAGAGCGCCGACGAGTGGCTGGAAACCTTCCAGGCGAAAGAGCAGGAAGCGACGGAGAAAATGCTGTCGCTGGAACAGAAAATGAGCGTGGCGCAAACCGCGCACAGCCAGTTTGAACAGGCCTACCAGCTGGTGGCGGCGATTAACGGCCCGCTGGCGCGCAATGAAGCTTGGGACGTGGCGCGCGAATTGCTGCGCGACGGCGTGAACCAGCGCCACCAGGCCGAGCAGGCGCAGGGGCTGCGCAGCCGCCTCAACGAGCTGGAGCAGCGCCTGCGCGAGCAGCAGGACGCCGAGCGCCAGCTGGCTGAGTTCTGCAAACGCCAGGGCAAACGCTACGATATCGACGATCTGGAAACGCTGCATCAGGAGCTGGAAGCGCGCATCGCTTCGCTGGCCGACAGCGTTTCTAACGCTCAGGAACAGCGCATGACCCTGCGCCAGGAGCTGGAGCAGCTGCAGTCGCGCACTCAGACGCTGATGCGCCGGGCGCCGGTCTGGCTGGCGGCGCAGAATAGCCTTAACCAGCTGTGCGAGCAGAGCGGCGAGCAGTTTGAGTCCGGCCAGGAGGTTACCGAATACCTGCAGCAGCTGCTGGAGCGCGAGCGCGAAGCTATCGTTGAACGTGACGAGGTCGGCGCCCGCAAGCGCGCCATCGACGAAGAAATCGAGCGTCTCAGCCAGCCGGGCGGTTCGGAAGATCCGCGCCTCAACGCGCTGGCGGAACGGTTCGGCGGCGTTCTGCTGTCCGAGATCTACGATGATGTTAGCCTTGACGATGCGCCGTACTTCTCCGCGCTGTACGGTCCGTCGCGCCATGCCATCGTGGTGCCGGATCTGTCGCAGGTTGCCGAGCAGCTTGAAGGGCTGGAGGATTGTCCGGAAGATCTCTATCTGATCGAAGGCGATCCGCAGTCCTTTGACGATAGCGTATTCAGCGTGGACGAGCTGGAAAAAGCGGTGGTGGTGAAGATTGCCGACCGCCAGTGGCGTTATTCGCGCTTCCCGTCGCTGCCGCTGTTTGGCCGCGCCGCGCGTGAAAACCGCATTGAAACCCTGCATGCCGAGCGTGAATCGCTGTCCGAGCGTTTTGCGACCCTGTCGTTTGACGTGCAGAAAACACAGCGTTTGCATCAGGCTTTTAGCCGCTTCATCGGCAGCCATCTGGCGGTGGCCTTCGAGGACGATCCGGAAGAAGAGATCCGCAAACTCAACAGCCGCCGCGGCGAGCTGGAGCGCGCGCTGAGCGCCCATGAAAGCGATAACCAACAGAACCGCGTGCAGTATGAGCAGGCGAAAGAGGGCGTGTCGGCGCTTAACCGCCTGCTGCCGCGCCTGAATCTGCTGGCGGATGATACGCTGGCCGACCGCGTGGACGAGATCCAGGAACGTCTGGATGAAGCGCAGGAGGCCGCGCGCTTTATTCAGCAGCACGGCAATCAGTTTGCGAAGCTGGAGCCTATTGTTTCGGTGCTGCAGAGCGATCCGGAGCAGTTTGAGCAGCTGAAAGAAGATTACGCCTATGCGCAGCAGACCCAGCGCGATGCGCGCCAGCAGGCTTTTGCCCTGGCGGAAGTCGTCCAGCGCCGGGCCCACTTCAGCTACTCCGATTCGGCGGAAATGCTCAGCGGCAACAGCGATCTCAACGAGAAGCTGCGCCAGCGTCTGGAGCAGGCGGAAACCGAACGCAGCCGCGCGCGCGACGCGATGCGTGCCCATGCGGCGCAGCTTAGCCAGTACAATCAGGTGCTGGCCTCGCTGAAGAGCTCGTATGACACCAAGAAAGAGCTGCTTAACGATCTGTATAAAGAGCTGCAGGACATTGGCGTACGCGCCGATGCCGGCGCGGAAGAGCGGGCCCGTGCGCGTCGCGATGAGCTGCACATGCAACTGAGCAATAACCGCTCCCGTCGCAATCAGCTGGAGAAAGCATTGACCTTCTGCGAAGCGGAAATGGACAACCTGACCCGCAAACTGCGCAAGTTAGAGCGCGATTATTGCGAAATGCGCGAGCAGGTGGTGACCGCCAAGGCAGGCTGGTGCGCGGTGATGCGCCTGGTGAAAGACAACGGCGTCGAGCGTCGTCTGCACCGCCGCGAGCTGGCCTATCTTTCCGCCGACGAGCTGCGCTCCATGTCGGATAAGGCGCTCGGTGCGCTGCGTCTGGCGGTCGCTGATAACGAACATCTGCGCGACGTGCTGCGTATCTCGGAAGATCCGAAGCGTCCGGAGCGCAAAATTCAGTTCTTCGTTGCCGTCTACCAGCATCTGCGCGAGCGTATCCGCCAGGATATTATCCGCACCGATGATCCGGTGGAAGCGATCGAGCAGATGGAGATTGAGCTCAGCCGCCTGACCGAAGAGCTAACAAACCGCGAACAGAAGCTGGCCATCAGCTCCCGCAGCGTGGCCAACATTATTCGCAAAACCATTCAGCGTGAGCAGAATCGTATCCGGATGCTCAATCAGGGATTGCAGAGCGTCTCCTTCGGCCAGGTCAACAGCGTGCGTCTGAACGTCAATGTGCGTGAGACCCATTCGATGCTGCTCGATGTGCTCTCCGAGCAGCATGAACAGCATCAGGATCTCTTCAACAGCAACCGCCTGACCTTCTCGGAAGCGCTGGCTAAGCTCTATCAGCGCCTGAATCCCCAGATCGACATGGGGCAGCGCACGCCGCAAACCATCGGTGAAGAGCTGCTCGACTACCGCAACTATCTGGAGATGGAAGTGGAGGTTAACCGCGGCTCCGACGGCTGGCTGCGCGCGGAGTCCGGCGCGCTGTCCACCGGGGAAGCGATCGGTACCGGGATGTCGATTCTGGTGATGGTCGTCCAGAGCTGGGAAGATGAATCCCGCCGCCTGCGCGGCAAGGATATCTCGCCTTGCCGTCTGCTGTTCCTCGATGAAGCGGCGCGTCTCGATGCCCGCTCCATCGCCACGCTGTTCGAGCTGTGCGAACGTCTGGAGATGCAGCTGATTATCGCGGCGCCGGAGAACATCAGTCCGGAGAAAGGCACCACCTATAAACTGGTGCGTAAAGTGTTCAATAATCACGAACACGTCCACGTGGTGGGGCTGCGCGGGTTTGCCGCGCCGCTGCCGGAAGCGCTGCCGGGAACGGCCGACGCCTCCTGAGGCTGCGGCTACATTCTGGCGGATAAGCGGTGAAGAGGGCAACGTTAAGTTGCCCTTTTTTTCTATCCAGCCCGGCATGCCAGGGTGGTATAATCTTTAAACTTCTTTACATTAGGTAAGGCAAAAGCCTTTTCGTCTTTATATACTGAAAAAGAGCCCCAATTTTGTGGGCTGCAATGTGTGACAACAGGGGGCAAGGGATGTTGCTAAAGAAACGGTATGGTCGTCCATTGTCAGCGCTCAGCCTGAGCCTGGCACTGGCATTTGCTCCGCTGTTCAATGTCCAGGCCGAAGAGCCTGAAGTCGTACCCGGCGACAGTTCCGCGACGCCCGCTGAGGTCTCTGTCGCGCTGGCGCAAAGCGATGGGCAATCGCCGGCGGTCGCGAAGCTGGCCGGTGAGCAGCCGCTGTCGATGGCGACGGCGGCAAACAGTCGCGCCCAGATCGAGGCGCTGTTGCCGGCAGGGTATAAACCCGTCTTTATGAATCCGCTGGTGTCGCTGTACGCCGCCAGGGATATGAAACCGATGTGGGAAAACCGCGAGGCGGTGCAGGCGTTCCAGCAGCAGCTGGCGGAGATCGCCATCGCCGGTTTTCAGCCGCAGTTTACCACCTGGGTCAGTCTGCTGACCGATCCCGCCGTCAGCGGCATGGCGCGCGATGTGGTGCTGTCGGACGCCATGATGGGCTATCTGCACTTTATCAGCGGCATCCCCACCCAGGGGACCCGCTGGTTGTACAGTTCAACGCCGTACAAGATGGCGACCCCGCCACTGTCGGTGATTAACCAGTGGCAGCTGGCGCTGGACAATGGCTCCCTGCCGGCGTTTATCGCCGGCCTGGCGCCGCATCATCCGCAGTATGAAGCCATGCATCAGTCGCTGCTGGCGCTGGTGGCTGATTCTCGCCCGTGGCCGCAGATGACCGGCAGCGGCTCGCTGCGCCCCGGCGAATGGAGCAATGATATCGGTGCCCTGCGCGAGATCCTCCAGCGTACCGGGATGCTGGACAATACCGCCAATATCGTTCTGCCTGGCGATGTGGTGAGCCCGTCGGCGAAGAAAAAGAGCAAACCCGCGGCGCGCGGCGTGTACGATCGCCAGCTGGTGGAGGGGGTTAAGCGCTTCCAGGCGATGCAGGGGCTGGGGGCGGATGGCGTCATCGGCCAGTCGACTCGCGACTGGCTCAACGTCTCTTCCGCGCAGCGCGCAGGGGTGCTGGCCCTGAACATTCAGCGTTTACGCTTACTGCCGGGCAAACTATCCACCGGCATTATGGTCAATATTCCGGCGTTCTCGCTGGTCTATTACCAGGACGGCAGCCAGGTGCTGGCCTCGCGGGTGATTGTGGGGCGTCCAGACCGCAAAACGCCAATGATGAGCAGCGCGCTGAATAACGTGGTGGTCAATCCGCCGTGGAACGTGCCGCCAACCCTGGCGCGCAAAGATATCCTGCCGAAGGTGCGTAACAATCCAGGCTATCTGGAGCAGCATGGCTACACCGTGATGCGCGGCTGGAACAGTAAAGAGACCATCGATCCTTATCGGGTTGACTGGTCGACCATCACCGAGAACAACTTACCGTTCCGCTTCCAGCAGGCGCCCGGGGCGCGTAACTCGCTCGGACGCTACAAGTTCAATATGCCGAGCTCCGATGCCATCTACCTGCACGATACGCCGAACCATAATCTGTTCCAGAAGGATGTTCGTGCGCTCAGTTCCGGCTGTGTGAGGGTGAATAAGGCTTCGGAGCTGGCCAATATGCTGCTGCAGGATGCGGGCTGGAATGACTCGCGTATTTCTGATGCCCTGAAGCAAGGGGACACGCGCTATGTCAATATTCGGCAAAATATACCGGTGAATTTATATTACTTAACGGCGTTTGTGGACGCTGATGGACGTACACAATATCGAACAGATATTTACAATTACGATATCACCGCGCGATCCAGCGCACAAATTCTGACGAAAGCTGAACAATTAATCAGGTAAATGAAGTAGTTCAATGGATTTTGTTGTCCTAGCACTGGGTAAAAAAGGGCGCTGCTCCTCTGCAGCGCCCGATTTTCCTGGGGTGAGGCTGCCTTGACGTTGGCAATAATGCCCGGTAAGGTGCCTTTCGTGCGCCAGAAGTGCATATACATATCATTCCGCTCAATGCGTGGCGCGGTCAGCGCGAACGCTCTCTTTTGCCGGGCTGCATCAAGGCTGTGGCGAGCGATGGCGTGCTGAGGTTCTGCATCGCGCAAGGCGGAAAAAGTATATAACGATTCATTGACTGTAGACCTGATTATCATGGACAAATTTGACGCTAATCGCCGCAGATTGCTGGCGTTGGGTGGTGCTGCGCTGGGTGCTGCCGCCATTCTCCCTGCGCCGGCATTTGCCACCCTCTCGACCCCCCGTCCGCGTATTTTGACGCTGAATAACCTGCATACTGGTGAATCACTCAAGGCGGAGTTTTTCGATGGCAGAGGCTATATTCAGGATGAATTAGCAAGACTTAACCATTTTTTCCGTGATTACCGCGCGAATAAAATTAAGTCCATCGATCCAAATCTGTTCGATCATCTTTATCGGTTGCAGGGACTACTTGGCACCAACAAACCTGTCCAGCTTATCTCTGGCTATCGTTCCCTCGATACCAATGATGAGCTTCGCGCACGAAGCCGTGGTGTAGCAAAACACAGCTATCACACCAAGGGGCAGGCAATGGATTTCCATATCGAAGGTATTTCGTTAAGCAATATTCGCAAAGCGGCGTTATCTATGCGCGCAGGTGGTGTAGGATATTACCCACGTAGTAACTTTGTGCATATTGATACCGGTCCCGTAAGGCACTGGTAACGAAAGGAGCGTCATGAACTATCGTATTATTCCGGTTACCGCGTTCGCGCAGAACTGTTCTCTTATCTGGTGCGAACAAACCCGGCTGGCGGCGCTGGTCGATCCTGGCGGCGATGCTGAACGTATCAAAGCGGTGGTGACGGAGGCTGGCGTCACGCTGATGCAGATTCTGCTGACGCATGGCCACCTCGATCACGTCGGCGCCGCTGCGGAACTGGCGGAGCATTATGGCGTGCCGGTTATTGGTCCGGAAAAAGAAGATGAGTTCTGGCTGGAAGGCTTACCGGCGCAAAGCCGGATGTTCGGCCTGGAGGATTGCCAGCCGCTGCGTCCGGATCGCTGGCTTAATGAAGGCGACGTGGTTAATGTGGGGAATGTGGCGCTGCGGGTGCTGCACTGCCCAGGCCATACTCCTGGTCATGTGGTCTTCTTTGATGACGCTTCCCGACTGCTCATTTCCGGGGATGTGATTTTCAAAGGCGGGGTGGGGCGCAGTGATTTTCCACGCGGCGACCATGGGCAGCTGATCGCGGCCATTAAGGATAAGCTGTTGCCGTTGGGCGATGACGTGACCTTTATTCCCGGCCATGGTCCGCTGTCGACGCTGGGTGAGGAACGCCGCAACAACCCGTTCCTGCAGGATGAGATGCCGGTCTGGTAACCCTCCTGACGCGAACATAAAAAGGCCGCATTCGCGGCCTTTTTCTTGATATCGAATAATATTGCTTACAGCACGGCGACGATGGCTTCGCACAGCGGCGCCATGTTGTCAGGCGTCATGCCGGCCACGTTGATACGGCCGGACGCGACCGCATAAATGGCGAACTCTTCACGCAGACGCAGCACCTGCTCTTTCGTCAGGCCGCTGAACGAGAACATACCGTTCTGTTTGCTGATAAAGCTGAAGTCGCGGCTCGCGCCTTTCTCCTGCAGGGTGTTGACGAACAGCAGTCGCATGCGCTGAATGCGCTGGCGCATATCGGTCAGCTCCTGCTCCCAGATCGCCCTCAGCGCATCGTTGCTCAGAATGGTCGCCACCACGGACGCGCCGTGCGCAGGCGGGTTGGAGTAGTTAGCGCGGATCACCGACTTCATCTGGCTGAATGCGCGGTCTACAGTCTCCTGATCGGCGGCGACCAGAGTGCAGGCGCCGACGCGCTCGTTGTACAGGCCAAAGTTTTTCGAGTAGGAGCTGGCGACCAGCAGCTCTTTATGCAGAGCAGCAAAGGCGCGCAACCCTTCAGCATCTTCTTCCAGGCCGCGGGCGAAGCCCTGATAGGCGAAATCGAACAGCGGCAGCCAGCCTTTCTCGACCGACAGCTGCGCCAGCGTCTGCCACTGATCGAGCGTGGGATCGATACCGGTCGGGTTGTGGCAGCAGCCGTGGAACAGTACCACGTCGCCCGCCTGGGCTTCGTTCAGGCTGGCAAGCAGACCATCAAAGTCCAGCGCGTGGTTAGCCGCGTCGTAGTAGGCATATTCACGCACTTCCAGCCCGGCGGAGGTAAACACACTCTTATGGTTTGGCCAGCTCGGGTTGCTTACCCACACGCGTTTCACGTCGGTGTTTTTGGCGAGGAAGTCTGCGGCGACGCGCAGTGCACCGGTACCGCCCGGGGTCTGCGCGGTGCGGGCGCGTTTATCGGCGATAATCGCATTGCCTTTACCGAACAGCAGCTCCTGGGTGCAGCGACCAAATTCAGGAATACCATCGATGCCCAGATAGTTTTTAGTCGTTTCATTTTCCAGCAGGTACTGCTCTGCTTTTTTGACGCTGGTCAGAACGGGGGTTTTACCAGTTTCATCCTTGTAAACACCAATTCCGAGGTTAATCTTTTCAGGGCGGTCATCGGCACGAAACAGATCGGCCAGACCTAAAATCGGGTCGGCTGGGGCGGCGGTAATGTTCTCAAACATGACGAGGTTCCATTGTGATTACTGAAGGGAAATCCGCTATCAGGTTAACGGGAGAACAACGAATTGCCAACCGTTTGCGACAAAAAGCGCGAAGGTTTTCGAAAGATACGATCTTTGCCTCACGAATAGAGAAAAGCAGGACCGAAGTCCTGCTCTGAAGGCATATCACGAAGGGGTGTACTGCAAATTAGAACTGGTAAACGATACCCACGGCCGCCTGGTCGTCGGTCGCTACGCCAGCTTCACGCGTATAAGCGTTGTCGTCCAGTTGGTTGAACTTGTACGCCGCATAGACGTTCATGTTTTTGTTGAAGTAGTACCAGGTACCCACTTCGACGTATTTAACCAGATCCGCATCGCCGCCGGAGAAGCCGCCGCGCGCCTGCAGGTCTTTGCCTTTGGTCTGTACGTAGCCGATGGACGGACGCAGGCCGAAGTCGAACTGATACTGTACAACGGCTTCGAAGTTCTGGGTTTTGCCAGCGAAGTAGTTACCCTGGTTTTCCGGGGTCATGTTGTAAGTCTGGGAGTACATGACGGCCGCGTAAACGTTGTTGGCGTCATATTTTGCAGAGGTTGCCCAGGCTTCGGCTTTGTCGCCATTGCCGTCAGCTTTCTGATCTACGCTACGGTTGGAACCGGAGTAGCCAGCAGACAGCGCAATACCGTTGTCGAACGCGTAGGTCGCCGCGGTGCTGAAGCCGTCGCCATTCTGCTTGTGAATCGAACGGTCGTGGTCGTTTTTACCCTGGTACTGCAGCGCGAAGCTCAGGCCGTCAACCAGACCGAAGAAGTCAGAGTTACGGTAGGTTGCCACGCCGTTGGTACGGCCGGTCATGTAGTTGTCGGTGTAGTTCCAGCCGTCGCCGCCCCATTCAACCAGCATATCGGTTGCTGCTTCGACGTCGTAGATTGCGCCGTAGTTACGGCCGTAGTCGAATGAACCATACTCGCCCGCTTTCAGACCTGCGAACGCCAGACGGGTTTTGGTCGGCTGGGAACCTTCAACGTTGGAGGCGTCCATGTTGTATTCCCACTGACCGTAGCCGGTCAGCTGATCGTTGATCTGAGTTTCGCCTTTCAGGCCGATACGGGCGTAGGTGGTATCGTCGCTGCTGGTGTCGCCATTGGTGGTCCAGACGTGCTCGCCGACCATTTTTCCATAGAAGTCCAGTTTGTTGCCGTTTTTGTTATAGATTTCTGCAGCGTTAGCTGCACCGGCTACCAGCAGGGCAGGGATCACCACTGCCAGAATATTGCGCTTCATCATTATTTATTACCCTCATTAATATTTTTTATATGAACACGTGCCACTGCCGTCAATAAGTTCTGTCAATAAAAACTTACAGAACCATTGATGAGAGTTTGGTGTCTGAAGGCATCTTTCCATCCGCGACAACGTTTCGCTAGCCGGAAAATGCTACTAATATCTCATATGAGTAACAAAACGAAAAAACATGTAACTAAATATGTATTTTTGGGAACTTTGTGAACTTAATCAAAATTCCGTTCCACATGGTGAGGTAAATCGCCCTTCCATATCTATCTATATGAAATATTTATGATTAATTTGGATAAAGGTAAATTTGCTCATTTTATGTGTTGAATTCGCCTTCTTTTTATTCAGCCTTTGTCTTGGCAAGATGTGCGGCGTATGGTTAAAAAATGAGCAAATTAATCAGGGGTTTTGCTCTGTTATGAACAAAAAGTGCGATCTGTATCACCAGGATGCACCGAAACAGTGCGTAACATAAATGTGAATTCGAGGCCTTGATGTTTAAGTTTGTTGAATTTTGATAACAGTAATTGACATAAAAAAAGGCCAGCTTGCGCTGGCCTTTCAGGTTTATGTCAGAAAAATTTAGAATGTCGCGTTGCGCGGGGTCCGCGGGAACGGAATGACATCGCGGACGTTCTGCACGCCGGTCACGTAGGCGATCAGACGCTCGAAGCCCAGGCCAAAGCCGGAGTGTGGAACGGTGCCATAGCGGCGCAGATCGCGATACCACCAGTAGTCTTCTTTATTCAGGCCCATCTCGGCCATACGCGCGTCAAGCACGTCGAGGCGCTCTTCACGTTGGGAACCACCGATGATCTCGCCAATACCCGGCGCCAGGACGTCCATTGCCGCGACGGTTTTACCGTCTTCGTTAAGGCGCATGTAGAACGCCTTAATATCTTTCGGGTAGTTTTTCACCACCACCGGCGCTTTGAAGTGTTCTTCAGCCAGGTAACGTTCGTGCTCGGAGGAGAGATCCACGCCCCAGTACACCGGGTTCTCGAATTGCTTGCCGCAGTTTTCCAGAATGGTGACGGCGTCGGTATAATCCACCTGCGCAAAATCAGCGGTGATAAAGCGCTGCAGACGGTCGATAGCGTCTTTATCAACGCGCTCGGCGAAGAACTGCATGTCGTCCGCGCGCTCTTCCAGTACCGCTTTAAAGACGTACTTGAGCATCGCTTCCGCCAGGCCGGCAACATCGTTCAGATTGGCGAAGGCCACTTCCGGCTCCAGCATCCAGAACTCCGCCAGGTGGCGGCTGGTGTTGGAGTTTTCCGCGCGGAAGGTCGGGCCGAAGGTGTAAATCTTCGACAGCGCGCAGGCATAGGTCTCGCCATTCAGCTGGCCGGAAACGGTCAGGAACGACTCTTTACCGAAGAAGTCTTTGTCGAAATCGACTTTGCCCTGATCGTTACGCGGCAGGTTTTCCAGATCCAGCGTCGACACGCGGAACATTTCGCCAGCGCCTTCGGTATCGGAGGCGGTGATCAGCGGGGTGGAGACCCAGAAGAAGCCCTGCTCATCAAAGAAGCGATGCAGCGCCTGCGCCAGGGTGTGACGCACGCGGGCAACCGCGCCGATCAGGTTGGTGCGCGGACGCAGGTGGGCCACTTCACGCAGATACTCGATGCTGTGGCGCTTGGCCGCCATCGGATAAGTGTCCGGGTCTTCCACCCAGCCGGTCACTTCCACGTTGGTCGCCTGGATCTCAAAGCTCTGACCCTGGCCCTGGGAAGCCACGACTTTACCGGTGACAATCACCGAGCAACCGGTGGTCAGACGCAGCACTTCCTGATTGTAATTGGGCAGAGAATTATTAATAACGGCCTGTACAGGATCAAAGCAGGAACCGTCATAGACGGCGAGGAATGAAAAGCCAGCTTTTGAATCTCGGCGGGTACGCACCCATCCGCGGACCGTGACTTCGCTGTCAACGGCAACGCGGCCCTGGAGTACGTCGGCTACAGGCACAACGCTCATAATAATCTCTCTATATAGTCCAATAAAAAAGTCTCTTCCCCCTACAGCGGGGGGGATATCTATGTTACCTGTCATCTTCCATCAGACAAGTAGATTTCGCATCATAAGCGGATAATTCGGCAATAAATAATAAAGAAAAAGGAGCCTGAAAGGCTCCTTAAGAAAATTAGCTCGCTTTTTTAATCGGCGGCAGGTCGAACGCTTCGCGCAGGGCGCGGACGAAGGCCTTATCGTGGCAGATGGTTTTCCCCGGGCTGTCGGAGAGTTTCGCCACCGGCTTGCCGTTACATTCCACCAGCTTAATCACGATATTGAGCGGTTTAACCTGCGGCAGATCGCAGGTTAAACGGGTGCCGATCCCAAAGCTCAGCTTCACCCGCGAGGCGAAGTGGCGATACAGGTCGACGGCTTTCGCCAGATCGAGATTATCGGAGAAGACCAGCACTTTGCTCAGCGGATCGATGCCCAGCTTCTGATAATGGGCGATGGCTTTTTCACCCCATTCCACCGGGTCGCCGGAGTCGTGGCGCAAACCCTGATAGCGGGTGGCGAACTCCGGACCGAAATCGCGCAGGAACGCATCCATGGTGATGCAGTCGGTCAGTGCGATGCCCAGTTGGTCAGGATACTCTTCCAGCCAGGCGGCGAGGGCCGCCCGCTGGCTGCTGGCCAGGTTCGGGCTGATCTGCTGATGAGCCTGGAACCACTCATGGGCCTGGGTGCCCATCGGGGTTAAGTTGAGACGGCGCGCCAGATCGTAGTTGCTGGTGCCAACAAACCATGGCTCCTGCTGCAGGCGTTGCACAATGGCTTCCTGCACCTCGCGTGAAAAACGACGGCGGGTGCCGAAATCCATCAGGCGGAAGGCGCTCATATCGAGGTCAGCGGTCATGGTGGCGAAGTCGCCTAGCTTATGTTCAAGCGCGTTTAGCGCTTGTTCCACGCCCGTCTCGGGTGAACGGTAGCGATGGACCAGCTCGCTTATCACCGCCAGCAGGGGGACTTCCCACATGATGGCTTCCCGCCACGGGCCGGTGAGGCGAATGTTCAGCTTGCCGTTGTCATTGGTGACCGTGACCTGGCGTGGGTCATAGCGAAAATCGCGCAGCCAGTCGAGGTAATCCTGGCGAAAAAAAGGAAGGGTGGACAGCCAGCGATATTCATCATCCCGCAGCCTCAGGTCGCGCATGGACTCCACCTGCTCGCGGATCGCGTCGGCATAGATGCCGAGCAGGTCGTCTCCGCGGCAGCGAAACTCCGCCGCCACATGTACATCGCCGTAGCGGTGGAAGACAGCCTGCTGCATGTGCAGCTTGTAGGCATCCGTATCAAGCAGCGAGTGCAGTACAGGAGAAGTGAATTGTGTCATGGTGCGCAGTAGCATCCTCTCACTGGAGCGTTCCATCGAAACCAACGCGGAAAAAGGAGGCGGAGTATACCTTTATTACCCGGCTCTGTCCCGCGATGGCGAGCAATGGCGACGCTGACGGTCATTTGCGAGGCCTAGTTTAATATATTGAACATGGATCACACCACAAGCTTTGCGTCGGGTCGAGGGCATTTCGTGCCGCGAGTGTTAACAAAATGTAGCGATTTCCGTGTTTCACGTTGAAAAGATGAAGATTCTGCATAGCGCGATTGACACAACGGGAATAGACTGGGACGACACTTTACCGAAGATGCGAAAGGTTTTTTATGACACAACAGCCCCAAGCCAAATACCGCCACGACTATCGTGCGCCGGAGTATCTGATTAGCGATATCGATTTGACCTTTGACCTGGATGCCGCAAAAACCGTTGTTACGGCCGAGAGCAAGGTCTCCCGCCACGCGGCAGCGTCTGATGTGCCATTGCGCCTGGACGGCGAAGATCTGACTCTGATTTCGCTGCAGGTGAACGGACAGCCGTGGAGCGACTATAAAGAAGAAAACAATCAGCTGGTGATCGGCGGCCTGCCGGAGCATTTCACCCTGACCATCGTCAATGAGATCAGCCCGGCGGCGAACACCGCGCTGGAAGGCCTGTATCAGTCAGGCGAAGCGCTGTGCACCCAGTGTGAAGCGGAAGGTTTCCGCCACATCACCTGGTATCTGGACCGTCCGGACGTGCTGGCGCGCTTTACCACCAAAATTATCGCCGATAAAGCCAAATATCCGTTCCTGCTCTCCAACGGCAACCGTATGGCGGAAGGGGAACTGGAGAACGGTCGTCACTGGGTACAGTGGCAGGATCCATTCCCGAAACCGTGCTACCTGTTTGCGCTGGTGGCCGGTGATTTCGACGTCCTGCGCGACACTTTTACCACCCGCTCCGGGCGTGAAGTGGCGCTGGAGCTGTACGTCGATCGCGGCAATCTCGACCGCGCGCCGTGGGCGATGACCTCGCTGAAAAACTCCATGAAATGGGATGAGGAGCGCTTTGGCCTCGAGTATGACCTCGACATCTATATGATTGTCGCCGTCGACTTCTTCAATATGGGCGCGATGGAAAACAAAGGGCTGAACGTCTTTAACTCCAAATATGTCCTGGCGCGGACCGATACCGCCACCGATAAAGACTACCTTGATATTGAGCGGGTAATTGGTCATGAGTATTTCCATAACTGGACCGGCAACCGCGTTACCTGCCGCGACTGGTTCCAGCTCAGCCTGAAAGAGGGGCTGACCGTGTTCCGCGATCAGGAGTTCAGCTCCGACCTCGGCTCGCGGGCGGTGAACCGCATCAACAACGTGCGCACTATGCGCGGGCTGCAGTTTGCCGAAGACGCCAGCCCGATGGCGCACCCGATCCGCCCGGATATGGTTATCGAGATGAACAACTTCTACACCCTGACGGTCTACGAAAAGGGCGCCGAAGTGATCCGCATGCTGCACACTCTGCTGGGTGAAGAAAACTTCCAGAAAGGGATGCAGCTCTATTTTGAACGTCATGACGGCAGCGCCGCCACCTGCGACGATTTCGTCCAGGCGATGGAAGATGCCTCGAACGTCGATCTGTCGCACTTCCGCCGCTGGTACAGCCAGTCCGGTACGCCGATCGTCACCGTCCATGACGACTATAACCCGGAAACCGAGCAGTATACGCTCACCATCAGCCAGCGCACGCCGCCGACCGCCGAGCAGGCTGAGAAACAACCGCTGCATATTCCGTTTGCCATCGAGCTGTACGATAACGAAGGTAAGGTGATCCCCCTGCAGAAGGGCGGCCATCCGCTGCACCCGGTGCTTAATGTGACTCAGGCTGAGCAGACCTTCGTCTTTGATAATGTCTATTTCCAGCCGGTACCGGCCCTGCTGTGCGAGTTTTCAGCACCGGTGAAACTGGAATACAAGTGGAGCGATCAGCAGCTCACCTTCCTGATGCGCCATGCGCGGAATGATTTCTCGCGCTGGGATGCGGCGCAGAGCCTGCTGGCGACCTACATCAAGCTGAACGTTAACCGTCATCAGCAGGGACAGCCGCTGTCGCTGCCGGTGCACGTGGCGGACGCCTTCCGCGCGATTCTGCTCGACGAGAAGATTGACCCGGCGCTGGCCGCCGAGATCTTAACCCTGCCGTCGGCCAACGAAATCGCCGAGATGTTCGCCATTATCGATCCTATCGCCATCGCCACCGTGCGCGAGGCGCTCACCCGCACCCTGGCGAACGAGCTGGCGGACGAATTCCTCGCGGTATATAACGCCAATAAGCTCGACAGCTACCGGGTGGAGCATGCCGATATCGGTAAGCGCGCCCTGCGCAATACCTGCCTGCGCTATCTGGCGTTCGCAGAACCGACGCTGGGCGATAAGCTGGTGGCGGCGCAGTATCACCAGGCGGATAACATGACCGACGCGCTGGCCGCGCTGTCGGCGGCGGTTGCCGCTGAGCTGCCGTGCCGCGATGCGCTGATGCAGGAGTATGACGACAAATGGCATCAGGACGGCCTGGTGATGGACAAGTGGTTTATCCTGCAGTCCACCAGCCCGGCGGCCAATGTGGTCGAAACGGTACGCGGTCTGCTGAACCATCGTTCGTTCAGCATGAGCAACCCGAACCGCGTGCGGTCGCTCATCGGCGCTTTCGCAAGCAGCAACCCGGCGGCGTTCCATGCGGAAGACGGCAGCGGCTACCAGTTCCTGGTGGAGATGCTGACCGAGCTTAACCAGCGCAACCCGCAGGTCGCATCGCGACTGATTGAGCCGTTGATTCGCCTGAAGCGTTACGATGAGAAACGCCAGGCGCTGATGCGCGCCGCGCTGGAGCAGCTGAAGGGTCTGAAGGATCTCTCCGGCGATCTGTACGAGAAAATCAGTAAGGCGCTGGCGTAACGGTGGCAAAATCCCCGGTTGCGCTCTCGCTTACCGGGGCTACAGCGCTGTGCGATTTGGTAGCCCGGCCGAGCGAAGCGCGGGCCGGGGACATGTCGGATGACGATATGCCCCCGTTCTGACAGCAGACCGTCAATCCGGTCAGCCATGACTAAATAAACGCGGCACGCTCTCGCTCTTGCCGCGTTTCATCACCCGATCCAGCACCTCCGCCTCCAGCTCGGCCAGCTTCGCCGAACCGGTGCGCCGCGGTCGCGGAATATCCACGTTCAAATCGAGACCGATCTTCTTCTCTTCAATTAACAGCACCCGGTCGGCCATCGCCACCGCTTCGCTGACGTCGTGGGTCACCAGCAGGACCGTAAAGCCATGCTCCTGCCACAGGGAGACGATCAGCTCCTGCATCTCCAGACGGGTAAGGGCGTCCAGCGCCCCCAGCGGCTCGTCCAGCAATAGCAGGCGCGGGCGATGGATCAGGGCGCGGGCCAGCGCAACGCGCTGCTTTTGCCCGCCCGACAGCGCCGCCGGCCACTCCTGGGCGCGGCTCTCGAGTCCGACGCTGGCCAGTGCCTGCAGGGCGGCTTCGCGCCAGGCGCCTTTTAACCCCAGCCCCACGTTATCAATCACCGTTTTCCACGGCAGCAGGCGTGCATCCTGAAACATCATCCGGGTGTCGTCCTGGATCGCCGCCAGCGGCGTTGCGCCCGCCAGCAGCTCGCCAGCGTTCGGGGTTTCCAGGCCCGCCAGCAGGCGCAGCAGGGTACTTTTGCCGCCGCCGCTGCGGCCCACCACCGCCACAAACTGGCCGCTGGGGATATGCAGATCCAGCTCGTTAAGAATGGTGTTGTCGCCATAGCGTTTAGTCACCCCGTTCAGCAGCAGCGGGATACCTGGGTTTAGACGGGCAGTGTTCATGCGTTCGCCTCCTGAAGATGATACGCCGGGTTCCAGCGCAGCCAGAGCCGCTCCAGCAGCTGGGCGCTGACGTCGGCCAGTTTGCCAAGAATGGCGTAAAGAATGATGGCGACCACCACCACGTCGGTTTGCAGAAATTCACGCGCATTCATCGCCAGGTAGCCGATACCGGCGTTCGCCGAGATGGTTTCGGCGACAATAAGCGTCAGCCACATCAGACCGAGGGCGAAACGCACGCCGACCATAATCGAGGGTAGGGCGCCGGGTAAAATCACGTGACGGAAAAGAGCAAAGCCGGATAAACCATAGCTGCGCGCCATCTCCACCAGTCCACGGTCGATATTGCGGATCCCGTGCCAGGTGTTGATATAGATCGGGAACAGGGTGCCCAGCGATACGAGGAAGATCTTGGCGGTCTCATCGATGCCGAACCACAAGATCACCAGCGGGATCAGCGCCAGATGCGGCACATTGCGCAGCATCTGGATCGACGTGTCCAGCAGGCGCTCGCCCCAGCGTGACAGACCGCTGATCAAGCCGAGCACCAGCCCAATGGAGCCGCCGATGGCGAAGCCGACCAGCGCCCGCCACGAGCTAATGGCCAGATGCTGCCACAGCTCACCGCTGGCCGAGAGGGTCCAGAACGCTTTCAATACGCCCTCCGGCGAGGGCAGCACCCGCGTCGACAGCCAGCCGACGGACGAGGCCAGCTGCCAGACAATGACCGTTCCCACCGGCAGCAGCCAGGGGGCGAGGCGTAATAACAGGGGATGGGTTGATTTTGCCATCACGACCTCCTCAGCTCTGCGCCACTTTACGCGGGATAAACTCGTTAGCGACGGCTTCTCCCTGCAGGCGCAGGCTTTGCGGCTGCGGGACAGACGGCACCGCGACGTCGAGCAGCGGGAACAGCAGTTCGCCGACCCGATACGCCTCTTCCAGATGCGGATAACCGGAGAAGATAAAGCTATCGATACCCAGCGCGGCGTACTCATTGATCCGTTCGGCCACGGTGGCGGCATCGCCCACCAGCGCGGTCCCGGCGCCGCCGCGCGCTAAACCGACGCCAGCCCACAGGTTGGGGCTGATTTCCAGCTTATCGCGTCGGCCATTGTGCAGGGCCGCCATCCGCTGCTGGCCGACGGAGTCGGTTCTGGCGAAGGCTGCCTGGGCGCGGGCGATAGTCTCATCATCAAGATGAGAGATAAGGCTGTCCGCTGCCTGCCAGGCTTCCTCATTGGTTTCCCGCACGATCACATGCAGGCGGATGCCGAAACGCACCCGGCGACCGTGCCGGGCGGCTTTCTCCCGCACCTGAGCAATTTTCTCTGCCACCTGGGCCGGTGGTTCCCCCCAGGTAAGATAGAGATCGACCTGCTCAGCGGCCAGATCCTGCGCCACCTCAGACGAGCCGCCGAAATAGAGCGGCGGACGCGGCTGCTGGAGCGGCGGAAACAGCAGTTTAGCGTCGCGAACGCGCTGATGCTTACCGTTAAAGGTGACAGTTTCCCCTTCCATCAGCTTGCGCCAGATGTGGGTAAATTCAGCCGAGGCCTCATAGCGCTCGGTGTGGTCGAGGAAGACACCGTCGCCAGCCAGCTCGGCGGGATCGCTGCCGGTGACCAGATTGAACAGCGCCCGGCCGTTTGACAGTCGGTCCAGGGTCGCCGCCTGGCGCGCGGCCACCGTCGGCGACACCACGCTTGGCCTGAGGGCGACAAGAAATTTCAGCCGCTGCGTTACCGGGATCATCGAGGCCGCAACCAGCCAGGCATCTTCACATGAGCGCCCGGTCGGGATCAGCACGCCGGTGAACCCCAGCCGATCCGCCGTCTGCGCGATTTGCTGCAGATAGCCATAATCGACCGGACGGGCTCCCTCTTCGGTACCCAGATAACGACCATCACCATGGGTCGGTAAAAACCAGAACATATTCAGACTCATGATTTCGCTCCTTGTGCGGCGGTGGGCTGCCAGATGCGGGCCCGGATATCTACTTTTTTCGGCACCAGCTTGTTCTCATAGAACAGGTCGGCCGTCTGCTGCTGGCGAGCGGCGGTTTCGGCGCTCACCGGGGTAACCGAGGTGGGGGGACGATGGTCCAGGTAGCTGGCGATCACCGCCTCCGGTAACCCCATCGTTTTCGCCAGCAGCGTAATGCTTTGCGCGCGCTGGCTATGGGTCAGGGCATCGGCCTGCGTAAAGGTATCGAGTACACCCTCAATAAAGGCGCCATTGCGTTCAGCGTAAGGGCGGGAAGCGAGATAGAAGGATCCTGTCTGTTTCAGGTCGGTTCCGTCGGTTAGCACCCGGGCGCCGCCCTGCAGCAGCGCGGCGGAGTAATACGGATCCCAGATCGCCCAGGCGTCGACATTGCCCTGCTGGAAGGCGGCGCGCGCATCGGCGGGGGCGAGATAGACCGGCTGAATGTCGCTAAACTTCAAACCTGCCAGCTGCAGGGCGCGCAGCAGCAGATTGTGGGAGCTGGAGCCTTTCTGAAAAGCGACCTTTTTTCCTTTCAGCTCAGCAACGTTATGAATCGGGCTGCCCTGCGCCACCAGAATCACTTCCGCTTTGGGCTTGGGCGGTTCCGAACCGATATACACCAGATCGGCGCCCGCCGCCTGCGCAAAGATAGGCGGAATGTCGCCAGTGCTGCCGATATCGATGCTGCCAACGTTCAGCGCCTCCAGCATCTGCGGACCGGCCGGGAATTCTATCCACGAGATATGGGTCTTTGGGTAGCGCTGCTCCAGCAGCTGATGGCTTTTCGCCAGCACCATGCTGACGCTGCCTTTCTGATAACCGATGCGCAGGGCGTCAGGCGCCGCCGGGGCGGCGTGGCCCAGGGTGGAAAAGAGCAGCAGTCCGCCTAGGGTCAGAGCGCGGAGAGGATTAAGCATGTTCCACCCCACGCAGAGACGTTAATGACGGCGCGCGGCTGCTGGGGCGGTGCAGCGCCTGCCAGAAGGTCTCGAGGGCTTCATCGAGGCGCCGCTGCAGGTTCGGGGTAAACTGCGGCTTGTGCTGGTAATCGGTCACCTGGCTGTCGTCGGCGAAGACGCCGTGGAGGATCTCCTGAGCCTTGAGGGCATTCAGCACCGGCTTCAGGGCGTAGTCCACCGCCAGCATGTGGGCGATGGTGCCGCCGGTGGCCAGCGGCAGTACGATTTTGCCCTCCAGCGCCCGCTCAGGAAGCAGGTCGAGCAGCGTTTTCAGGGCGCCGGAAAACGAGGCTTTATACACCGGCGTGGCGATGATCAAGCCGTCAGCCCCGGCCAGCTGCTCATTGAGCGTCTGCAGCGCCGGGTTGTCAAAGCGAGCGTAGAGAAGGTCTTCCGGGGCAAAGTTCTGCAGATGCCAGTGGCAGACTTCGATATCGGCGGCGGTGAGCGTCTCTCTGGCATATTCCAGCAGGGCGCTGGAACGGGAAGGGTAACGCGGGCTGCCCGCAAGCGTAATGACGCGCATCTCTCTCTCCTTATAACTAAATGTTTGCATTTATCTATAATTGATAACATTTATAGTGAGTGTGACAGAGGGCCATTATTTCCCTAAATGATTTATCCACCGTTAGATAGCCGAAAAGCGCATAACGGCGCGCGGGGAGGTAATCGTTTGCGCTGATGGGGGATTTTTTGTCGCAGGTCAATTCCCTTTCCGCAACAGATCGCACATAATACGCCCCCGGTTTGCACACCGGGAATCCAGGAGAGTTCATGTACTACCCCTTCGTTCGTAAAGCCCTTTTTCAGCTCGATCCTGAGCGCGCTCATGAAGTTACTTTTCAACAATTACGCCGTGTCACCGGGACGCCGCTGGAAATCCTGGTTCGCCAGAAGGTGCCGGCCAGGCCTGTCACCTGCATGGGGTTGACCTTTAAAAACCCGCTGGGTCTGGCGGCCGGGCTGGATAAAAACGGGGAATGCATTGACGCGCTGGGCGCGATGGGTTTTGGCTCCATTGAGATCGGCACCGTGACGCCGCGTCCGCAACCGGGCAACGATAAGCCAAGGATCTTCCGTCTGGTGGATGCTGAGGGGTTGATCAACCGCATGGGCTTTAATAACCATGGCGTCGATAACCTGGTCGAGAACGTGAAAAAGGCGCATTTTGACGGCGTGCTGGGCATCAATATCGGTAAAAATAAAGATACGCCGGTTGAGCACGGGAAAGATGATTACCTGATTTGTATGGAAAAAGTCTATCCCTACGCTGGCTATATCGCCATTAATATCTCCTCGCCGAACACCCCGGGGCTGCGCACGCTGCAATACGGCGAAGCGCTCGACGATTTACTCTCCGGTATTAAAAATAAGCAGCTTGAGCTGCAGCAGAAGCATCAAAAATATGTTCCGGTCGCCGTGAAGATCGCGCCGGATCTTTTGCCTGAGGAATTGATCCAGGTTGCCGATAGCCTCGTGCGTCATAATATTGATG
This sequence comes from Klebsiella sp. JB_Kp031, assembly GCF_040064295.1. Taxonomy (NCBI): domain Bacteria; kingdom Pseudomonadati; phylum Pseudomonadota; class Gammaproteobacteria; order Enterobacterales; family Enterobacteriaceae; genus Klebsiella; species Klebsiella sp. JB_Kp031. The sequence continues at coordinate 241,327 of NZ_JBEAJW010000042.1, forward strand.
GGGTGATTGCCACCAATACTACTCTCGATCGTTCTCTGGTCCAGGGAATGAAACATTGCGATGAGACCGGCGGGCTTAGCGGTCGTCCATTACAATTAAAGAGTACCGAAATTATTCGCATGCTCTCCGCAGAGTTGAATGGCCGTTTGCCTATCATTGGCGTGGGCGGTATTGATTCCGTGATTGCCGCGCGGGAAAAGATGGCCGCTGGGGCATCGCTGGTGCAGATTTATTCCGGATTTATTTTTAAAGGTCCGCCGCTGATTAAAGAAATTGTTACCCACATCTAATCTTTTACCCCTTTGAATCCCCCCAGGGCTTTATTTCCGGCCCTGGTTGTTTTATATTCCCTCACTGTTGCTTATTTAAACATTTTAGACTTTTCTTAATTTTAGAAAATATTCTGCGGTAAGTCGCAACAGCTTTGCAGAGGCGTATGAAAGGGGACAGGGGGAAAAATGCGGATTAAACCTGACGATAACTGGCGTTGGTATTACGATGAAGAGCACGACCGCATGATGCTCGATCTGGCCAATGGCATGTTATTTCGCTCGCGCTTCGCCCGGCGCATGCTGACGCCGGACGCCTTTGCCCCATCGGGATTCTGCGTTGATGACGCCGCGCTCTATTTCTCTTTTGAAGAAAAATGTCGCGATCTCGAGCTATCGAAAGAGCAGCGTGCGGAATTAGTCCTTAACGCGCTCACCGCCATCCGTTTTCTCAAACCGCAGATGCCGAAAAGCTGGCACTTTATCGCCCATACCCATCACTGGCAGCCGAGCGGCGGCGACGCGGCCTGCGTCTGGCTGAGCGATACCGGCGAGCAGGTGAATTTACTGGTGGTGGAGCCGGGCGATAATGCCGCGCTCTGTCTGTTGGCTCAGCCGGGTCTTACGCTTGCCGGCCGGGTTATGCAGCTGGGCGATGTCATTAAAATCATGAACGACAGGCTGCAGCCGGCGCAGAGCGCGGTCAGCTACAGCCTGGGGCAGGCGGTTTAAGGCGCCAGGCGCAGGGCCGTTTTCGGCACGCAGCTGCAGGCGAGAATGGTGCCATCTCCGGCGACCGCGTTTTCCTTTAACGGACTCACTTCCCCCTCTTCAAGACGGATGCGGCAGCTGCCGCAGATCCCCGCCCGACACGAGTAGGGTACGCGAATGCCCTGTTGCTCCAGTTGTTCCAGCAGCACCTGCTGGTTATTGCCGGTAAATTGTTGACCCTGCCATTCAATGGCAACCGTGGCCTGCTGCTGCGCCTCGGGAGCCGGGGTATCGTCGCTTTCGCCGGCGCCGTAGGCTTTCGCCGGGCCGCGGGCGAGGATTTCCACTTCATCCCCCACCCGGATCACGCCGCTGTTACGGGCAATCAGGTTCTGACCAAAGTCGACATCGCCATTATCCTGCGCGGTGCGGAAGCGCTTTAAGGTTTCCAGCGGCTCTCCGCTGGGATGCTTCTGCCCGCGCTCCGGACTGACGGTGGTAAAAATGCAGCGGCTGCACGGTTTGGCGACGTCAAATACCACCTCGCCGACGCGGATCACTTTCCAGCTATCTTCATCCCAGGCCGCCGCGCCGGTGACCACGAGATTAGGGCGAAACTGTTCTATGCTTACGCTGGCCGGGCAGCGCTGCTGCAGATCGCGCAGGGAGGCTTCGTTCGCCAGCAGGTAAGGGTAGCCGTCGGCGAAGGAGAGCGGTACCGCATCGTGGCGCTTCACCCGGCGGGTTAACTGTGGCCCCAGCCAGCGCAGCTGGACGTCGCGATTGAAAAAGCCGCTGAGCCACTGATTAACCGCTGCGGGCGCGATAAGGGCGGTAAAATGGTTGCCCCAGACTTCTGTCGGTTCGGCCTGAGGGGCGAAATCGTTAAAACGCACCACGGCGCTGCTGCCGTCCGGTGCGGTCAGGTGAAGGCCATCATGCAGCGGCGCCGGAATAAATTTCACCATTTGCGGAAACTGACGGGCGGTAATAAAGGTGCCGTCGGTTTCGGTGACCATAAACAGGCGATCGAAGGCCAGGCCGCTGATATCGGCAAAGGCGTGGGTCAGGCCCATGCCGCGCATGGATTTAACGGGATGAATAAAAAGACGCGAGAGCGTTACCATACGCTGCCTCCGGGTTCCAAAAATAAGCCTATAACTTTATGACATAGGGCACATATTGGCTATAATGCGCACCAATTTTCTTTAAGTAAAAGTGACGATATGAATTCTCTGTTTGCCAGTACGGCTCGTGGGCTGGAAGAGCTGTTAAAAACTGAACTGGAAGGGCTTGGCGCGACGGACTGCCAGGTAGTCCAGGGCGGGGTCCATTTTCAGGGGGATACGCGCCTGCTGTATCAGAGCCTGATGTGGAGCCGGCTGGCTTCGCGCATCATGCTGCCGCTGGGCGAGTGTCGCGTATACAGCGATCTGGATCTGTACCTCGGCGTACAGGCCATTCCGTGGACGGAGATGTTCAACCCTGGCGCCACCTTCGCGGTGCATTTTAGCGGCCTCAATGAGGAGATCCGCAACAGCCAGTACGGCGCGCTGAAGGTCAAAGACGCTATTGTCGACAGCTTCACCCGTAAGAATCTGCCGCGCCCGAACGTCGATCGTGAGTCGCCCGATCTGCGGATCAACGTCTGGCTGAACAAAGAGACGGCGCACATCTCGCTGGATCTGAGCGGCGAAGGTCTGCACCTGCGCGGCTACCGCGATGGCACCGGTATGGCGCCGATCAAAGAAAACCTCGCGGCGGCGATCGTGATGCGCTCCGGCTGGGTGCCGGGCACCCCGCTGCTCGATCCGATGTGCGGCTCCGGTACCCTGCTGATTGAGGCGGCGATGCTGGCGACCGACCGCGCGCCGGGCCTGCACCGCGGCCACTGGGGCTTTGGCGGCTGGGCACAGCACGACGACGTCATCTGGAAAGAGGTCAAAGCGGAAGCGCAAACCCGCGCCCGTCAGGGGCTGGCGGCATATGGTTCACGCTTCTATGGATCCGATGTCGACGCACGCGTCATTGACCGCGCCCGCCGCAACGCCCGTCGGGCCGGCATCGGCGAGCTGATCGATTTTGAAGTCAAAGACGTCGCCCAGTTGAATAATCCGCTGCCGAAAGGCCCGTACGGCACCGTGATCAGCAACCCGCCGTACGGCGAGCGTCTGGAAAGCGAGCCGGCGCTGATCGCCCTGCACAGCTTGCTGGGCCGGATCATGAAAAGTCAGTTTGGCGGCTGGAACCTGTCGGTGTTCAGCGCCTCGCCGGAGCTGTTAAGCTGCCTGCAGCTGCGCGCCGACAAACAGTTTAAAGCCAAGAACGGCCCGCTGGACTGCGTGCAGAAGAATTATCACCTGGCGGAGAGCGAAGGCGGCAAGCCGGCGATGCTGGCGGAAGATTTTGCTAACCGTCTGCGTAAGAACCTGAAGAAGTTTGAAAAATGGGCCAGTCAGGAAGGCATTGAATGCTATCGCCTGTACGATGCTGACCTGCCGGAATACAACGTGGCCATCGATCGCTACGCCGACTGGGTGGTGGTCCAGGAGTATGCCCCGCCGAAAACTGTCGACGCGCATAAAGCGCGCCAGCGCCTGTTCGATATTATCGCCGCGACTATCGCGGTGTTAGGAATCGCGCCGAATAAGCTGGTGCTGAAGACCCGCGAGCGGCAAAAGGGGAAAAATCAGTATCAGAAGATGGCGGAGAAAGGCGACTTTATCGAGGTGCAGGAGTACAACGCGCGTCTGTGGGTCAACCTCACCGACTACCTGGATACCGGTCTGTTCCTCGACCACCGGATCGCCCGTCGTATGCTTGGCCAGATGAGCAAAGGCAAGGATTTCCTCAATCTGTTCTCCTATACCGGCAGCGCCAGCGTCCACGCCGGCCTCGGCGGCGCTCGCTCCACCACCACGGTGGATATGTCGCGCACCTATCTGGAGTGGGCGGAACGCAACCTGCGTCTCAATGGCCTGACCGGCCGCGCGCATCGCCTGATGCAGGCGGACGTCCTGGGCTGGCTGCGGGAGAGCAACGAGCAGTTCGATCTGATCTTTATCGATCCGCCGACCTTCTCCAACTCCAAACGAATGGAAGATGCTTTCGACGTCCAGCGCGATCACATTCGCCTGATGACCGATCTGAAACGTCTGCTGCGTAAAGGCGGCACCATTATGTTCTCGAATAACAAACGCGGTTTCCGTATGGATCATGACGGGCTGGCGGCGCTTGGCCTGAAGGCGCAAGAGATTTCGCAAAAAACGCTGTCGCAGGATTTTGCCCGCAACCGTCAGATCCACAACTGCTGGCTGATTACCGCAGCCTGAAAGGAATAAAGAATGTCACTGATTAGTATGCATGGCGCCTGGCTTTCCTTCAGCGATGCGCCGCTGCTGGATAATGCCGAGCTGCATATCGAAGATAACGAACGCGTCTGCCTCGTCGGACGCAACGGCGCCGGTAAATCGACCCTGATGAAGATCCTCAACCGCGAGCAGGGGCTGGATGACGGGCGCATTATTTATGAACAGGATCTGATTGTGGCGCGTCTGCAGCAGGATCCGCCGCGTAATGTCGCCGGTACGGTGTACGATTTTGTCGCGGAAGGCATCGCCGAGCAGGCGGCCTACCTGAAGGCCTACCATGACGTATCACATCAGGTCATGACCGATCCGAGCGACAAAAATTTAAATGAACTGGCGCGCCTGCAGGAGCAGCTCGATAACCTGGGGCTGTGGCAGCTGGACAGCCGCATTAACGAAGTGATTGAGCAGCTTGGCCTTGACGCCAATGCGCAGCTGGCCTCCCTGTCCGGCGGCTGGCTGCGTAAAGCGGCGCTGGGCCGCGCGCTGGTCAGCGGGCCGCGCGTGCTGCTGCTCGATGAACCTACCAACCACCTGGATATCGAAACCATCGACTGGCTGGAAGGGTTCCTGAAAACCTTTAAAGGCACCATTATCTTTATTTCGCACGACCGCTCCTTTATCCGCAATATGGCGACGCGCATCGTCGACCTCGATCGCGGCAAGCTGGTGACCTACCCGGGCGATTACGATCAGTATCTGCTGGATAAAGAAGAAGCCCTGCGGGTTGAAGAACTGCAGAATGCGGAATTCGACCGCAAGCTCGCTCAGGAAGAGGTGTGGATCCGTCAGGGGATCAAAGCGCGCCGCACGCGTAACGAAGGCCGCGTTCGCGCCCTGAAGGCGATGCGTCGTGAGCGCGGCGAGCGCCGGGAAGTGATGGGCAGCGCCAGGATGCAGGTTGAAGAGGCTTCGCGCTCCGGCAAAATCGTTTTCGAAATGGAGAACGTCAACTATCAGGTTGATGGCAAAGTGCTGGTGAAAGATTTCTCCGCGCAGATCCAGCGCGGCGACAAGATTGCCCTGATTGGCCCCAACGGCTGTGGGAAAACCACGCTGCTGAAGCTGATGCTTGGCCAGCTGCAGGCCGACAGCGGGCGGATCCACGTTGGTACCAAACTGGAAGTTGCCTACTTCGACCAGCACCGCGCAGAGCTGGATCCGGACCGGACGGTGATGGATAACCTTGCGGAAGGTAAGCAGGAGGTGATGGTTAACGGTAAGCCGCGCCATGTGCTGGGCTATCTGCAGGACTTCCTGTTCCATCCGAAACGGGCGATGACTCCGGTGCGGGCGCTCTCTGGCGGGGAACGTAACCGCCTGCTGCTGGCGCGGCTGTTTTTGAAACCCAGCAACTTGTTGATTCTCGATGAACCGACAAACGACCTGGATGTCGAAACGCTGGAGCTGCTGGAAGAGCTGATTGATGGCTATCAGGGCACCGTGATGCTGGTGAGCCACGATCGTCAGTTCGTGGATAACACCGTAACCGAATGCTGGATCTTCGAAGGCGGCGGTCGCATCGGCCAGTATATCGGCGGCTATCACGACGCCCGCGGACAGCAGGCCCAGTCGTTGGCGCAGAAGCAGCCGGCAGCGAAAAAAACGTTGGAAGTCGCTCAGCCAAAAGCAGAAACTGTCAAACGCGGCGGGAACAAACTAAGCTATAACCTGCAGCGCGAGCTGGAACAGCTGCCGCAGAAGCTGGAAGCCCTCGAGGCCGAACTTCAGACGCTGCAGGAGCAGGTGGCCGATCCCGACTTCTTTGGACAACCGCACGATCGCACGCAGCAGGTGCTGGCAAAGCTGGCCGAAGCGGAACAGGCGCTGGAAGCGGCCTTTGAACGCTGGGAATATCTCGAAGGATTAAAGAACGGCGCCTGAGCCGAGGAGTTGTCATGTGCGATCATCATCATGCTGCGCGACATATTTTATGTCCCCAATGTGATTTGCTGGTGGCTTTGCCGCAGCTTGAGCATCGCCAGAAAGCCGCTTGTCCGCGCTGCGGTACAACATTAACCACCACGTGGGACGCGCCTCGCCAGCGTCCCACGGCGTATGCGCTGGTCGCGCTGTTTATGCTGCTGTTGGCCAACCTCTTTCCGTTCATCTATATGAAAGTGGGCGGGATCAGCAGCGAAATAGAGCTACTGGAAATTCCCAATGTGTTATTTACCGAGGATTACGCCAGCCTCGGCACTTTCTTTTTACTCTTTGTGCAGCTGGTACCGGCGTTTTGCCTGGTCACCATTCTGCTGCTGGTCAATCGGGTCAGAATGCCCGCCGGTCTCAAGGCGTTCCTTGCGCGTATTCTGTTCCACCTGAAAACCTGGGGCATGGCGGAGATCTTTCTTGCCGGCGTGCTGGTGAGCTTCGTCAAGCTGATGGCCTACGGCGATATCGGCATCGGTCTGAGTTTTGTGCCGTGGTGTATGTTTTGCCTGCTGCAGTTACGTACTTTTCAGTGCGTCGACCGCCGCTGGCTGTGGGATGATATCGCCCCCATGCCAGCCATTACCCAACCGCTGAAGGTCGGTGTGGCCGGTATCCGCCAGGGGCTGCGCTCCTGCGCGTGCTGCACGGCGGTGTTGCCGGCCGATCTGACGATCTGCCCGCGCTGTCACAGTAAAGGAACGGCGCGGCGTAAAAACAGCCTGCAGTGGACGCTGGCGCTGCTGGTGACCTCATTTATCCTTTATCTTCCTGCCAATATTATGCCGATCATGATCACCGATCTGTTGGGCGATAAAATGCCGTCGACCATTATGGCTGGGGTCGTTTTACTGTGGAGCGAGGGGTCTTATCCGGTGGCGCTGGTGATCTTTATCGCCAGTATTATGGTGCCGACGCTAAAAATGATCGCTATTGCCTGGCTGTGCTGGAACGCCAATGGCAACGGTGAGCGCGATTCGGAACGTATGCATCTGATCTATGAAGTGGTGGAATTTGTTGGCCGCTGGTCAATGATTGATGTTTTTGTCATCGCCGTACTCTCTGCGCTGGTGCGCATGGGAGGGTTGATGAATATCTATCCCGCTATCGGCGCGGTGATGTTTGCGCTGGTGGTGGTGATGACCATGTTTTCAGCCATGACGTTTGATCCCCGTTTACTGTGGGATCGTGAGCCAGATTCAAGCCATGAGGAAATACAACAACATGGAAAATAAGAGCGGAGAAGCGAAAGTGCAGAAGGTGAAGAACTGGTCACCGGTGTGGATCTTTCCTATCGTCACTGCGCTGATCGGGGCGTGGATCCTGTTCTATCATTACAGCCATCAGGGCCCTGAGGTCACGCTGATCACCACCAACGCGGAAGGGATTGAAGGGGGAAAAACCCGCATCAAGAGCCGCAGCGTGGACGTTGGGGTAGTGGAGAGCGCGACGCTGACCGACGATTTAACCCACGTGGAAATCAAAGCCCGCCTCAACTCAGGGATGCAGAAATTACTGCACAACGATTCCGTCTTTTGGGTGGTGAAACCGCAGGTAGGTCGCGAGGGGATCAGCGGTCTTGGGACATTGTTGTCCGGGGCCTATATTGAACTGCAGCCGGGGACGAAAGGTTCGGTGCCAGCGCAGTATCCGCTACTGGATTCTCCGCCGCTGGCCTCGCCGGATGCCAAGGGGATCCGTATTCTGCTGGAAAGCAGCAAGGCGGGGCAGCTGTCGCCGGGCGATCCGGTGCTGTTCCGCGGCTATCGCGTGGGGTCGGTGGAAACCAGCACCTTCGACACCCAGAAACGTCGTATCACTTATCAATTGTTTATCAATGCGCCCAATGACCGCCTGGTGACCACCAATGTCCGCTTCTGGAAGGACAGCGGCATCGCTGTAGATTTGACTTCGGCGGGGATGCGCGTCGAGATGGGTTCGCTGTCGACGCTGTTTGGCGGCGGCGTGAGCTTCGATATTCCTGAAGGATTGGATCTCGGCGAGCCGGTGGCAAATAAAACGGAATACCATTTATTTGACGATCAGAAGAGCATCCAGGATTCGGTCTTTACCGAACATATTGACTATGTGATGTTCTTCAAAGACTCGGTTCGCGGCCTGCAGCCGGGCGCGCCGGTAGAGTTCCGCGGCATCCGTCTGGGAACCGTCGGCAAAGTGCCGTTCTTCATTCCCGGTCTGAAGCAGCGTTTGAACGACGATTATCGCATTCCGGTGGAAGTGCGGGTTGAACCGCAACGTCTGATTAACCAGCTGGGCGGCGATCCGAATATTCGTGCCCATATTGACGATCTGATCAACCGCGGACTGCGCGGCTCGCTGAAAACCGGTAACCTGGTGACCGGCGCGCTGTATATCGATCTCGACTTCTATCCGAAGGCGCCGCCGCGCGGGAAAATTCAGGAGTTTAACGGCTATCCGATTATCCCGACCATCAGCGGTGGTCTGGCGCAGATCCAGCAGCGTCTGATGGATGCGCTGGATAAGATTAATAACCTGCCGCTCAATCCGTTGCTGGAGCAGGCGACCAGCACCCTGGCGCAGAGCGAGAAGACCATGCAGCACGTGCAGACCACGCTGGATAGTCTGAATAAGATCACCTCCAGCCAGTCGATGCAGCAGTTGCCTGCGGATATGCAGACGACGCTGCGCGAGCTGAACCGCAGCATGCAGGGCTTCCAGCCGGGCTCCGCGGCCTACAATAAGATGGTGGCCGATATGCAGCGTCTGGATCAGGTGCTGCGTGAATTGCAGCCGGTCCTGAAAACGCTCAATGATAAGAGCAATGCGCTGGTATTTGAGGCGAAGGATAAAAAAGACCCACAGCCGAAGGGAGCGAAATAATGAAAAAATGGTTACTGGCGGCAGCCGTATGCGTGCTGACGGCGTGCAGTAGCGGCGGCGAAAGCAAAACGTATTACCAGCTGCCGGTGGCGCAGGGCGGCGCACAGAGCGCCGCCAGCCAGGGGGCGCGTCTGCTGTGGGTTGAGCAGGTCAGCATCCCGGATTACCTGGCGGGTAACGGGGTGGTCTATCAGACCACCGACGTGCAGTATGTGATCGCCAATAATAATCTGTGGGCCAGCCCACTGGACCAGCAGTTGCGCACCACGCTGGTGGCGAACCTGAGCCAACAGCTGCCGGGCTGGGTGGTGTCATCCCAGCCGCTGGGTAGCGAGCAGGATACGCTCAACGTCGCGGTCAATGGCTTTCACGGACGCTACGACGGGCGGGTTATCGTCAGCGGTGAGTGGCTGCTGAAGCATCAGGGACAGCTGATCAAGCGCCCGTTCAACATCGTGCTTAAGCAGGATCAGGATGGTTATGACGCGATGGTTAAGACCCTGGCGCAGGCGTGGAGCCAGGAGGCGGCGGCCATTGCCAGCGAGCTTAACCGTCTGCCATAAGTAAAATTCATCACGCTGATCTGCCGTGCGGTTCATCTGAGCCGCACGGCTTTTTTTTGTCAGGTCAGTTCGTTACCGGCCGGTGTGTCAGATGAACAAAAAATGAACTCTTATATAGGTCACAAATATGACAATGGCGTGAATTTTGCGCATTGACGTTGCCTTCATTTCGCGGTATTCGTAACCCGTGGCTGCATAATTTGCGACCACTGTTTTCTTTTCCACCAGATCAAAGAATGAGGGAAACGAGGCATGAAGAGACAAAAACGAGATCGCCTGGAACGGGCACATCAACGCGGATATCAGGCGGGTATCGCAGGAAGATCGAAAGAAATGTGTCCATACCAGAGCCTGAATCAACGCTCATGGTGGCTGGGAGGCTGGCGAGAAGCCATGGAGGACAGGGTACTAACGGCCTGACACTGTCTCTTTAAAAAAGAAGCCTCCGCATAGCGGGGGCTTCGCCTTTTAATCGCTGCTGAAGGTTATCAGAAAGCGGAAGTATCCTGGAACAGACCCACTTTCAGATCGCTTGCGGTGTAGATCAGGCGATCGTCAACCAGCACTTCACCATCCGCAAGGCCCATAATCAGACGACGGTTAACGATGCGCTTGAAGTGGATGCGGTAGGTCACTTTTTTCGCGGTCGGCAGAACCTGACCCGTGAATTTCACTTCGCCAACGCCCAGCGCGCGGCCTTTGCCTTCGCCACCGAGCCAGCCGAGATAGAAACCCACCAGCTGCCACATGGCATCCAGGCCCAGGCAGCCCGGCATCACCGGATCGCCGATAAAGTGGCAACCGAAGAACCACAGGTCCGGGTTGATGTCGAGTTCGGCCTCAACATAACCTTTGTCATAGTTACCACCGGTTTCGGTCATTTTGATGACGCGGTCCATCATCAGCATGTTTGGCGCCGGCAACTGCGGGCCTTTCGCGCCGAACAGTTCACCACGACCAGAGGCAAGAAGATCTTCTTTTGTATAGGATTCGCGTTTATCTACCATGTTTTCAGTAAGCCTTATTTTAAGTTCGGGACGCAGGATAGCTAACACGTGTAAGCTGAACAAGTCCGATCAGTTAGAACTTGTCCCACCTAACCAGCGTAGCGGCCACGGAAAACGATGGCGAGTCTCCTGCTGGGTCGCCTGCGCTATCCGCTCCTGAATGGTTTGTCGCAGCGTCTGTCCTTCACCGTCCCACATCAGCTGGGTCAACATCGGCAGCGCTTCGCTAATATCGTCTATTGCCCAGATAGCAAACTGGTTGTCGGCAACGGCCTGACGTAGTTCGTGGCTCAGGCTGAGATGACGAACGTTGGCGGCAGGGATAATCACTCCCTGTTTGCCGGTTAAACCGCGCTGCTGGCAAATAGTGAAGAAGCCTTCAATTTTCTCGTTCAGACCGCCGACCGGCTGCACACGACCAAACTGGTCGACAGAGCCGGTGATCGCGATGCTTTGATTAATCGGCACGTTGGCCAGAGCGCTGATTAAGGCGCAGAGTTCAGCCATGGAGGCGCTGTCGCCATCCACTTCACTGTAGGACTGCTCAAAGGTCAGCGAAGCGGAGAAGGGGAGTTGTTGCTCCAGCTCCAGCTCGGACATCAGAAAAGCCTGCATGATCATCATGCCTTTCGCATGAATGTTGCCGCCCAGCTCGGCTTTACGCTCGACGTCGATAAACTCGCCGTCGCCAATGTGCACGACGCAGCTGATGCGCGAAGGTTCGCCGAAGGCGCGTGGATGACCGGGGAATTCAATGACCGAGAGGGCGTTAATCTGCCCGACGCATTCGCCTTCGGTTTCAATCAGGATCTGTTCCTGCAGGATTTCCTCCTGCATACGCTCCGCCAGGTAGCCCTCACGCCACTCACGGCGCGCCAGCATCGTCTGCATCGCTTCGCCGGTAATCTCTTCGCCTTCGCAGAAGGCGGCAGACTCACGCAGCTGGCGGGCTATCCATAGCGGGCTGAGCGGCAGGGTCTCCTGGTCGCCGGTGTAGCGCGTCCCTTCATCGATCAGCAGTGGCCAGGCATCGCTCGCCGGGCCCGGTAGTTCCAGCTGCTGTGCATTCTGCCATACCCACTGGCACCAGGCCTTCAGCGTATCGGCGTCTGCAAACTGCAGGGTGTCTTCATACTCACTATAGATGGCCTGGGCAGAGAGCTCTGGCTCCATTTCCTGAAAATCGGCCAGAGATTCGCGTTCGCCCACCAGCATGACTTTCAGGCTCAGCGGCATGGAAGGGATGCTGACCGGCAGCGGCCGTGATTCATCGATGGAGAGCCAGTCAAAGCGTTGACGGGTCACCATATTTTTCAGGCGCACCCACAGTAGCGGTTGTGCCAGTAGTGTGCGTAGTGAAAGCACCAGCACGCCGCCGTTGGCCTGATGGACCAGGCCAGGCTGAAGTGTGATTTCACCGTTAAACTGGCGTACGCAGCCAAACAGCTGTTCTGCCTCCAGCCAATCGGCCGCCACGACCGGAGCGGTACTGGCAAAATTATCTTCAGCGCGTTGCGCCGGCGCGAGCGTCACGTGAGCGCCGTTAACCTCATAGCGGACTCCGTGAAGCGGTGCGGCAGGTTCGTGCAGCGTACGAGTTTCAGCCGCCAGCCATTGCAGATATTCCGGCTCCTCAGGGGCTTTCACCAGCATGAAGGAGGAGACTGCCGGGGTGCACAGCAGCTGCTCAAGCGCATAGAACAAACGCGGCTGCAGATCGCCCGAGAGGGAGGGGGCCGGATGAGAGAGTTCCGCTTGAGCAAACAGCGCCTGGTAAGGTTCCAGATCAGGCGCAAGGTCGGTTCGGGTCAGTTTCGTAATGGTCAAAGTCGCTGTTTTTTAGTTAGATGTAAAGCGCGCAATTATACCTGATGCCGCGTCAGAGCACACGGAGGATTATGAGTACCCCGATGATTACCCGGCCATCCACATCACGAATAATGATTTATATTCAGCACATCAGGAAAAAACTGATATCCTGAAATGAGTTACACGGTCACATTGAGATCGCAATGAAATATCAACAACTGGAAAATCTTGAAAGCGGCTGGAAATGGAAATATCTGGTAAAGAAGCACCGGGAAGGTGAGCTGATTACCCGCTACATTGAGGCCAGCGCTGCGCAAGCTGCGGTAGATGACTTGCTGACGCTCGAGAATGAACCTGTGCTGGTGCATGCCTGGATTGAGCAGCATATGAATCCGGCGCTGATGAACCGCATGAAGCAGACTATCCGCGCGCGACGGAAACGCCATTTTAACGCCGAGCATCAGCATACGCGCAAGAAGTCAATCGACCTTGAGTTTGTCGTCTGGCAGCGCCTTGCCGGTCTGGCGCAGCGGCGGGGGAAAACCTTGTCCGAAACCATTGTCCAGCTGATTGAGGATGCTGAGCATAAAGAGAAATATGCCAGTAAAATGTCGAGCCTGAAGCACGATCTGCAGGTACTGCTGGGTAAAGAGTAACCGGCATGCCCGATTAGCGGTTGCTAAGGCGCAGGTCGCAGCGCACGGTCGACAATGCACAATCCATCGCTCACGGTCTTCAGCTATCAGCTATCAGCTATCAGCTTCAGCCGCTAAAGCGAGCGAGAAGGCATAAAAAAACCCGCCGAAGCGGGTTTTTTCATCAGTGATAACTTAAGCCGCAGGCTGAGTTACAACTTCTTTGTAGCCTTTAACTTCGATCTCTACACGACGATCCGGAGCCAGGCAATCGATCAGGGCAGCGCGAGCTTTCACGTTGTCACAGGTGTTGCCAGTAACCGGGTTGGATTCACCCATGCCACGAGCGGAGATTTTGCCAGCCGGGATGCCTTTAGCAACCAGGTAGTCAACAACGGACTGAGCACGTTTCTCAGACAGCTGCTGGTTGTAAGCTTCGGAACCGATGCGGTCGGTGTAGCCCAGAACAACAGCGGAACCGTCTTTCGGATCCATGTTGCTCAGCTGGGTGTACAGCTGATCCAGAGCCTGCTGACCTTCCGGTTTCAGGGTCGCTTTGTTGAAGTTGAACAGTACGTCAGACTTCAGGGTGAAGTGCTTGGTAGCCACTTCCGGAGCCGGAGCCGGAGCCGGAGCTACAACCGGTGCAGCATCTTCCTGACCGAAACGGTAGGAAACACCCAGGCTCAGCATGCCGTTATCAGGACGGGTACCAACAGTGCCAGCGTCGCCGATGTTGTTAACCCACTGGTATTCCAGACGGGTAGCGATGTCACGAGTAACAGCCCACTCTACGCCGCCAGCAAATACTGGGGAAACGCCAGTGTCGTGTTCGCTACGGGAAACGCCGGTGGAAGCGTAGTTGCCTTTGGAGTCAGCGCGCCAAACCATGCCGCCCAGACGGGTGTAGATATCCAGATCGTCAGTGATCGGGTAACCCAGTTTAGCGGTCAGCTGAACGCCCTGAGCTTTGAAAGCACCGTTATCAACGCTGCCTTTATATGCCATACGGCCCAGCCAGTCATAACCCATTTCGAAACCGAGGTACGGGTTAACCTGGTAACCACCGAACGCACCAGCACCAAGCTGATCGTTACGGGTCGGACCATTGTTGTTCTGGAAACCGTTACCGTAGAAACCGGTGTCGTGATACTGGGACCAACCCAGTTTACCACCTGCATACCAGGTGTTATCTTTCGGAGCGGCCTGCGCTACGGTAGCGAAGCCAGCCAGTGCCACTGCAATCGCGATAGCTGTCTTTTTCATTTTTTGCGCCTCATTATCATCCAAAATTCGCCATGAAGTTACAAAAGACCTCACGGTTAAATCCTTCACCGGGGGCGTGACTTGTTGTTAACTATGCTGATACATGCAGCGTAAGCCGATCACCCCTGGCGATGTAAAGTCTACAACTTAGTTCAAAACTTACAAGTGTGAACTCTGTCAGGCATATGAAAAAAAAGGGTTGTGTACACAATATTTAACAAATATGGTTGATTTTCGTACACGAAAAAAAGGCACAAATCCCCGTGTGGCAGGCATTCCGCGAAAAAGACCCTAAAAAACACAACGCCTTTACCACCGGTAAAAAAAATTCCAGGAATAATCCTAATTTCACTCAATGATACAAATTTGAGTGAATTTTTAGCCCGCTGAGTTGTCTGCCGAGCGTGCCCTGATTTCGGACCGGGCGCATGATGAACCCCATCGCGCAGCCTTCCTGGGCGGCATTGACCAGACGCTCATGTTCGTCAGCGGTTAACTCTTCCGCCAGCCAGCAGATAACCACACTATAATTACCGGTGCGCAGGGCGCGGATCATAGAGTCTACGGTATGGCAAGGAGAGAGCTGGCTAATTTGCATGACTTTAGACAGCGGCAGACCGGCAGACTGAACCCACTCGCGGCTAAGCTTTTGTTGCGGCGTAAGCCACAGCTGCCAGCGAGACTGTTGACCCAGCTGCTGTAATAAAGGTAGCAACAACAACTGTGTCATCATGGGTTGATCTTCACGATAGACAATTTCACTGATCAGCCCATTGGCGGCCTGTTCGCCAGAACGATGAGCGTAGTGGCCTGCCGGAGCAGAAGCCTGTGCTGAACGGTTTGCGTGAGCTGAAGTAAACATAGTCTATCCCGCCTGTAGTTACTGTATGCATATACAGTATATCCACCAGGGGAAAAGATCAACCGCAATTTGTCATTTTGCTGATGGAAATTTAATCACTTTCAGCCACCCTGACTATCCGGCTTTGCGGCTGACCTCAACACTATCCTTAACACCGGCTAATCCTTTCTCTCCTGTCTTCCAGTTGCAGCAACAGCTGCAATTTTCTGAAAGCGTCTCGCAAAACCGCACTCTGGTGGAAAAGCAGGCAAAAATCATCTTGCTGCTGCCAGGGAAGTCCCTTATGTTTTCTCTTAGCGGATCCGTTAACAACTTAAGTTTAATTACATGATTCACAAAGGAATGATCATGAAAAAACTTGTATGTCCGCGGCTCCCGCAATTTCAGGCCTGCGTCTCACCGCTGGGTCAACTTCACTCTCGCCCCCTGTTTGGCGGCTACAGCCTGGCTATCGAAGATACCGTGTTTGCGATGGTGGCAGAGGGAAATATTTATCTGAAAGCCTGCGAGCAGAGCGCTGCCTATCGGGTAGAACACCATAATCCTTTATTGATGCTGCGCCGACATGGGCGCATCGTGCCGCTAAAGTATTATCAAATCGACGATGCCTTGTGGCGCGATGAGAAACAGCTTTTCCGCTTATCGCTGATGTCGTGGCAGAGCGCCCAGCGTGAAAAATGTCGCCGCCGGTCGTCGGGACGCCTGAAGGATTTACCTAATATCAGCTTTCATATGGAATTGCAGCTGATTCACTCGGGCATACCAGACGTGTTAGCACTACGGCAGGTGGGCGCCCGCCAGGCCTGGCTAAAGCTGCGTGAGAACAATGCTTCCCTATCACACAACGTCTTGCTGGCGCTGGAGGGGGCTATCGTTGGCGTCCATGCCGCCGCGCTCCCGACGCCACGGCGTCAGGAGCTTCTGGAATGGGCGGCTGCCCGCTAGTGGACAACGGTTATTCCGTTTGAGCGTGTACCCGCTGCTGCAGGCGGCAGATTTCAGGCAACAGCGCCAGCAGCAGGCCAATCTGCTGTAACACAAGGGGCTCTTTACTGTCCGCGCGCGGCTCCAGATGGTGGATCCGGCTTTGCAGGCTGGTCAACGCCTTCTGCACTCGCTGTTCATCCGCTGGGGTATGATGTAAGGCATCATCCACATAGCAGACCGCATCATCCAGCAGGGCGAGGATGTCCGGCGTGGACAGTTTTTCCCGATGCGCGCCGAGGGCGGAGATGTAGCTGGTGAAGGTATGATTGAGACACAGCAGGCGAAAGGCGGTCTCGCGCTGTGCGGCATCCGCCCGTGGTTCCGTCGACAAGTTCGAGACGACGGATGCCAGCTCAGCATCGCGGTTGTAGGCGTCACGGCGTGCGACACGGTAGGCCAGCCGGTTGTCGCGGCCCTGGTGGTACTGCTCCAGGATGGCATCCAGATAACGGCAGTTCGCGTTCATCGCGCGATCCAACACCCGTGGCAGGTTGCGGAATTTCCAGTCCGGCCAGATGAAGCTCACCGCCGCCCAGGCGATGGCGCAGCCGATCAGCGTATCAATGATGCGCGGCAGGGCGACTTCAAAACCTTCGCCAAGCAGGTTAAAGCACAGCAGCACCAGCAGCGTAATAAACATCGTGGCATGGGCGTACTGCACGTTACGGAAGGCAAAGAACAGCACGCCGGTGAGAACGATCAGCAGCAGCTGTCCTTCAACCGACGGTACCAGCAGGAGGACCGGCAGGCCGATCGCCACCCCGACCAGGGTGCCGATGATCCGCAACGCCAGGCGATGGCGGGTGGCGTTATAGTTCGGCTGACAGACGAACAAGCTGGTCAGCAGGATCCAGTAGCCGTGCTGAAGCCCGGTAAACTGGATAAAAGCGTAGCCGGCGCAAAGCACCAGCGACATACGCACCGCGTGGCGAAAGAGGGCTGACTCTGGCGACATATTGCGCTGCAGGCGCAGCCAGATATCGTTCAGCCCGCCGAGCCTGTCGTCGGCCAGCAGCGTCTCGGTATTACTCCCGGCGGGCGCCGTGGTTTGCACCGATTCAATGGTGGCCAGTTGCGCATCAATGGCGCGCAGGTTATTGAGTAAATAGCCGAGGGCGTTGAGCTGCTCGTCGGATGCGCCGCCGGCGCGCACGCGCTCGAGTGCTGCATCGAGATGCATAAACGCCCGTTCGAAATGGGCATCATGCTGATAGGGTTCGCGTAGCAGAATCGCCCGCGAGAGTTTCTGACAGGCCTGCGCCTGCATCGACAGCATGCGCTGGAAACGGAACATCACATCGCTGTAGCGGAATTGATCGCGCAGAGTCTGATATTGGATATGCGATGAGCTGGCGCGTTCATGAATATCCTGGGCCACAAAGTAATACTGCAGCGTGCGACGAGTACCGCGCTGCCCACGGTCGCCTCGTAGACGGGTCAACAGTGAAACCTTGGTTTGGTTAAGGGTCGCCACCAACTGGCCGTTGGCGAGGGCCAGATCGTACAGCGGCGCCTGGCTCTCATCCTCAAGGTCTGGATCAAACAGCCGTGATTTGAGCTCCAGATAGCGGGCCAGTTGCTCATAGCTACGCGCCAGGTTGTCCTGAAGTGGACGAATCGGAAAGATCAGGTGGCCGGACAGCGTCAGCAGGTTGTACCACACGGCACCCGCCAGCAGGAACAACGGCTGCAGATACCAGTGATCGTACAGCGTAACGCCAAGCATGGTGTAGATGGCGATAAGCAGGGCGCCGAAGGCAATGGTCGCATAGCGCTGGCCGAGGCCGCCGAGCAAAATAAAGCCGATCGTAGACACGGTCAGACCAAGGGCAAACAGCGGCGGCCACGGAAACAGCAGCTCCACAGAGGCGGAGGCGATGAAAAAGCAAACCAGAGTAATGGCGAGGTTGCGCAGACGGCCCGCCAGACGGTCGTCAAGGTCGGTCAGCGCCGCGGCCACGACGCCGAGGGTGAGGGGGATGGTCAGTTTGACTTCGCCGATCCACCAGGGAAACAGCGTCGTGCCGCAGAGCGCGATAAAAATGCGTACGTTATAAAGCCAGGCGCTGTTCCAGGTGTAGCGGCGTAGCAGGGGGCTAATCATGTCCGTGTTCCGTTCGGTTACTGAAAGCGACGACGCGCATTGGCTTCACGCGCGGCGCGCGCGGTTTCCACAGAGACGACCCGGCGCCCCACTGGCCAGAGGGCGATGGCGGCGATTTTAAAATTAGCGATCCCCACCGGGATGCCTATGATAGTCAGGCACTGGGCGATGCCGCTGAAAATATGCATCAGGCACAACCACCAGCCGAAAAAAATAAACCACAAAATGTTCAGGATGGTGCCGCCGGCGTTCAGCAGACTGTTTTGTCGACCAGGCTCGAGCTCATCAACATGAATCGCCTCGTTACCGTAGGGGAATAACGAAAGGCGAGTGATTTCCCAGCAGGAACGAGTCAGCGGCAGCGTGACGATCAGCATAATGCTGACCAGGGTGGCGAGCAGCCAGCCTAAAGTGGTGGCGAAACCGCCAAGAATAAAGTTCAGAATATTCAGAATGGTACGCATAAACCCTCGGTTTTGCCCTGTGGATAAGAAGACCTGACAATTGTAACGTTTTTTTGCGCTGGAGCACCTGGTCCGGGGCGGTTAAACTGAAAAACAATCCACCCTGATTGAAAATCGACATTATATGGAACTTAAAGCGACAACATTGGGCAAACGCATGGCTCAGCATCCTTATGACAGGGTGCAGTTACTGAACGCCGGGGTAAAGGTTTCCGGCGATCGTCATGAGTATCTTATCCCTTTCAATCAGTTATTGTCAGTGCATTGTAAGCGCGGTCTGGTCTGGGGCGAACTGGAGTTTGTGTTGCCGGACGATAAAGTCGTGCGTTTGCACGGTACCGAATGGAGCGAAACGCAGCGCTTTTATCACCATTTGCATACGCTCTGGCAGCAGTGGAGCACGGAAATGAGCGATATCGCCGCCGGGGTGCTGAAGCAGCAGCTGGCAGCCATCGAACGCACCCGGGCAGAAGGTAAGTGGCTGACGCGTCAGCAGGTAGCGGACGTTCAGGATAATATTCGCCATGCGTTAACCGGGCTGCCGATGCCCACCAGCCGGCTTGACGCCTTTGATAACTGCCGGGAACTGTGGCGGGAGTGTCAGCGCTGGTTAGGGGATATTGAAGCGGCGCGTCAGGCCCATAACCAGGCCTTTACCGAGGCGATGCTGGAGCAGTATCGCGGCTTTTTTGACGGCGTGGAATCCTCCCCGCTCACCCCGTCGCAGGCGCGGGCGGTGGTGAACGGCGAGCGCTCCCTGCTGGTGCTGGCGGGAGCGGGCAGTGGTAAAACTTCGGTGCTGGTGGCGCGAGCGGGCTGGCTGCTGGCGCGGGGAGAAGCGGCGGCAGAGCAAATACTGCTGCTGGCGTTCGGCCGCCAGGCGGCGCAGGAGATGGATGAGCGGATCCGCGAGCGTCTGGCTTCAGACGATATTACCGCCCGCACCTTCCACTCGCTGGCGCTGCATATTATCCAGCAGGGCAGCAAAAAAGTGCCCACCATCAGTAAGCTGGAAAGTGATACTGCGGCCCGTCACGCATTGCTGCTGAAAAGCTGGCAAAAGCAGTGCCATGAGAAAAAAGCGCAGGCGAAAGGCTGGCGTCTGTGGCTGGAAGAGGAGATGGGCTGGCAACTGCCGGAGGGGGACTTCTGGCAGGATAAAAAAGTGCAGCGGCGGATGGCCAGCCGGCTTGACCGCTGGATCAGCCTGATGCGCATGCACGGCGGCTCCCAGGCGGAGATGATCGCCGGCGCGCCGGAAACGGTACGCGATCTGTTCAGTAAACGGGTGAAGCTGATGTCGCCCCTGCTGAAAGAGTGGAAGGCGGCGCTGAAGGCGGAAAATGCGGTCGATTTTTCCGGCCTGATCCATCAGGCGGTCAATATTCTCGATAAAGGCCGCTTTGTCAGCCCGTGGAAACACATTCTGGTGGATGAATTTCAGGATATTTCGCCGCAGCGAGCCTCGCTGCTGGCCGCGCTACGCCGGCAAAATAGCCAAACTACGCTCTTTGCCGTTGGCGATGACTGGCAGGCGATTTATCGGTTCAGCGGGGCGCAGCTCTCCCTGACCACCGCGTTCAACCACTACTTTGGCGAAGGGGACTGCTGTGCGCTGGATACCACCTATCGCTTTAACGGGCGAATCGGCGAAATAGCCAATGGTTTTATCCAGCAGAATCCGCATCAGTTAAGCAAACCGCTGAATAGCCTGACGGCGGGAGATAAAAAGGCCGTCACGCTGTTAGCCGACGATAAGCTGGACGATCTTCTGGATAAGCTGAGCGGTTACGTTAAGCCCGAGCAGCGGATCCTGCTGCTTGCCCGCTATCACCATCTTAAGCCCGAGGCGCTCGATAAGGCGGCGACGCGTTGGCCGCACCTGCAGCTTGATTTTATGACCATTCATGCCAGCAAAGGTCAGCAGGCCGACTATGTCATTGTGCTGGGACTGCAGGAGGGCGTGGATGCGTTTCCGGCCCCGGCGCGCGAGTCGATCATCGAGGAGGCGCTCCTGCCGCAGCCGGAAGATTTTCCGGATGCGGAGGAGCGTCGACTGCTGTACGTGGCCATAACCCGCGCCCGTCACCGGGTGTGGCTGTTATTTAACAAGGCGCAACCGTCGCCGTTTGTTGAGATCCTGCAGGCGCTGGATGTGCCTGTGGCCAGGAAGCCGTAATCGCGGCTCGATTATTTCAGGCGCTCGGCAAGATAGCGTGGATAATCCGGGATCAGAATATCGAGCGGTTGAGCGAAGTGCGGCGACTGGATAATAAAGTCAGCGGTGGAGACGTTAGTGGCGACCGGAATGTTCCAGACCGTAGCCAGGCGCAGCAAGGCTTTGACATCCGGGTCGTGAGGAACCGCGTTCAGCGGATCCCAGAAGAAGATCAGTACGTCGATTTTGCCTTCTGAAATGAGGGCGCCCACCTGCTGGTCGCCGCCCATCGGGCCGCTCAGCATGGCATTGACCTCCAGCCCGGTAGCCCGGGAGACCAGGTTGCCGGTAGTGCCGGTGGCGTACAAAACATGTTGCGCCAGCAGCGCCTGATGGCGAGCAACCCATTTCATCAGCATATCTTTGCAGTGATCGTGAGCCACCAGCGCGATATGTTTTTGCGCGGGCAGGGTACGTGTTGTCAGTTCCATATTTTCATTCCACATTTTGACCTGTTGACAGATTACTGAATGTGGCTGTCGCTGCAAGCATCGCGGATGAAAATTTTGCTGGATCTGTGGGTTAGCCTGGATGGCCCCCTGCTGCGGATTAGCATACACTTAGGTGAAATAGCAGGAGGAAACCATGAAAGAGAATGATATTGCTGACATCCTGACCTCGACACGGACGATTGCGCTGGTCGGAGCCAGCGACAAACCTGACCGTCCGAGCTACCGGGTCATGAAGTATCTGCTGGATCAGGGGTATCACGTTATCCCGGTTTCGCCGAAGGTGGCGGGCAAGACGCTGCTGGGGCAGCAGGGATATGGAACGCTTGCCGATGTTCCGGAAAAGGTCGACATGGTTGATGTCTTCCGTAATTCAGAAGCGGCATGGGGCGTGGCGCAGGAGGCGATTGCTATCGGCGCGAAAACGCTGTGGCTGCAGCTGGGAGTGATCAATGAGCAGGCCGCAGTGCTGGCCAGAGAAGCCGGGTTAAACGTGGTGATGGATCGCTGCCCGGCCATAGAGCTGCCGAGACTGGGATTAGCAAAATAACAAAAAACCCCGCCAGGCGGGGTTTTGTTTAGTTGCGAAGGCGCGGAGCCTGCAGCTGCTGGCGAATCGTTTTGGCCAGCTCGTCAAGGGACGGCTGTTCCGGGTGTTCGTCGCGGGTTTCGCTGCTCAGCTGCGCTTCTGCCAGATAGGTGTGGATCGGCTGACCGTCATCATCTTCCATCACTACATGGTACCAGGGCGCCGCACGCAGTTCGTCATTGGCGGCAATTTCATCCTCTTCCGGCTCCGCGAGCGAGTACTCGGGATCGACATCGACGATGACGCCCAGGTAGCCCAAGAGCGTATGGCGGACCTGTTGGCCGATACCGAATTTGCTGGCTATCATAGGCACCTCCTGGGAAACATGAATACTCCCTATATGAGGCTCATGTTTCGTTTTTCAAGTTACATGACGCGACAGGCAAACCCCTTCAGATACAGCCCTTCCGGGTAGGTTGCGATCACCGGGTGGTCGGCAGCCTGACGGAACTGTTCTATAAATTGTACATCACGCCCGGCATCAATTGCGGCATCTGCGATGATTTTCTGAAATAAATCGGTGGTCATCAGGCCGGAACAGGAGAAGGTCAGCAGCACGCCGCCGGGGTTCAGCAGCTGGATCGCCAGCATATTGATGTCTTTATAGCCGCGGCATGCACCCATCAACTGGCTTTTGTTTTCCACGAACTTCGGCGGATCCATCACGATGACGTCGAATTTCTCTCCCTGATCCCGGTACTTACGCAGCAGTTTGAATACGTCGTCGCGCACAAACTCCGCTTTGGACAGATCCAGTCCGTTGAGCTCCACGTTCTGGCGCGCAACGTCGAGCGCCTCCTGCGAGGTATCCACGCTGGTGACCTTGCGGCAGCCGCCCATCAGCGCCGACACCGCAAAGCCGCCGGTGTAGGAGAAGCAGTTCAACACCCGTTTGTCCGCCACGTAGCGACGGGTCGCCAGGCGACTGTCGCGCTGGTCGAGGTAGTAGCCGGTTTTGTGCCCGCCCTGAATATCAACCAACAGCTTCATACCGTGCTCGGTAATCGGCAGCAGCGCTGGCGGCAGTTCTCCCACCACCGGCCCCTGGGCCAGCTCCAGACCCTCTTTTTTACGCACCGCGACATCGCTGCGGTCGTAAATGGCGCAGTCCGGGAACAGGGTCTGCAGGGCGCTGATAATGGCGGCGCGCTGGTATTCGGCGCCTGCGCTGAGGAGCTGCAGCACGAAAAAGTTGCCAAAGCGGTCGATCGTCACGCCCGGCAGCCCATCAGACTCGCCGGCGATCAGACGGTAGCTGTCGAGGCCATCGCGCTCGGCCAGCCAGGCACGCCAGGTTTGCGCTTGCTGCAGGCGGCGTTCAAAGAAGGCGTTATCGATGGCTTCGTTGCGGTCGAATGTCCACACGCGGGCACGGATCTGTGACGAGGGCGAGTAAGCGCCGCGGGCCAGCCATTTTCCCTGATGGTCAACGATATCGATGGTTTCACCGCTGCGGGCTTTACCTTCCATACGGGCGACGCCGCCGGAGAAAATCCACGGATGGCGACGCAGCAGGGATTTCTCGCGTCCTTTGGCTAACACTAAGCGGGGGAATAGGGAATCTGTCATGGAGCTACCTTTAAGCAACGGGAATGTCGGCACCGAAAAATGGCGCGTAGATTAGCACACCTGGCGCACGCAAGCATCTTTCCTCCGGCAGGCGCAGGTGAGCGTTTCGGCACAAAACGCAGGCGCATCGGCACATTCACCGTGCATGGACTGTCATACCCTGTCTTCTCACCCCCAGGAGGAGAAGACGATGAAAACAGGAATGCGGATGACCGTGGCGATGGTCGCGGCAGTGAGCAGTGGCGCGATGGCAGCGCCGTTTAGCGTAAGCAGCGATGATATGCATGACGGGCAAGCGCTGGCCCAGCAGCACTGGTTTGCCGGTTTCGGCTGTACCGGAGGCAATGTCTCTCCGCAGCTGGCATGGAAAAATGCCCCAGCGGGGACGCGCAGCTTCGCGGTCACCGTCCGGGATCCTGATGCGCCTACCGGCAGCGGCTGGTGGCACTGGACGGTGGTCAATATCGCCAGCAGCGTCTTTTCGTTACCCGCTGGTGCGGGAGATAAAAACAGCGCTACACTGCCGGACGGAGCGGTGCAGGGGCGCAATGATTTTGGCTATGCCGGCTTCGGCGGCGCCTGCCCGCCGGCGGGAGATAAACCGCACCGCTACCGTTTTACGGTGTGGGCGCTGGATGTCCCCACGCTGCCGGTGAATGCCGAGGCCAGCGGGGCGCTGGTCGGGTATCTGTTACACAGCCATGCTCTCGCCAGAGCGCAATTGACGGCGACGGCCGGGCGCTAAAACAAAAGGTCGGTCTGATGGAGAGTATCCATTTTCAGCATAACGCCCTGACCGCCGCGGAGATTACCACCCGACGGCTGTGCAGGCTGCACCGCGTGCGTCTGTTTTCCCCGGCGCTCTGTCGGGTGAAACGCGGCAGCAAAGTGATTGTGCAAGGGGAGAGCCGTGTGCTGGCGACACCGCAACAGCTGATTGTGTTGCCGTCTGACGTTGAGCTGGAAGTGATTAACCAGCCGGACAACGGCCTCTTTTGCTCCGATCTGCTGTCGCTGACGCCTGAGCTGCTGACGGCGTTTAAGACCCGCTATCTCAGCGAAAAACCACCGGGGCGTCTGACTTCGCTCTGCGCCCCGGTGACCAGTGAGCTGGCTTTTATGTGGCAAAGCGTTCTGCAGACGGTGCGGGAAGGATTATCCACTGCTTTGCAGCAGCACCAGACCATGGGCCTGCTGCTGGCGCTCCACGAGGCGGGGTATGCCGGCCCGCTGCTCGTCGAGCGGCAGCAGGATCTGTCGGCGCAGGTTCGGCAGCTGGTCATGCTATCGCCGGCGCAGGCATGGAGCGTGTCGCGGGTGGCGAAAATGCTCTTTCTCGGAGAGTCCACGCTGCGCCGTCGTCTGCAGCAGGAATCGCAGAGTTTTCGCCAGATCGTCGAGGAGGTGCGGATGGCCCACGCCCTGGGACAGCTGCAGACCACCTCGCGGCCAATAGGCGAAATCGCGCAGAACAGCGGATATCAGTCGGGATCGCGCTTTACCGCGCGCTTTCGCCAGCACTATGGTTTACTACCAAAGCACGTACGCTGAGCGAATTTGCTATCCTCAGCGTAAAGGGTAAGTCAAAAGGAGAGGTTAATGGCCAGTATCTGCACCATGGCATGGGTATACGGTTCCGTTCAGGGCGTAGGGTTTCGCTATTCCACGCAGCGGGAAGCGCTGCAGCTGGGGTTGACCGGCTATGCCCGTAATCTGGACGACGGCGGCGTAGAAGTCCTTGCCTGCGGCGAGGCGGAGCAGGTGGAGAAACTCATCGCCTGGCTGAAAGCCGGCGGGCCGCGCAGCGCGCGGGTTGACCGGGTGTTGACTGAACCCCATCAACCCACCCGCAGCTGGGACAAATTCGCGATCCTCTATTAGATGCACTTCACCGGCTTCGGCAGCCCGGCGATTTTGGTCGCCTGTTTGGCGGGGCCTTTCGGGAACAGGCGATAGAGATAGCGGCTGTTGCCTTTCTCTTCACCAAACTTGTTGGCCATCGCCTTGACCAGCATGCGGATCGCCGGTGATGTGTTGAATTCAAGGTAAAACTCGCGCACAAAGCGCACCACTTCCCAGTGCTCAACGGCGAGCGTTATCCCTTCCTGTGCGGCGATAACGTCGGCCATCGCCTCGCTCCACTGGGTAGTATCCTTCAGATAGCCTTCGCTATCCGTCTCAATTTCGTTGCCTTCAAAAATAAACATAATTTTTCACATACCGCCTGAAATTGGCCGCAGTGTAGCAAAAAAAAAGGCCCCGCATAAGCGAGGCCTCTGGTAGCAGGGGAGCGGTTAGTCCCGGCTGGCGAAGCCCAGGATGCTCAGCAGGCTGACAAAGATGTTGTACAGCGAGACATACAGGCTGACCGTGGCGCGAATGTAGTTGGTTTCACCACCGCGGATGATGTTGCTGGTCTCGAACAGGATGGCGCCCGAAGAGATCAGGATGAACACCGCGCTAATCGCCAGGTGCAGCGCCGGCAGCTGCAGGAACAGGTTAGCGACCATACCAATCAGCACCACCACGACGCCGGCCATCAGCATCCCGCCGAGGAAAGACATGTCTTTGCGCGTCGTCAGCACGTAGGCCGAGCAGCAGAAGAAGACCAGAGCCGTACCGCCCAGCGCCAGGCCGATTAAATCGCCCATGCCGGCAGAAAGGTACGCGTTCAGCATCGGCCCAAGGATATAGCCGAGAAAGCCGGTGAAGGCGAAGGCGGAAATAATCCCGGTGGGCTTATTCGCCGTTTTATAGGTCAGGAACATCAGACCGTACATCCCCACGAGGGTCAAAATCAGCCCCGGGGAAGGCAACATCAGCACCGTGCTGGCGGTAGCGGTGATGGCGGAAAACGCCAGCGTCAGGCTGAGCAGGAAGTAAGTGTTACGCAGAACCTTGTGCGTGCTGAGCAGCGAGGAACGGTCACGCGATGATGTAATTATGCGATCCATGAGTCACTCTCTTATGACAGATGTAATTAGGGATAAAGAATAAGAAAAACAAGCGTGAAGCCCTAATGCTTTTACCCATCTTTACTTAGTTTTTGCCGCGTTTGACTAGCATAAAATTCTACGTGGATTGGAAAAAGCGATATGTTTTCGCGTTTCGCTTCGGTGAGCCGATCGAAATCTTATAGGTTGCTGAAAAATATTGCTTTATTGAAATTCTGCGACTAAGTGTGGAAGGGGGAATAACTCCGTACGTTAAAGGCAAAGGGAAATGACATTACATAAAAACAATCACATCACGCGAACGCTCCTGGCCGTAAGTATGATAGCAATGTTCGGCGGGGCGCAGGCGGCGCAGGTGCCGCCGGGGACTCAGCTGGCAGAAAAGCAGGAACTGGTCAGAAATAACGGCAGTGAACCTGCCTCACTCGATCCGCATAAAGTCGAGAGCGACATTGAATTCAACATCATTAGCGATCTCTTTGAAGGGCTGGTCAGCGTGACGCCTGCGGGGGCGATCCAGCCCCGACTGGCGGAACGCTGGGAAAACAAGGACAACCTGTTATGGACCTTCCATTTACGCCCTGGTCTGACCTGGTCCGACGGCACGGCCATCACGGCGCAGGATATCGTCTGGAGCTGGCAACGGCTGGTCTCGCCAACCACCGCCTCCCCCTATGCGAGCTATCCCGGCAATATGCATATCGCCAACGCCCGTGAAATTGCCCTGGGGCAAAAGGGACCGGAGACGCTGGGGGTGAAAGCGCTGAACGACACCACGCTGCAGGTCACTCTGAACCAGCCGAATGCCGCCTTCCTGGCGATGCTGGCGCACCCTTCGCTGGTACCGATCGACAAAGTGCTGGTGGAGCGTTTTGCCGATAAATGGACCCGCCCAGAGCATATCGTCACCAGCGGCCCGTATAAGCTGACCCAATGGGTGGTGAATGAGCGGTTGGTGGCTGAACGTAATGCGAAGTACTGGGATAATGCGCACACCGTTATTAATAAAGTGACTTACCTGCCCATCTCTTCGGAGGCTGCCGATGTCAACCGCTACAAAGCGGGGGAGATCGATATTGTTTATACGGTGCCGATCAATCAGTTTGCGCAGTTGCAGAAAACCATGGGCGACCAGCTGGACGTTTCGCCGCAGCTGGCGACCTATTACTACGAATTCAATACTACCCGGCCGCCGTTTAATGACGCCCGCGTGCGTCGCGCGCTGAATATGGCGCTTGATAAAGATATCATTGCCGGAAAAGTTCTTGGCCAGGGGCAGCGCCCGGCCTGGGTGATCAGCCAGCCGGATATCGGCGGCGTGACGCTACACAACCCGGACTACGCCAGCTGGCCGCGCGAGAAGCGGATTGCCGAGGCGAAAAAACTGCTGGCGCAGGCGGGGTATGATGACAGTCACCCATTGGTCTTTACCCTGCTGTATAACACCTATGAGTCGCACCAGCGTATCGCCATCGCCGCCAGCTCTATGTGGAAGAAAAACCTCGGCGTCGAGGTGAAGCTGCAGAACCAGGAGTGGAAGACGATGCTGGATACCATGCATACGCATAACTTTGACGCTGTCCGCTATGCCTGGACCGCCGACTACGACGATGCTGCCACCTTCCTCAACACTTTCCGTACCGGGGATAGCGAGAACACCAGTCAGTACAGCAACCCGGCTTACGATGAGGCGCTGCGCAATGCGGCGAAAGCCTCCGATGTGGCGAGCCGGGGCAAATACTATCAACAAGCGGAAGATCTGCTGGCGCAGGATGTTCCCGCCATTCCGGTCTATCACTATGTGCGTACCCATTTAGTGAAACCCTGGGTGGGAGGCTTCACGCCGGATAAGCTGGGGTATTACTACACCAAAGACATGTACATTAAAAAACACCCATCCGCTAGCGGCGACGGGCGCTGATTTTCTGCGCGAACTGCCTGAAATTCAGACGAATAACACAAAATTGTTTGTTTTTAAGGCAGTTGAACAAAATGGTGCTTTACAGCATCCGCCGAGGTGTTTATAGTGCGCCTCACACCGGAAGTGTGGCCGAGCGGTTGAAGGCACCGGTCTTGAAAACCGGCGACCCGAAAGGGTTCCAGAGTTCGAATCTCTGCGCTTCCGCCATATAAAAGAAGGGGTTACCGAAAGGTAACCCCTTTTTACTTTTCCCCTGGTCTTTCTGACGGCGCGTCATCTTCACGTCACAATTGCGCAAACCCACCCTGCCTGCAGCGTTATCGCTGGTGAAAATGTGACGATTAATCCATTTCAAATTGTTGTTATTTTAATTATTCAGTCTCACATTATAAACGGAAATGGTGCTCAGGAATAAAATACCTGGTGCAAAATATCTTCGTCTATACTTGGAAAACGATGATTTACCTGCCATGGTGCTTTCGCAGAAACAGAGACCAGTGAGGTCAGCATGCCTGTCATTAACCCGCAAGATATCAAAGCATTACGGGCGTTGGTTGAACAGAAATTAAAATACACGCTGTGTGTTAACTTAAATAAAGCGACAAATGGCGATATTTTTAACGCGGTGGCGCTAGCCATTCGTCATTTTCAGCAGGACCATTTTCTGACGAGCCAGGCGCGGCAGCGCGAAGAGCGAAAAAAGCGCGTTTACTACCTGTCGATGGAATTTTTACTCGGCCAGTCGCTGCGTAATAACCTGGTGAATATGAATTTACTGGATGAGATGCGCCAGGTGGTCAATGACCTGGGGTTTGATCTTGAACTGATCCTTGACGAGGAGCCTGACGCCGCGCTGGGTAACGGCGGGTTAGGCCGTTTAGCCGCTTGCTTTATCGACTCGATGGCTACCCTTGATATTGCCGCATCCGGGCATGGCATCAAATACGAATATGGGCTTTTTCGCCAGTCCTTTCAAAACGATCAGCAGGTCGAGCATCCTGATGACTGGCACTCCATGCATTCCCCATGGCTGGTGGAGCATCACGCTCAGCAAATTCTGATCCCGCTGGGGGGGTATATTGAGCACAGCGAAGATATTGATGGCAACTACAATCCGATGTGGCTCGGTTGGAAAACCATCATCGGTATTCCCCATGATTATTTTGTTTCCGGCTACCGGGATACATCAACTAACACGCTGCGCCTTTACAGCGCGGTGGCCTCTGACTCCTTTAATATCCATATTTTTAATCGCGGGGATTATATTAAGGCAGTAAGTGAGAAAATCGCCTCGGAGAATATTTCAAAAATACTCTATCCTTCCGATGAGGTCCTGACCGGAAAAGAGCTGCGTCTGACGCAGGAGTATTTTTTGGTGGCCTGTACGCTACGGGATATTTTTCGTGACTATGCCGAGGTTAATGACGACATTACTTTGCTAGCGCAGCATGTGGCTATTCAGCTTAATGACACCCATCCGGCATTAGCGGTGGTGGAGCTGATGCGGATCCTGGTCGATGAATACCGACTGCCATGGGAGCAGGCGTGGGAGATAACGCAAAATACCTGCGCCTATACCAATCATACGCTGATGCCGGAAGCGCTGGAGACCTGGCCGGTGTCGTTGTTTGAGAAACTACTGCCGCGTCATTTGCAGATTATCTTTGAGATTAACCATCGTTTCCTTGAAGAAGTAGCCCGGCGCTGGCCGGATAAACCTCATCTGTTATCTTCACTGTCTTTAATTGACGAGCATCACGATAAGCAAATTCGCATGGCTAATCTGGCCATTGTCGGTAGCCACCGCGTCAACGGAGTAGCGTGGCTGCATTCGGAACTGGTCAAAAAACAGTTGGTGCCCGACTTCTATTTTATGACCCCGGAGAAATTCATTAATCAGACCAACGGTGTCACGCCGCGTCGTTGGGTGCAGCAGGCTAACCCGGGCCTGGCAGAATTTTTACAGCAACAACTGGGGGAAGGGTGGCCAACTGATTTACCCCTGCTTTCCCGCCTGGAAGATCTGGCCAGCGAGCCAGCCGTGATTGAGCGTATCCGGGCCATAAAATTTGCCAATAAAACCGCACTCAGCGAGCTGGTGGCTCAACGCTACGGCATCGCGCTGGATCCGCTGGCGATGTTTGACTGTCAGGTCAAACGTATTCATGAATACAAGCGCCAGTTGCTCAATATTCTGCACGTGATCGCGCTGTATCTGGATATCAAAGAGAACGGGCGTACTATCGCGCCAAAGGTGCATCTGTTTGCGGGTAAAGCGGCGCCAGGCTATCGGATGGCAAAGCTGATTATTCAGTTGATTAATACCGTTGCCCGAAAAATTAACAGTGACCCGCAGGTTGCCGGGCAGCTTAAAGTGGTATTCCTCGAAGATTATAAAGTCTCGCTGGCGGAAAAAATCATTCCCGCCACGGATCTCTCTGAGCAAATTTCCACCGCCGGCACCGAGGCGTCCGGCACCAGCAATATGAAGTTTGCCATGAACGGGGCGTTAACTATTGGCACCTATGATGGGGCGAACATCGAAATCCGCGAGGCGGTGGGGAGCGAGAATTTTTATCTGTTTGGCGCGGTGGCGGAAGAGATTGAAGAGAGCCGACGCCTTGGGCGGCATCATGGGTTCTATCATGACAACCCGGCTATCGCGCGTGTTGTCGATAGCCTGGTATCCGGGCTGTTTTCAGCCGATCGCGAGCTGTTTGCGCCGCTGCATCAGATGCTGACAGGGGCCGATCATTACTGCCATCTGCTGGATTTCGACAGTTATTGTCTGGTGCAACGGCAGGCAATGGCCGATTTTGAACAGCCGGCTCAGTGGCACCGCCGGGCCTTGCTCAATATTTGCCGGATGGGGGAATTTTCCAGCGACCGAACCATCCGCGGCTACGCCAGGGATATTTGGGGTATCAGGTGCTAAAGAGAACACATGCCGAACAGAGCAGGGACGCGTCGACGGTTATCAGCCAACATTGAGGATGAACATGAACGTTGAATTACATACTGAGCAGGGCGTCAAGGTCATTGTCCCCCTGGTTCACCGGCTGGATGCTTCCGTCGCATCAGCGTTTAAGCAGCAGGTTCTTGAGGCCCTTGACGGTCAGACGAAAAACCTGGTGCTGGACCTGAGCCACGTCGATTTCATCGACAGTAGCTGCCTGGGTGCCCTGGTATCCATTCTCAAGAGCGTCAGTGGGCAGGGAGAGCTGGTGCTCTGCTCGGTCAATGGGACAATCCAAAACCTGTTCAAGCTCACCCGCATGGATCGCGTCTTTTCGATTAAAGAGACTCGTCAGGATGCACTGAACCTGTTGACTGCGAAATGACGCTCAGGCAGGCCTGGAAGGCCGCGGATTATCGATCGCCCGTTCATTCTTCGATAATCCGCGCCTTTGGTTTGCTCAGCAGAAGCATCACCAGCGCGACGTAGGGCATCGGCTTCCAGAAAAAGTAGCCCTGCAACAGATGAATATTCTGGCGATTGAGATACTCTAGCTGAGCCTGAGTTTCGACGCCCTCGGCAATGATGCGCAGTGACAGCGTCCGCGCCATCTCTATCACGCAGTCCAGCAGTTTGCTTGACGGCGCCTCGTCAGTCACCCGGCCGACAAAGCTCTGATCGATTTTGATATAGTCGAAAACCAGCTCATGCAGATAGGAAAGCCCGGAATAGCCGGTGCCAAAGTCGTCCAGCGCGATGGAAAACCCGCGGGAGTGTAACGCGTTGAGCTTGTCGACAACCGCCTCGTTGAGCAACAGCGGCTCCTGTTCGGTGATCTCCAGCATCAGCTTCACCGCTGTGCCCTCAAAGCCGCGCTGAAAGTGCAGGCAGTCATCGATAAACGACGGAGCGTTGATATGTGATGCGCTGATATTGACGCCGATATGAAACCCGTCCGGCAGCTTACTGAAGATCGGCCTCATCTGGGCGGCGACCTGCGCCATCAGGCTACAAGTGAGTGGGATAATCAACCCAGTACGCTCGGCCAGCGGAATAAATTCAGCGGGCGAACGCCACTGCGCCGTGGTGTTTGGCCAGCGGGCGAGGATTTCCACGCCATAGATCTCTCCGGTTTTCCCGTTCACCAGCGGTTGATAGTAGGGAACGATAGCGCCCTGAGCGATGGCGTAGCGCAGCCTCTCCTCTTCTGAGGTATAGACATTGAGGTATTTGCGCAACAGAAAATAAAACAGCAACGAAACAGAGAAAATAAAAATCAGCAGCCCGGACCCATTATGAAATAAGCGGCCGGGGCTAAAAAAAGGCGACTCAGGATAGGCAATATGAAATGGATAGTCTGGTGAGCTAAAAATATCCTGGTTCGGACCAGCGTTGAGTGGCTTCACATCGCCATATCTGGCAATCATTTGATTGTGAACCAAAAGCGCCAGCCCGCCGTTATCCTCATCGCTATACAAGGCATCGCGCAAATGGATATCGCTGATGCTGACAATGACTCTTACCTGCGCCGAACGAGTGTGATAGATCAGCACTGGCCGCTTATTCACCATCATTCTGGCGGGCAGCAGCTGCAGTGGCTCATCGGGTAAAGACTCAGGATGGAGCGTCAGTACCCGATTGCCCGGCAGCGACGAGCACCACACCTTGCCATCTTTTACCAGCACGATCGTGCGCAGATGCGGCTGCAGGGCGGCCTCGGTCCCGAGCTGAAACTGGCCCTGCACGGAGCAACCGCGGCGGCTAACGTTCATCGCCGTCATCGTTGCTGCGCGGGCCTCATCCAGAATAACGGCGATTTTCTTTGCCGCCTGACGGGCGGTGGCGACATGCGAGGCCTGATCGGAATGCCACAGTTGCCAGTTGATAACGAACACGCCAGCCAGAAATACCACCAGCGCCAGGGAAAAGGCAATCCATGCGTTTCGTCGCTTTATCTCTTTCATTTGTTGGGCATGCAATGGTGTTTGTGCATAAAGTGAACCATCTCTCTGGCAGTAAAGGCTTTTCTATGATCGTAGAAGGGAGATAACTTCCGCGATGACGGCGCATCATAAAAATATGATCGCTATCACAATACCTGCCGACAAAGGCCGGTTATATCGCGTTGACGCTATGTACTTCTTCTGCCGGTAATAAAAATAAAAAATTAATGTTTTCTTAATATATTTTTCTGGGCCGGCTGGTTATTAGCATTTTCCAGTCCGTAGTGGCGTGCTTGCGCTATTTTTTGCTTTTTTAAGTTTATGATAATTGTTTTCATTATCATTCTTTTTTTGCTGTGATTTAATCCTCTCCGCTCAGGCTATTTACCATTAATTTCCCTGGTTCATTAAGGATGCGTTCATGAAATCTCGCTTATCGCCCCTCTGTACGGCAGCGCTGGTTGCCGCTTCTCTGTTTCTGGCGCCGCAGGGGATGGCGGCTGACGGTCAGGACGGGATTGTGGTCTACAACGCCCAACACGAAAATCTGGTGAAGTCGTGGGTGGATGGATTTACGAAAGAGACCGGTATTAAAGTCACGCTGCGCAATGGCGATGACAGCGAGCTGGGTAATCAGCTGGTTCAGGAAGGCGCCGCGTCGCCAGCCGATGTGTTTCTGACCGAGAACTCACCGTCGATGGTGCTGGTTGATAACGCCAAACTTTTTGCCCCGCTGGATGCGGCCACCCTGCAGCAGGTTCCGGCACAATATCGCCCTCAGCACGGTCGCTGGATTGGCATCGCCGCGCGTAGCACTGTGTTCGTCTATAACCCGGCAAAAATCAGCGAGGCGCAGCTGCCGCACTCGCTGATGGATCTGGCAAAACCGGAGTGGAAGGGCCGCTGGGCGGCTTCGCCATCGGGGGCTGATTTCCAGGCTATCGTCAGCGCGATGCTGGCGCTGAAGGGTGAGCGGGCGACCCTCGACTGGCTGAAGGCGATGAAAACCAACTTTGTCGCCTATAAAGGCAACAGCACGGTGATGAAAGCGGTCAACGCCGGGCAGATCGACGGCGGAGTGATCTACCATTACTATCGCTTCGTTGACCAGTCAAAAACCGGCGAGAACAGCAAAAATACCCAACTGTATTACTTCAAACACCAGGATCCGGGGGCCTTCGTCAGCATTTCCGGCGGCGGCGTGCTGGCCTCCAGCAAACATAAAGCACAGGCGCAGGCCTTTATTAAATGGATCACCGGTAAGCAGGGACAGGATGCGCTGCGCACCAATAACGCCTTCGAATATGCGGTGGGGGTAGACGCGGCCTCTAACCCGAAACTGACCCCGCTGAAAGATCTGGATGCCCCGAAGGTGGAACCTTCCTCGCTGAACAGTAAAAAGGTCATTGAACTGATGACGCAGGCTGGCCTGCTCTGATCCTGAGGAAGTGATGTTGCTATGTCTGTTCTGAGTCTGTCGCTCGGAAAGAAAACAGGACGCCTGCCTGAGCGCAGGCGTCCTGCATTTCCGATGGTTGCCTTA
Source organism: Klebsiella sp. JB_Kp031 (assembly GCF_040064295.1). Taxonomy (NCBI): domain Bacteria; kingdom Pseudomonadati; phylum Pseudomonadota; class Gammaproteobacteria; order Enterobacterales; family Enterobacteriaceae; genus Klebsiella; species Klebsiella sp. JB_Kp031. The sequence continues at coordinate 276,308 of NZ_JBEAJW010000042.1, forward strand.
GCGCTCCTGTTTTCATTGCTGGCGCTGTTGCCGTTAGGGTTTGTGGTGGCGGTCGGATTCGATACCGGCTGGCCGACAATCAAAGCGCTGGTCTTTCGCCCGCGGGTAGGCGAACTGCTCAGCAATACCCTGTGGCTGACGGTGCTGACTGTCCCCATCAGCATTGTGCTTGGCGTGACGCTGGCCTGGCTGACGGAACGTACCGCGCTTGCCGGGCGGCAGCTGTGGTCGGCGCTGGCGGTGGCCCCGCTGGCCATTCCGGCCTTTGTCCAGAGCTACGCCTGGATCAGCGCTGTGCCCTCGCTGCATGGCCTGGGCGCTGGGGTGTTTCTCTCGGTGCTGGCCTACTATCCGTTTATCTATATGCCGGTGGCGGCCGTGCTGCGCCGACTCGATCCCACCCTTGAGGATGTCGCCGCGTCGCTGGGCACGCCGCCGTGGAAAGTGTTTTTCCGGGTGGTGCTTCCGCAGCTGCGGCTGGCCGTCTGCGGCGGTGCGCTGCTGGTGGCCCTGCATCTGCTGGCGGAATATGGTCTGTATGTGATGATCCGCTTCGATACTTTCACTACCGCCATTTACGATCAGTTCCAGTCGACCTTCAGCGGTCCGGCCGCCAATATGCTGGCGGGCGTGCTGGCTCTGTGCTGTCTGGCGATCCTGCTGCTGGAGAGCGCTTCGCGTGGTAAAGCGCGCTATGCGCGTATCGGCGCCGGGGCGGCGCGCGAGCAGAAGCGCCTGGTGCTGGGTAAAGGGGCCGCCTTCGGCGCGCAGCTGCTGCTTCTGCTGCTGGTGCTGCTGGCGATGGGGGTGCCGTTGCTGGTCCTGGGGCGCTGGCTGTGGCTGGGCGGTATCGATAACTGGCTACATGCCGATCTGTGGCATTCCCTGCGCCAGACTCTGTTGCTGGGGGCGGGCGGGGCGCTGCTGACGACGGTCTGCGCGATCCCCATCGCCTGGCTCGGCGTGCGCTATCCGCGTCCGCTGTTCCGCCTGCTGGAGGGGTGTAATTACATCACCAGCTCGCTGCCCGGCATTGTGACCGCGCTGGCGCTGGTCACCGTCACCATCCACTATGCCCGTCCGGTGTACCAGACCGAAGTGACGCTGTTTCTGGCCTATTTGTTAATGTTTATGCCGCGGGCGCTGATTAACCTGCGCGCCGGTATCGCCCAGGCGCCGGTGGAGCTGGAAAACGTCGCCCGCAGTCTCGGACGCAGCCCGGCCCGCGCCCTGTGGAGTATCACCATGCGACTTGCCGCCCCGGGGGCGGCCGCCAGCGCCGCGCTGGTGTTCCTTGGCGTCAGCAATGAGCTTACCGCCACGCTGCTGCTCTCGCCGTTAGGCACCCGCACGTTGTCGACCGGCTTCTGGGCGTTAACCAGCGAGATCGACTACGTGGCGGCGGCGCCCTACGCGCTGTTGATGATCATCATTTCGCTGCCGCTGACGGCGGTTCTCTATATGCAGTCGAAAAAAATGGCAGGGTTGTAACATGCTGGAATTGTCTTCTGTTTCGAAATCCTTCGCCGATGCGCAGGTCCTCGATAATATTCATCTTCAGGTGGCTCCGGGTAGCCGGACGGCAATTGTGGGTCCGTCGGGTTCGGGAAAAACCACGCTGCTGCGCATCCTTGCCGGTTTCGAAACGCCCGACAGCGGACGCATCGTGATGCACGGCGCGCCTCTGTTTGCCGAGGGCGTGTTTGTTCCTGCCCACCAGCGACGGATCGGCTACGTTCCGCAGGAGGGGGCGCTATTTCCTCACCTCAATGTCGCGGATAATATCGCCTGGGGGCTGGACGCCAGCCGCGAGGAAAAACGTCGCCGGGTGGGCTCGCTGATGGAGATGGTCGCCCTTGACCATAGCCTGGCGCGCCACTGGCCGCATGAGATCTCCGGCGGCCAGCAGCAGCGTGTGGCCCTGGCTCGCGCCCTGGCCCAGCAGCCGGCGCTGATGCTGCTCGATGAGCCCTTTTCTGCCCTGGACACCGGACTGCGCGCCAGCACACGCAAAGCGACCGCCGATCTGCTGGCGGAGACCGGCATCGCCTCGATTCTGGTGACTCATGACCAGACCGAAGCGCTGTCGTTCGCCACACAGGTGGCGGTGATGCGCCAGGGACGTTTCGCCCAGGTGGGTACCCCGCTGACGGTTTACTCGCAGCCGGTGGACGAAGAGACGGCGCTGTTTCTCGGCGATGCCCTGATCCTCCCCGCACGGCTGAGCCCCGGGCGGGCCAGCTGCGCGCTGGGCGACCTGGCGACAGACGCAGCGCATCCTGCTGGTGAAGGTAAGGTGATGTTGCGTCCGGAGCAACTGAGCGTCAGCGTGAGCGGACCACAGGAAAGTACCGCCACCATCCGCGATGTTGATTTCTCCGGCCAGCTCTCCACGCTGACGCTGTCGATGTCCGGGCACGATCGGCCGATTGTCCTGCGAACCGTAAGCCAGCCGGCGTGGCAGCCCGGCGCGACGGTGCGACTGACGGTCAGCGGCAAGGCGCGCGTGTTCAGCGGCTAATCTCTGAGCAGGCGCCGCCGGATAACGGTGGCGCCGCACGGAAAGCTAATCAGCTGACGGATTTAGCCGATAGTATCCGCGCCACTGACCTCGTCGCCATGGAGTGGTAGTACGTTGGAACAATTCCGCGAGGTCAGTCTACCTCACCGCCGTTTGTCGGCGCGTCGCTTTTTCATTCGTCCCGCTGCGCTTAACTGCTATCCTGTCCCGCGATCGGCCCTGCTGTTACCGTGAGACATCGTTATGCCTGAATGCCATACTCCTGCGAATCGCTCCATTCCATCCGCTTTGGCGCGGGGTACGTTGCTGCCTGCGCTGCTGGTCATCGTCGCCGTCGCTGTCGGCTGTGCGCTGGTGTCGCCGCCGATCGGCACGTGGCGTGAGATCCTGGCCAACCCCGGGCTCTATATCGATTTGCTGGCGCTGTTGTTTCTGGTGTTTATGCTGTGGAGCTCAGCAAAGGTGCGGATGAGCCATATCGCCGTCAACTGGGTGCGCTATGGGCTGCTGCTGTGGATTGCTGGCGGCACGTTCGATGTGATGGATGAGATAGTGGTTCAGCCGCGCTGGATGGGGTATTACTGCGAAGATCTGCTGCGCCTCTCCGGGATGCTGCTGACCGTGGTGGGCGTCTACAAAATTATTGAGCGCATCAACCTATTGTACGTTGATGCGCGCTCGCAATCACTGAAGGACGAGCTCACTCAGTTGCCCAATCGCCGTTTTTTCATCGATACCATTCGCGAAAAGTCCGGGCATGCGCTGGGGCTCATGATTCTGGATATCGATTTTTTCAAGAAAATCAATGATACCTGGGGCCACCTGGTGGGGGATGAAGTGTTATTTTCCCTGGGGAAACAGCTGGCGAAACTGACCAGCGAGCAGGTCCTGCCGGCGCGTATTGGTGGGGAAGAGTTTGCCATTATCGTCGATGGCCTGTCGGAGCCTGAACTGCACGCCCTGGCGCAGTCGATCCTCGACAATGCCCGCACCATCCTGATCAATCATCAGGCGCCGCTGTCGATCAGCATTGGCGTGGGAACCTGGCGGCCGGGTGAAGCGCAGGAGACGTTTATCCGCAAAGTCGACGAGGCACTGTACAAGGCCAAGCACAACGGGCGTGGGCGCGTGGAGTGGGCGTAATATTCCGACACGGCAGGTTAGGTCTGCTGCGTGCTGCGGCAGTGTCGCCGATACTCTGACGGCGAACGCTCGGTGTAGCGTTTGAAGACCCGGCAAAAATAGTTGCTGTCGACAAAGCCGCAGTTATGGGCGATCTCTTTCACCTTCAGGTCGTAGCCGCGCAGCAGCTGTTTTGCCTTTTCCAGACGCACCCGGGTCAGATATTCGTTAAATCCCACCGAGCCTGATTTCTGAAAAATATGCGAAAGATAGTTGGGCGTGATGTGAAAACGTCTGGCCACCGATTCCCGCGTCAGCGGCAGGCTAAGATTTTCCTCGAGGTAGTCCTGAACGGCGAGAAACAGATCCCGGCTGCGACTGACGCGCATTTCCAGCCCAACCAGCTGTTCGCGACAGTGACTCAGCAGCGCGGCGACCACCAACCGCGCGGTCAGCGGATCGGGCTGCAGGCTGACTTCGTTCAGGCTCAGCAACAGGTAAGAGCCCACGCGCGGTCCAAGGCGGGCAACGCTTTGCTTTTCCGTGTGCAGGCTTTTCCCGTCCCAGCGCTGAATACTGAACCCCAGCTTCTGTCGACCAAACAGAATACTCAGGGTGGTGGCCGGGCCGGTCCACTGCGGCAGCGTCCATTTTCCCGCCTGCACGTACAGCACCTGTAAAGTGGTTAACGTCGAGGCGGCCAGTGGCAGTCCCTGTTCACTGAGCTGGCCCTCCAGCACTATTTCCAGACGCGGAAACGGCACGTTGAGGGCGAGGGCAGGGACGGAGATATCCGGCTCAGGAAATCTCACCTGTAAATGATCTTTTTGACTGATTAACCGATGCAGAATATCTGGCAGATCTTCAATCATTCTTTGCCCTCAGCATGCGCATTATCCTGTTGATGGTAATCTATTTTTTATCCCCAGACAGCGTTTGTTTCGTCAATTTGCGCAGCGAATTCCCTGCCAGGCGCCGCGCATGCATCGCCGGAGAGGCGATTGTTGATGCCCATCACACTTCGGTGGCTCGCGTACGTATGTCCAGTTTTTCGTAGCGCTCGCCTCCTGTCATGCCGCGGATGGACCAGTAGAGTTTGTTTGTGTTATCGGAACGTTAAAAAGGAACGCAAAATGAACTCACCATCGGCTAGTTTTCTCGATGCGTTAGGCGCCAGTCAGGCGCTTAGTGCGCAAATGAAACATGAACTCGACACCCTCGGCTACACCGTCGTGCATAACGTCGTTGACGCCCAGTGGCTGAGCGAAATGCGCCGGCTAATTGATACCCTGGTTGAGCGTGAAGGCGACAATCTGGCGATGGAACACCATCAGGAAGCGACTGCGACGCGGATCGCCAACCTGGTGAATAAGGGGGTTATCTGGGAGAAAGTCTGGTCCCACCCGCTGATCCTCTCCGCCTGCCGCTATATCTTCAACGGTGATTTTAAAGTCTCCAGCCTTAATGCGCGTGAGGCGCTGTATAACGGCGGTCACCAGCCGCTGCACGCCGACTGGAAAAAGCCGCGCCCGGATTTTCCCAAAGTCCACCTGGTGAATACCATCTGGGCAATAGACGATTTAAGCGCCGCTAACGGCGCGCCGCGGATTATCCCTGGAACCCACCTGCGGCCGGAGTTGCCGGAAGAAGTCTTGGACGACCCGGAACAGGCCCACCCAGACGAGATTGTGTTTGCTGCGCCGGCCGGCAGCGTGATGATCTACAACGCCCACGCCTGGCACGGCGGTACCCGTAATCGTGAGGGTAGCCGACGACGCGTGCTGCATGGGTTATATATCGATCGCGCGGATACGCCGCAGCAGGACCAGCGGCGCTGGCTGACGCCGGAAACGGCAAGCCGCCTGACGCCAGCGCAAAAGTGGCTGCTGGATGTAGAGTAAGACTCGTCGCCGGTCAGGGAAGTTCTACATAGACGACCGGCTTTTTCATGATGCTTTTCACGGCCTCGACGATCTGCTGCGGCTGCAGCAGGAAGCTCTTGATGCTGGTTTTAATCGTCCGCAGGCCGCTAAAGCGCTGGGCGTCGTCAATTTCGATATCCGTCACCAGCAGCACCACTTCGGCGCGGGCGATATCTTCTGCGGTAATGCGATTTTCAACGCCGAGCGCGCCCTGGGTTTCCACCTTCAGGTGCCATTTTTCATGATGACCGACCTTTTCCAGCCGTTCGGCAGCCATATAGGTGTGCGCCACCCCGCTGACGCAGGCGGTGACGGCGACAATATTGAAGTCCATAACATCCTCCTGGCGTTAACCGCCGATAGTGACGTGGAATCCGGCCGCTTCGGCCATTATCCGATAAGGTTGAATGTCCGCTTCGCCAGGCGCTTTCACGCTGGCCAGCGCCCAGGGTTTGCCCAGCAGACGGTATTTTGGCTCGCCATATTGATGAAACGGCAACAGGTGCATTTCTTTTAGCGCGAACGGCGCGAGAAACGCCAGTATCTGGCGAAAATTATCCACGCTCATGGTGTAACCCGGGATCAGCGGCACCCGCGGGATCAGATTGATGTTTCTTGTCGCCAGCTGGCGAAAATTGTCCAGTACCCGCGGCTGATTCATTCGCAGCAGCGACCGCGCCAGCTCAGGATCCATGATTTTAAAATCAAACAGCACTTCGTCGCTGGATTCAGCCACCGGCAGCAAACGGTCAAAGGCGCCGTCGCCGGCGGTCTCGATGGCGGTGCGGATCCCCCACTGGCGCAGGCACTGAAGAAAACGGGCGGCAAACCCGGCCTGCATGAGCACCTCCCCGCCGGAGAGGGTGACACCGCCGCCGGAGGCGCGGAAGAAGACTTCATCTTTGAGCACCTCCTGAAGGAGGTTCTCCAGCGTCACGTCGCGACCGATCTGCTCCCATGCCCCGGAGGGACACTCGGCGACGTCCTGCAGACAGCGGGCGCAGCCCAGACATTTGCTCTGCCGGCGCAGGGTCTGGATCTTCGGCGACATTGACTCCGGGTTGGCGCACCACGGGCAGGTGTGGGGGCAGCCTTTGAAAAAGACCACCGTGCGGATCCCCTGGCCATCGTTGAGCGAGTAGCGCTGCAGGTTAAAAATACGCGCCCGATCGGCGCGCGTCTCCATCACCTCACAGCTGATGCGCGGTGCGGCGGATGATGTCATCCTGAATCTCCTTCGACAGCTCAACAAAGAAGGCGCTGTAGCCCGCGACGCGCACCACCAGGCCGGCAAAGTCCTGCGGCCGCTGCTGCGCTTCACGCAGGGTGTCGGCATTGACCACGTTAAACTGAATATGCTGCAGCTTGAGCTTGCAGAAAGCCTGTAAAAAGTCTGCCAGCTTGTTCAGCCCGCCGTCGCCGGCCAGCGTTGCCGGGGTGAATTTGACGTTAAGCAGCGTACCGTTCGACAGTAGATAGTTATCCAGCTTGCTGACCGATTTCAGCACCGCCGTCGGCCCCTGAGCATCCTGGCCGACCATCGGCGACAGGCCGCCGTCCGCCAGTTGTTCGCCGGCCAGCCGCCCGTCCGGGGTAGCCCCCACCACCGAGCCCAGCGGCACATGCGCCGAGACGGTATAGGAGCCGGGAGTAAAATGGCCGCCGCGCGGGTTCAGGTACTGCTCCACCTCTTTGCAGTAAAAGCGCAGCAGATCGGCGCTAATATTATCGACTTCGTCGATGTCGTTACCGTACTTCTCAAAACGGTTAATCAACCGGGCGCGGATCTTTTCTCCCTCCGGCGTGCGGAAGTTGGCTTTCAGGACCGCCATCAGTTGGTCAAAACTGAGACGCTGCTGATCGAAAACCATCCCCTTCAGGGCGTGCAGTGAATCGCTCAGGTTGGCGATCCCGATGCCCTGGACGCCGGAAAAGTTATAGCGCGCGCCGCCGGCGGTGATATCTTTGCCGTGCCGGACGCAATCTTCAATGAACGAGGAGAGCAGGGGGACCGGCGCCCAGTCGCGATGGCCGATATCGCAGATATTGCTGCCCTCGACCATCAGCTTGATGTAATAACGAATTTTGTCACGGATCTGACTGATAAGTCCTTCCCAGCTGACCTCCGGTTGCCCTTCATTTTCCTGCAGGACCAGTTCCATAACCTTCAGCAAGTTGAACATGGCGATATCATGCAGGCCGTAGGTGCGGCCAGGGATCGACAACTCGACGCAGCCGACCACCGCGTAGTCGCGGGCGTCTTCCAGCGACACGCCGCGATTGAGGAAGGCGGGGACCACCACCTCGTCGTTGAAAATCTGTGGAATGCCGGTGCCCAGGCGGATGGTTTCAGCGGTTTTACGCAGGAACGGGCGGTCAATCAGCTCGTTGACCCGCACGCCAAGATTCGGCTGCGGCAATTGCACGTTCTGATAGGCATCGAGGCATAAAAACGACAGCGCGTTGACCGCGCTGCGTCCGGTTTCCGTCAGTCCGCCGAGCAGAGCTGTGTAGCCGGTGGGAAAACCAGCGAAATAGCGCGCGCTGCTCGAGGAGCGCAGCAGCACGATATCGTTGCATTTCACCCACAGCGACTCCAGGAGCTCCCTGAGATACGCCGGATCCTGACCCTGATTCAGCGACGCCTGATAAAACGGCAGCATATACTGATCAAAACGCCCCAGTGAAATTGAGCTGGCGTTGGATTCGTACTGCAGAATGATGTTCATATACCAGAACAGCTGGCAGGCCTGGGGGAAGTCCGTTGGCCGGTGCTCCGCGTTGTGGCGCGAAATAGCGGCGATGGTTAACAGCTCCTGCTGACGCTGCGGGTCCTGACAGTGCCCAGCCATCTCCTCGGCCAGCGCGGCGTAGCGCAGAATATGGCGCCGGGAGGCTTCCAGCAGGATCAGCACCGCCTGATAAAAGTGGTTCCCGGGTTGCTGCTCGCAGTGGGCTTTTAGCTCCGCCACCAGCGCCCCGAGGCCATGATTGAGCAGACGCGGATAGTCGATGATGATATGGCCCTGGCCCTTATCGGTCTGGTTCACGCTGAATATCTGGGTGCTGACGGCGGCCTTGACCTCGTCGGTCATCTGGCCGTTGATAAAATCCTTCATTGAGCGCTTTTCCCAGTAGGGGAACAGCGTTTCGCGGTATATTTGCTTATCTTCTTCGCTTATCGCGAAGCGGTCCTGCGGCCGGGTCGGAAAGGCGTCGAGTTCGTTGAGCAGCCAGTAGGGATCCATCTCCGGCGACATAATGCCTGCCCGCGGTTTGATGGTCCGGTTGCCGGCAATCAGTTCATCATCACGAATCGAAATGTCTACCTTATCGAGGATCCAGGCGGTGGCCTTCGCCCGGCGAATAATCACCGGTTCGCCCTCCGTTTGCTGATGACTGGCGGTATACAGCAGAGCGCGCTCCAGGGAGATTTCGCGCGGCTGGGCGAACAGGCTGGCTTTCAGGCGTTGAGTACGATTCGTCATGACAAACTCCATGTGGTGGCGAAGGGCGCGAGGGCGCCCCTTGTAAGGCTTCAGGTACGCTGAGAAAGATGGCTGTCTATCTTGTTCATGATGGCGTCGGCGCGCTTGACCGCATCGCTGATATTGACGCGCACGATAGTTTTCCCGGCAAAACGCTCTTCGAATTTGATACCGATATCTTTGGTCAGGATGACCATATCGGCGGCGGCGATCTCTTCGGCGGTCAGTTCGTTTTCAATGCCGATTGAGCCCTGGGTTTCGACTTTAACCTGCCAGCCTTTGGCTTTGGCGGCGCTTTCCAGCGACTCGGCGGCCATGTAGGTGTGAGCCACGCCCGACGGGCAGGCGGTGACAGCGATAATGTGGGTCATAATCTGTTCCTTCCAGTCTGTTAGTTAATTTCGAAATCAAGATCTAATTCGTCGTCGGCTTTAGCGTCAGACGATTTCTTTTTAGCCAGCGCTTTCAGCACAATGACGCAGGCGGCGCTGACGCAGGCACCGACCAACAGCGCGGCGATAAAGCCAAGTTTGCCCTGGACCACCGGCAGCACGATGAGCCCGCCCCAGCCGGCGTAACACTGGGCCCCCAACAGCGCCGCGGTGACGCAGCCGCTGGCAGCGCCAATCATATTGGCCGGAATAACGCGCAGCGGGTCGGCAGCGGCAAAGGGAATCGCCCCTTCAGTGACCCCGACGCAGCCCATCACCAGCGCCGCTTTGCCGGTTTCCCGCTCTTCGGCGGTGAAATATTTACGGCCGATCAGCGTCGCCAACCCCATCCCCAGCGGCGGCACGGCGATGCCGACGGCGGCGATAGCCACCACGCTGTAGATCCCCTGCGAGACGCAGATCAACATGAAGGCGTAGGCCACTTTGTTCACCGGGCCGCCCATATCAAAGGCCAGCATCAGGCCCATAATGATGGCCAGCACCACGATGCTGCCTTCACGCATACCCTGCAGCCAGCCGGTCAGGTTAGCGGTTAGCGCGCCCACCGGTTCGCCGAGCCCCCACATCATGATCCCGGCGGTAATAAAGGTGCCGATGATGGGAATAATGAAAATCGGCATCACCGAGCGCAGCACCTTGTGGACCGGTATTTTTTTCAGGTAGTAGACCACCAGGCCGCCGATCATGCCGGCGATCAGCGCGCCGAAGAAGCCGGCGCCGAAGCTGTTGCCCACCCAGGCGCCGATGGCGCAGGGCGCCAGCGCGGCGCGGTCGGCGATGGAGTACCCGATGTAGGCGGCGAGAAAAGGGACCATCAGCGTCAGCCCGGCGACGCCGATGTCAAACAGCTTCTTCAGGTTGGGATCGGTGGCGGCATCGGGAACTGCGCCTTTGCCATACAACATGACGGACACCGCCAGCAGGATCCCACCGGAGACCACAAAGGGGATCATGTGTGACACGCCGGTCATCAGATGCTGGCGGGTATTTTTTAGTATTTGCACCAGTTCGTTCATTGTTTGCTCCTGAGCGCTGTAGGGCCCGTGACAGTATTGATGGCTCAACATTAGAAAAAGGGCGCCGCATAAAACAGTAGAGAAAAAGTGCATTTACTGGACATTTGTAATGTTAGAAAGGAATTGCGATCCACCTCAAATCTTAATGATGGCAGGAAGGATGAGCGCTAAATGGATGGAATTGTGATGGCGGGCATAAAAAAGTATCGTGTGTACAATAGTCCAGTAATTGCCAGTTTTATCACCTAGTCCCCGGCCCCTTCATTCATTACCTTTTGGGTAAATAATGGATTGCTCAGGAGGAAGGCGATGGCTCTGGTCATTGAGTTTACATGTGATTTGCCAAACGGCGTGCATGCGCGTCCGGCCAGTCTGGTCGAAACGCTGTGTAACCGTTTTTCATCGGCGATTGAGTGGCGCAATCTGCGCCGCGAGACCAGCGGAAATGCCAAGAGCGCGCTGGCGATCATCGGCAGCAATACCCTGAAGGGCGACGCCTGCCAGCTGGTCATTCACGGCGAAGATGAAGCTGAGGCATTCGCCGCGTTAACGGCCTTTATGCGCGATGAGTTTCCTCACTGTGACGCGCCGCTGCCCGCTGCGCATACGCTGGAGATCCAGCCGGTGCCAGAGTCGCTTTCACGGCTGAACCCGACGCTGTTTCATGCCCATCCGGTGTGCGCCGGCAGCGCGGGGGGCAGGCTAATACACCTGAAATCCCGCGATCTGCATGCGCTGGGGGAACTGCCGGGCGCCGTCGCTCCCGAACAGGAGCAGGCGGCGCTGGATAATGGCCTGCGCCTGCTGGTAAAAGACATTGAGCTGCGGCTGCTGGACAATGACGGTACCGCCAGCGCAATCCTCGATGCCCACCGCTCGCTGGCGACGGATGCCTCGCTGCGCCAGCACCTGCTCGACGGCATTCTTACCGGCCTCAGCTGCGCGCAGGCGATTGTCGCCACCAGCGACCACTTCTGCGCACGGTTCCGCGACTCCGGCAACACTTATCTACAGGAGCGGGTGCTCGATGTGCGCGATGTCTGCTTCCAGCTGTTGCAACATATCTATGGCGAAGCCCGCTTTCCGCCCCCGGGCCAGCTGCGGGAGGCCACCATTTGCCTTGCCGACGAGCTGACCCCCAGCCAGTTTCTCGAACTGGATAAAGCGCATCTCAAAGGGCTGCTGCTGCGCGGCGGCGGCACCACGTCGCACACCGTGATCCTCGCCCGCTCGTTCAATATTCCGACCCTGGTGGGGGTTGACCTCGACGCACTGTTGCCGTGGGAGGGTACCCAGGTGCAGATCGACGGCACCGCCGGACTGCTGGTGGTGGATCCGAGTCCGGCGGTGGCGCGCTACTATCAGCAGGAGGGGTGGGTTCAGGCGCAGATCCAGCAACAGCAGCAGGTATGGCTGGATAAGCCAGGGCAGACGGAAGACGGTATCCGCGTCGAGATCGCGGCGAACATCGCCCATTCGGTAGAGGCGGTGGCGGCATTCAACAATGGTGCGCAGTCGGTTGGCCTGTTCCGCACAGAGATGCTGTATATGGACCGGCCCGGCGCGCCATCGGAAGATGAGCTTTACAACATCTTCTGTCAGGCGCTGGAGCCTGCCGCCGGGCGCAGCATTATTGTGCGGACTATGGATATCGGCGGTGATAAGCCGGTGGCCTATCTCAACATTCCTGCGGAAAATAACCCCTTCCTCGGCTACCGCGCGGTGCGCATCTATGAAGAGTACCAGGCGCTGTTTCATACTCAGCTGCGGGCGATTCTACGTGCCTCGGCGCACGGCGCGCTGAAGATCATGATCCCGATGATTTCCTCCATGGAAGAGATCCTGTGGGTGAAAGAGCGGCTGGCGGAGGCCAAACAGTCGCTGCGCGTTGAACAGATCCCGTTTGATGAAAAAATCCCGCTGGGCATCATGCTGGAGGTGCCGTCGGTGATGTTCATCATCGATCAGTGCTGCGAAGAGGTGGACTTCTTTAGCATCGGCAGCAATGACTTAACGCAGTATCTGCTGGCGGTCGACCGCGATAACGCGAAAGTGACGCGCCATTACAACAGTCTCAACCCGGCCTTCCTGCGTGCGCTGGACTATGCCGTGCAGGCGGCGCACCGGCAGGGGAAATGGATCGGCTTGTGCGGCGAGCTGGGGGCCAAAGGTTCGGTGCTGCCGCTGCTGGTCGGTCTCGGTCTGGATGAACTGAGTATGAGCGCGCCGGCGATCCCGGCGACCAAAGCACGTCTGGCGCAGCTGGACAGCCGCGCCTGCCGTCAGCTGCTGAATCAGGCGATGCAGTGCCGTACCTCGCTGGAGGTGGAGCATCTGCTGGCCCAGTTCCGTATGCGCCAGCAGGAGGTGCCGCTGGTGAGCGCCGAGTGCATTACGCTCAACAGCGACTGGCGTAGTAAGGAAGAAGTGCTGAAGGGGATGACGGATAACCTGCTGCTGGCCGGTCGCTGCCGCTACCCACGCAAGCTGGAGGCTGACCTGTGGGCCCGTGAGGCGGTGTTCTCCACCGGGCTTGGCTTTAGCTTCGCCATACCGCACAGTAAATCCGAGCATATTGAGCAGTCGACCATCAGCGTCGCCCGGCTGGCGCAGCCGGTGATGTGGGGCGATGAAGAGGCGCAGTTTGTGATTATGCTGACGCTGAATAAGCACTCGGCGGGCGACCAGCATATGCGCATCTTCTCGCGCCTGGCGCGACGCATTATGCATGCGGAGTTCCGTCAAGCTCTGGTCTCCGCGCAGAGCCGCGAAGATATCGCGCAACTGCTGCGCCGCGAGCTGGAGCTATGATCGGTTTTCCGGCCAGCGGCGCTGGCCGGAGAGCGAGCTATAAATCCAGCACTAACCGGCCGCCTTTGGCGCGCGAGCAGCAGATCAGCATACTCTGTTGGCTGGCTTTCTCTTCCTCGCTGTAATACTGATCGCGGTGGTCCGCTTCCCCTTCCAGAATCATCGTTTCGCAGGTGCCGCAGACCCCTTCGCGGCACAGACATTCCACCTTCGCCGCTTTGTTATTCTCAATAACCTGCAAAATGGTCATGTCCTGCGGTACGGTAAATTCGCGGCCGGAACGCGCCAGCACCAGGGTAAACGCCTCTCCGCCTTTATCCTCAACGATAAACTGCTCAAAGTGCAGCTGACTGGCGGGCACCTGATGGCGTTCGGCGGCGGCTTTCACCGCCTCGTTAAGCGCCGCCGGGCCGCAGGTATACACGTGGGTTCCGGGCTCGAGGTCGGCGAACAGGCGCGGCAGGTCGAGACGGCTGCCGAGCGCTGATACATGAATATTGACCCGATCGCGCCACGGCGCGGCGCTGAGCGCATCGACGAAAGCATTATTGTCGGCGTCGTGGAAACAGTAGTGCAGCTGCCAGTCGGCCTGCTGTTGTTCCAGTTCCGGAATATGCGACAAGAATGGCGTAATGCCGATACCGCCGGCGATCAGCAGATGTTTTCGCGCCTGTGGTTCGATGGCGAACAGGTTGTTGGGCGTGGACACCGTCAGGGTATCGCCCGGGCGCACCTGCTGGTGCATAAAGCGCGAGCCGCCTTTGGAAGGCGACTCAAGACGCACCGCAATCTGCCAGCTGGTGGTATCCAGCGGCGAGCTCATCAGCGAATAAGCATTGCTGTAGCGCTGCTCGCCATCCTGCATCTGGACGATAATATGGCTACCGCCGCTGAATCCCGGCAGCGGGGCGCCGGTCGGCGACACCAGCGTAAAACGCTTCACCTGGGCGGTGATCTGTTCAACATCGCGAACGATCGTCTCAAACATTTGATAATCAGACATCGCTGAACTCCATCAAAAATCCCGGCGTGGCCAGAGCCGCCGCCGGGAGAATACATTTATAACCCCTGGCAGAGATACTTCATCTCCAGGTAATCTTCGATTCCGTGTTCCGAGCCTTCGCGGCCAAGACCCGACTGTTTCACCCCGCCAAATGGCGCGACTTCGTTGGAAATCAGTCCGGTATTGATGCCGACCATGCCGTATTCCAGCTGCTCGGAGACGCGCCAGATACGGGCGGCATCGTTGCTGTAAAAATAGGAGGCGAGACCGTAGATGGTGTTATTCGCCTGCTCGATGACCTGCTGCTCATCGTCAAATTTCACCAGCGCCGCCACCGGGCCGAAAATCTCTTCCTGCAGCAGCAGTGACCCCGGTTGTACGTCGCCGATCACCGTAGGGGTGAAAAAATTACCGCCCAGTGGGTGCGCTTTACCGCCGGTTAACAGCGTGGCGCCGCGGCTCAGGGCGTCGTCGAGCAGGGACTGGACTTTGCGCCCGGCGTCGGCGTTGATCAGCGGGCCAATCTGGACATCGGACTCGCTGCCATCGCCCACTTTCAGGGCGGCGACGCGGGCGACGAATTTATCGCAGAATTGGTCGTAGACGGCGCGATGAATATAGAAGCGATTGACGCAGACGCAGGTTTGCCCGGCGTTGCGGAACTTGGCGATCAGCGCTCCCTCGACCGCTTTATCGATATCGGCGTCATCAAAGACGATAAACGGCGCGTTACCCCCGAGCTCTAAAGAGAGCTTTTTGATGGATTCCGCGCACTGGCGCATCAGCACGCGGCCAACTTCGGTCGAGCCGGTAAAGGAGAGCTTACGCACCCGTTCATCGCCGGTGAACACCGCGCCAATCTCACGCGACTGTCCGGTGACAACGTTAATAACGCCCTGCGGGATCCCGGCCTGATTCGCCAGTTCCGCCATCGCCAGCGCGGTAAACGGCGTTTCGTTGGCGGGCTTTATCACCATCGTACAACCCGCGGCCAGCGCCGGGCCGGCCTTACGGGTGATCATCGCCGCCGGGAAGTTCCACGGGGTGATCGCCGCGCAGACCCCCACTCCCTGGCGGATCACCATCAGGCGTTTATCGGCGCCGGGGGAGGGGATTATCTCGCCGTTGGCACGTTTCCCTTGTTCGGCAAACCACTCGATAAATGAGGCGGCATAGGCGATTTCGCCTTCCGCTTCCGCCAGCGGCTTGCCCTGCTCGGCGGTCATTATCTGCGCCAGCGCGGTCTTGTTTTCGAGGATCAGGCGGTGCCAGTTCTTCAATAACGCGGCGCGCTGGGCGGCGGTAAGCGCGCGCCATGCCGGCAGCGCGGCAGCGGCAGCATCCACCGCCTGCTGCGCTTCCGCCCGACCCATATTGGGGATCTGGCCGAGCGTCGCGCCGGTGGAAGGGTTGCTGACGGCAAGCGTCGTGCCGTCGGCGGCGTCGCGCCAGCTTCCGGCAATCAGCGCCTGCTGGCGAAACAGATCTGAGTGAAACACGGACATAGCCAACTCCTTCAACGATTACGGCTGGAACACCTGGGCCACCAGATTGTGGAAATGCGCGATACCGTGCTCGGAGATACCGCTGCCGCTGTTATCCGCCATAATGCGCCCCTGGCCGCGATAGCCGCGGGACTTCAGCCCCTTCTGCACGCTTTCCACCAGGCGTAAATCTTCCGGGCGGAACACGTCGCGATACCACTCAATCAGCGCTTTCTGATCGTCAGTCAGCTTTTCGTTGGTGAAATAGATGTCGTAATTCTGCAGAGTGGTCTCTTCATCCACCGGGAATTCATAGATCACGGTCATCATGCCCTTGATCGGCGTCACGTTGAACATGGTGCACGGCCACAGCCAGAAACCGTGGAACGCGGCGTCGGTACCTTCTTCGAATTTAAATGACTGCTCGGACGGCTTGGCGAAGCCATACTGCAGCGTCCATTTGCCGTGCATGGTGTGCCAGTAACGGTCAACCTGTACGGAATCCGAGAAGCCCGGGTGCGCCGGGCCGCAGTGGTAACATTCCAGATAGTTATCGACGATATTTTTCCAGTTCGCCGGGGTGAGAGTGGTAAAGCGCGCCGCCAGTTTCAGATCATGCACGTCCGGGCAGGCTTCCAACACTTTGTCCTGCAGGCCCGGCAGCTGCGTTTCCACGCTCTCTGCTTGCGGGTTCATATTGATAAACACAAAGCCGGCATACTCTTCCAGGCGAACCGGCACCAGCTGCGCCTTTTCGCTATCGAAATTCGCCACGTTTTCGCAGTTGCGGGCGTGGGCGAGATTGCCGTCAAGCTTGAAGGCCCAGGCGTGATAGGGGCAGGTAATCACGTTTTTGGCTTTACCTTCACCGCTCAGCAGCTGGTGGCCGCGGTGCGGGCAGACGTTATAGAAAGCGCGCAGAATGTTGTCGCGGCCGCGGACGATAACGATATTTTCGCCAATGATCTCCCGGGTGATGTAGTCGTTCGGCCGGGCGACCTCGCTGCCGTGGGCGACGCAAATCCAGCTATTGGCGAAGATGCGCTCTTTCTCGTGTTCAAACGCCTGGCTGTCGGTATAAAAACGGGCCGGAATGGTCCAGGCATCCTGCGGATTGGCGCAAAAGTTAATCGGCAGAGTAAAGTCAGGGCTCAAATTGCTCATGTAAGGTCACCTTGTGATTATTGTCAGTAAGAGGTTTTACAGCGACTGGCCGTCGCCTTTGAGTACCGTGCCAACCGGTAGCGTCTCGGCTTTAATCATTGGCTCGGGCGTATGGGTTTCTATCTGATTGACCGGCACGTGGGCGTAGTCCTGTTTTAGCCAGCGCACGAAGCCGCCGGTTTTAATCAGTAAAATGGCCAGGAATGGTAGGGCGGTCAGCACCACGGTGGTTTTCATGGTCTCAAGCGAAGCGCCGGTAAACAGAATCGATAGCGGGATGAGGGTAATTACCACGCACCAGAACAGGCGCATGCCGCGATCCGGATCGTCGCCTTCGCGCAGGTTGCGGGTGCTGGTCGCCGCCATGGTGTAGGCCACCGCATCCATATGCGAGGCGAGGAAAACAATCATCACGAACAGATAGGCGGCGAGGAACAGCTTACCTGCCGGCAGCGACATCAGGACCTGCTGGACGGCGGTTTCGCCGCCAAGAGTTTGCATCACCTGCGGTACGTTAATCACGCCGTTAACGAACTGGTGCATGGCGTAGCTTTCCATCACCCCAAAGAAGAACCAGCAGCCGGCGGTGCTACCAAGGAGCAGTCCCCATATCACCTCTTTGATTTTGCGCCCGCGGGAGACGCGGGTGACGAACATCGCCACGCCCGGGGTATAGGAGATCCACCACAGCCAGTAGAAGACGGTCCAGTTGCGGGTAAAGGCGCCGTCGCCGAGGGGATCGGTAAACAGGCTCATCTGCAGGAAGTTCTGAGTCGTCAGGCCGACGGCGTTAATGATGTTATTGGTGATGAATTCGGTTGGGCCAACCAGTAATACCACCAACGGCAGCAGAAATGCCCCCCAGCCGACCATTTTGCTCAGGCGCTGCAGGCCGTTGTTGATGCCAATCCACGAACTCATGCAGAAAATACCGCCGGAGAGCAGGATCACAAACGCCTGCACGGTGAAGTTATCCGGCAGCCCGGTCAGCGCTGACAGGCCGCGGGTGAAGGTGGCGGCAGTGACCACCAGCGAAATGGTTAACGCGCCGACGGTAGCGATCAGGAACATCAGATCGACCAGACGGCCCCAGAAGCCCTGCGGACTCACTCCGGTGATCGCTGAAATGATCCCGGAGAGGCTGAGGCCTTTATTTTTCCGCACGTGGAAGTGATAGGCCATGATCAGCGAGGCGAGAGTGTAGGTCGCCCAGGCGCTAACCCCCCAGTGGAAGAAAGAATAAGGGATGCTGTATTCCAGCGCTTTCGGCGATTGCGGGGCAATGTTCAGGCCCGGGGTCTGGTAGTAATAAGCCCATTCGGCGACGCCCCAGTACAGCGTGGAGGAGCCGAGCCCGGCGCAGATAAACATAAACAGCCATGAGAGGGTACTGTATTCGACTTTACCTTCGCCGAGACGGATATTGCCGTATTTGCTGGTCGCCAGATAGAGCACCAGTCCCAGCGCCAGCAGCACCAGTACCTGTACCGTGGAACCCAGCAGGCGGGTCACGCCGTTAAAAATCGAATCAGCCGCCTGCGCGGTTTGCTGCGGGAAGAGACTTAATGTAGCGGCGATGAAAACAATGGCCGCCAGGCTGATGGCAATCAGCGGCACATCTTTTTTCTTTACGTTGCTCAACATGGGTGATCTCCTGGGCATGATTGCCCGTCGGTGGCTTTAGCCTGTCGTTGTTATCACGCTGTAGGGTCAAGGTTCGTAGCAAAAGCTATTAACAATCGGATTATTTCTTCGTTACATGAATTAAACAATTGGCCGTTTCGTGAAGCAATAAAACACGGAACGGAAATAATAAAAGGTGAATTGGCGCAGGTTCTGTCTTTTCAGGAATTAATAAAGTTTGACGCTGTGATGCGGTCCACTTGTCAATCGTGGGGGATTCTGCATAGCGAAAAGAGAGGGAAGTTGGCGCAGGTCTTCCCGGGTAGCGGCTGCGCCTTACCCGGGCTACGGTCCGTGCGGCCTGCCTTTAATGTATTCACCATTGTTGCTGAAACTGCCGGTGTTGGTGGCCTCAACATCGCTGAGACGTTCCCGGCAGGTCGGGGCAGCCCGCAGGGATGCGGGCTGAGGGCCGTGTTTTTACATTATTGTGCCTTTTGTAGCCCCGGTAAGCGCCGCGCGACCGGGGAGCGGCTTGGGTAATTACGCCAAAATGGCTTTGCAGATAGCGTCGCTGACCTGTTGCGTTGACGCGCTGCCTTTC
The DNA here is from genome assembly GCF_040064295.1 of Klebsiella sp. JB_Kp031. Lineage (NCBI taxonomy): Bacteria > Pseudomonadati > Pseudomonadota > Gammaproteobacteria > Enterobacterales > Enterobacteriaceae > Klebsiella > Klebsiella sp. JB_Kp031. The sequence continues at coordinate 295,518 of NZ_JBEAJW010000042.1, forward strand.
ATATCCGGGGTTTTCGGCCCGCTGGCAATCACCTGCTCAATCGCCGCCAGAATGCCGTTGTGCGCGGCGTGATAGCGCGCATCGCCGTTGCCGAGAAAATCGAGCATCATCGCCCCGGCCCATATGGTGGCGATCGGGTTGGCGATATTTTTACCATAGATATCCGGCGCCGACCCGTGAACCGGTTCGAACAGCGACGGGAAGGTGCGCTCCGGGTTGAGATTCGCCGATGGCGCAATACCGATGGTGCCGGTACAAGCCGGGCCGAGATCGGAGAGAATATCACCGAACAGATTGGAGCCGACGACCACGTCAAAACGCTCCGGCTGCAGCACGAAGCGGGCGCACAGGATATCGATATGCTGCTTGTCCCAGCGAATATCCGGATAGTTTTTGGCCATCTCTTCCACCCGCTCATCCCAGTAGGGCATGCTGATCGCCAGACCGTTGGATTTGGTTGCGGAGGTCAGCGTTTTGCGTGGGCGGCTTTGCGCCAGTTCGAAGGCGTAGCGCAGGATCCGGTCCACGCCGCGGCGGGTAAAGACCGACTCCTGAATCACCACTTCATGCTCGGTGCCTTCATTGGCGCGCCCGCCGAGGGCGGAATATTCGCCTTCGGTATTTTCGCGCACCACGTAAAAATCGATATCGCCGGCCTTTTTGCCCACCAGCGGGCAGGGGACGCCGGGGAACAGACGCACCGGACGCAGGTTGACGTATTGGTCAAACTCACGGCGGAACTTCAGCAGCGACCCCCACAGCGAAATGTGGTCGGGAACGGTATCCGGCCAGCCGACGGCGCCGAAGTAGATGGCATCGAAGCCCTGCAGCTGCTCGCGCCAGTCGTCCGGCATCATCTTGCCGTGATGGGCATAATATTCGCAGCTTGCCCACTCCATCTGCTCGAAGCTCAATGACAGATCCCAACGCTGTGCGGCGGCTTGCAGCACGCGAATCCCTTCAGGCAGAACTTCTTTGCCAATTCCGTCACCCGGGATGGCGGCAATACGATAGTTTTTTTTCATTCCGGTTCTCACTTTTTAGCGATGATGTTTGACCACCTGCCTATCCTATAATTGACTGGTTCATAATTAATCACGCTAACTGGTGAAACATAAAACACAGATCATGAATAATCTGCCGCTGCTAAATGATTTACGCGTCTTTATGCTGGTCGCTCGCCGGGCCGGGTTCGCCGCCGCCGCCGAAGAGCTTGGCGTATCACCGGCGTTCGTCAGCAAGCGGGTTTCGCTGCTGGAGCAAACCCTGAATGTGGTGTTGTTGCACCGGACCACCCGCCGGGTCACCATTACCGAGGAGGGGGAGCGGATCTACGAATGGGCGCAGCGCATTTTGCAGGATGTCGATGAGATGATGGACGAGCTTTCCGACGTGCGCCAGGTGCCGCAGGGAACGCTGCGTATTATCAGTAGCTTCGGCTTTGGCCGCCGGGTGGTGGCCCCGGCGCTGTCGGCGCTGGCCCTTCAGTACCCGCAGCTGGAACTGCGTTTCGATGTCCAGGACCGGCTGGTGGATTTAGTCAATGAAGGGGTGGATCTCGATATTCGTGTGGGCGATGATATCGCGCCGAATCTGATTGCCCGCCAGCTGGCGGCCAACCACCGCGTGCTCTGCGCCTCGCCGCAATTCCTTGCCCGCCATCCACCGCCGAAACAGCTGAGCGATCTGGCCGCCTTACCCTGCCTGGTGATTAAAGAACGCGATCATCCGTTTGGCATCTGGCAGTTGCACAGCAAAGAGGGGCAGCATGCGATCAAGGTGACCGGGCCGCTGTCGTCCAACCATGGTGAAATTGTGCATCAGTGGTGTCTGGACGGGCAAGGAATTGCGTTACGTTCATGGTGGGACGTCCGGGAGAATATCGCCAGCGGCCATCTGGTGCATGTGCTGCCGGAATTCTTTCAGCCTGCCAACGTCTGGGCAGTCTATGTTTCCCGGCTGGCGACGTCGGCTAAAATTCGCACCACTGTGGAGTTTCTGCGCCACTACTTTCAGCAGCACTATCCGCAGCATGAGCCGACGGCCAGCGCCGTCGGCAGAGGCGATTAAACCCCCAGGCGGTCGCGCAGACTGTAGTAGGCGGCGCCCATGGCGGTGAAGGGAATGCGCAGGCTGCGGCCGCCCGGGAACGGGTAGTGCGGCAGTTTGGCAAAGGCGTCGAAACGCTCAGCGTCACCGCGCAGCAGTTCCGAAATCAACCGTCCGGCGAGGTGGGTACAGGTGACCCCATGCCCGCTGTAGCCCTGCATGTAGTAGATGTTGGTATCGAGGCGACCAAACTGCGGCATCCTTGAGAGGGTCAACAGGAAGTTGCCGGTCCAGCGGTAGTCGATTTTCACCCCTTTCAGCTGCGGGAAGGTTTTCAGCAGCTTCGGCATAATCAGCCGTTCCACATCGTCCGGGTCGCGGGCGCCGTAGACCACGCCGCCGCCATACAGCAGGCGGTTGTCGCCGGTGAGGCGGTAGTAATCCAACAGATAGTTACAGTCTTCCACACAGTAGTTTTTCGGGATCAGCGAGCGAGCGACCTCCTCCGACAGCGGAGCGGTGGTGACCACCTGGGTGCCGCAAGGCATGCTGCGCTTCGCCAGCTCCGGCTCCAGTTTGTCGCCGAGATAGGCGTTGCCGGCGACGATCACATAGCGGGCAGTGACCTGGCCGCGGGCGGTGCTGACCACTGCCGGAGTGGAGTGCTGAATGCGGGTGACCGGCGACTGCTCATAGACCCGGCCGCCGTTCAGGCGAATGGCGTCCGCTTCGCCGATGGCGAGGTTGAGCGGATGAATATGGCCGCCGCTGTGGTCGAGCAGGGCGCCGACGTAGCGGTCGCTGTCCACTTCGCGACGAATCGCCTCTCTGTCCAGCAGCTCCAGCTGCGTGTTGCCGTAGCGCTCCCAGTTGGCTTTCTGTTCTTCCAGCGTCTCCAGCTGTTTGTGATTCATCGCCACGAACAGGCCGCCCGGGCGATAATCGCACTGGATCTGGTAGCGCTGGATACGTTCGCGAATAATATCGCCGCCTTCGAACATCATGCTGCCGAGCATTTTAGCGGCATCCGGGCCGTAGTTTTTTTCAATCACGTCGATATCGCGGCTATAGGAGTTAACCAGCTGACCGCCATTGCGGCCGCTGGCGCCGAAGCCGATGCGCGCCCCTTCCAGCACCACCACGTCGTAGCCCATTTCGGCCAGATGCAGGGCAGACGAGAGTCCGGTGTAGCCGCCGCCGACGACGCAGACGTCGCAGCTTATCGATTCGTCCAGCGTCGGAAAGGGTTCATATTTGTTGGCGCTGGCGGCGTAATAGCTGGTGGTATGTTCGGTCATGATTAAGACTCCAGGGCAATCCAGATGGTTTTCAGTTCGGTGAATTTTTCCAGCGCGTGCAGCGACTTATCGCGTCCGTTGCCGCTCTGTTTGTAACCGCCGAAGGGGACGGTCATATCACCATCGTTATAGTTGTTGACGAAGACCGAACCGGCCTTCAGGCGGCGGCTCATGCGGTGGGCGCGTGAGAGATCGCGGGTCCATACCGCAGCGCCGAGGCCGTAGTCGCTGTCGTTGGCAAGCCGCAGCGCCTCGTCTTCGCTTTTGAAGCGAGTCACCACCAGCACCGGGCCGAAGATCTCTTCCCGGCTGAGGGTGGAGGCCGGGTCGACGTCAACAAAAATGGTCGGGCCGACGGCGGCAGGCCACGGATTTTTCCGCCCGTCGAGGAACAGCGTGCTTTTGCTTTCGCCGCCGCGAATAAAACTGTGCACGCTGTCGGCATGGGTGTTGTCAATCAGCATGCCCATGGTGGTGTTTGGGTCGAGCGGGTTGCCCGGCTGCCAGTGTTGCGCTTCGGTTTTCAGTCGTGCCAGGAACTCGTCGGCGATGCTCTCCTCCAGCAGCAGGCGAGTGCCGGCGATGCACACCTGCCCCTGGTTGTAGAAGATGCCGCCGGCGGTGGCGCTGACCGCTTTTTGCAGATCCGGGCAGTCGGCGAAGACGATGTTGGCGCTCTTGCCGCCCGCTTCCAGCCACACGCGCTTCATATTGCTGTCGCCGGCGTCTTTCAGCAGCTGCTTGCCGGTGCGGGTGGAGCCGGTAAAGGTAAGGACCTCCACGTCTGGATGCAGGGCCAGCGCCTGTCCGGCTTCGTGACCAAAGCCGCTGACCACGTTCAGCACGCCGTCCGGCAGGCCCGCCTCTTTCGCCAGCCCGGCGAGGCGCAGCGCGGTGAGCGGCGATTTTTCCGAGGGCTTAAGGATCACGCTGTTGCCCGCCGCCAGCGCCGGGCCGAGCTTCCAGCAGGCCAGCAGCAGCGGGAAGTTCCACGGCACCACCGCGGCGATGACGCCAATCGGTTCGCGGACGATCATCGCCAGCTCGTTGCTGCCGGTAGGAGCCACTTCGCCATAGACTTTATCCAGCGCTTCGGCATACCAGCGGATGGCGCGGGCGGCGCCGGGAATATCGTCGCGCAGGCTGTGGCGAATCGGCTTGCCGGTATCCAGCGTTTCCAGCAGCGCCAGCTCTTCGCAGTGGGCCTCCATCAGGTCGGCAAAGCGTGTGAGAACCGCTTTACGCTGCGTGGGAGCGGCCTGTGACCAGTCGCCGTTATCAAAGACCCGACGCGCGGCCTTCACCGCCAGCTCAACGTCGGCTTTTTTGCCGCGAGCGACATGGGCTAACGTGTGCTGCGCGGCAGGGTCAATGGTTTCAAAGGTGGTATTATCGACCGCGGCGCAATATTCGCCGTTAATAAATAATCGTGTTTCAATGGCCAGGCTTTTCGCTTTTTCCTGCCAGTAAGCCAGGTGCTGAAAATTCATCATGACTCCTTAAAAAACATTATCGGCAAATTAATCACATCGGCGTTTTCAGGCTGCACGGGGGCGCTGCGCCAGGCGCAGGGCATAGTGTATCCCCGGAGTTGAATACCGTTTTATCACCCTAAATTTCGACAGGTTGTCTGCATGCCGAATAATTCAGGGGTGAGTCGCCATTCACGGCGTTAATTATTTCAGGGCCAGCAGAAAATAAGATTCCCTTCCGGCACCAACGTTATGACTGCGAGTTTTTCGCGGCGACGAAAATAAAATTTCCGCCGCCGCAGGTCTGAAGAAAGCCTGAAGCTCGTTCAGGCTAAATATTCAGAATGTGGTGGGGGTGTGGGCACTGATGATGCGGCAGATGCCTGCCGAGGTGTTGCTGAAGCTGTGCGGGATGCCGGTATTAATGGCATAGCTCTGTCCAGCCACCAGGTGGTACGACTGACCGTTAATCGTCAGCACAATCTCACCCTCCAGTATGGTGCCTATCTCCTCACCCTGATGCTTAATCCTCTCCCCGGTCGTGGTTCCAGGCTGGTAAGTTTCAAAAATCATCGCCAGCGTACGGTTCGGATTTCCGTTATGAACCAGCTTCATGGAAACGCCCTGACTGCCCATTTCGATAAGGTCATCCTGATTAATGACCACCTGGGGTTCGTCCGGCTTTTCGGGTTCAGAAAAGAATTCCGAGAGCGACAGCCCATAGACTTTCAGCAGCTTTTGCAGCGTACTGATGGCAGGACTGACTTTGTCCTGCTCTATGGTGCTGATGGCACTATGTGTTAACCCAGACAGTTCGGCGGCACGACGCTGCGAAAGACCCAGCTGTTGGCGGATCTCTGACAGACGTTTCCCTGGCGCCAGTCCGTCATCGCTCATATTTGCATTTCCTTAACGGTAGTGGTCAGCGCCGCCGCTTTTCAGCATGATGGCCCTGACAGGCGGTGATAAAACCATCAAACAACATACGCGACAGGGCGTATTCGCTACTGTTCCATTCAGGATGCCACTGTACGCCCAGCGCGAAAGGGTGATCGTTCACGCTGACCGCTTCCACCAGTCCATCCGGCGCTCGCGCCTCCACGCGCAGCTGCGGACTGAGGGTTTTTGCCCCTTGCCCATGTAGCGAGTTTACCCAAAACGTGTTGCAGCCCGGTATCAATTGCGACAGCAATCCTCCTTCCTGAACCTCAACCTGATGGGACGGCGCATACTGCTGCTCGACGGGCAGTTCAGGATCTTCGCGATGCTCCAGCAGCTCAGGCTGCTCGAACAGACGACGATACAGAGTCCCACCGGTGGCGACAACCAGTTCCTGCAGTCCACGACAGATGGCGAAAATGGGGATGCGCCTTTCAAGTGCGGCGTTAATCAGCGCCATGCTCAGAAGATCACGCCCGGGGTCGGCGTCAGGCTCATCGCCGTTTTCACCATAAAGGTGCGGCTGCACGTTACTGGGGCTGCCTGGCAGGTATATCCCATCCAGTTTATCGACTAACGCGTTCAGCAGATCCGGCTCTGCCAGCGCATGTGGCAGGGCGATCGGCAGTCCGCCGGCGTTAACAATTGCATTCAGGTACTTTTCTTGCAAGGTTTGGGTCTGGTGACCCTTAAGCCTGTTTCTACACATCACGACGCCAATAACTGGCTTGTACATTATATTTTCCATGATCGCCCTCACAAAGTGGACTAAATTATGACCGCTATAGCGGGTTTAACGGCCATATCGTTCAATATTTTCTCAATCTAGCAGTGGAAATAGCCCTTTGCAAACTTAATTTAACATTTGACAAACAATTTATTTGCATACACAGTCGATGGGGTGGACATTATATTTAACGGTCTGAGTGCAGGACCGAAACCAAACCAACGGCGGTGAATCATGGAAACCAATATCGTAGAAGTTGAGAATTTTGTTCAGCAAACGGAAGAGAGACGGGTCAGCGCGTTCGCGAAAGAAGTGAAGCGCTACCTCGAAACCTACCCTGATACCCAATATGTTGATGTCCTCCTCACTGACCTGAACGGCTGCTTCCGCGGCAAGCGCATCCCGGTTGCCGGCCTGAGCAAGCTGGAGAAAGGCTGTTATTTCCCGGCTTCGGTGTTTGCGATGGATATTCTCGGCAACGTCGTGGAAGAGGCCGGTCTGGGCCAGGAGATGGGCGAGCCGGATCGCAGCTGCATTCCGGTGCCCGGCACCTTAACGCCTTCAGCGGCCGATCCGCAGTCGATAGCCCAGGTACAGTTGACCATGGTTGATGAAGATGGCGCTCCCTTTGACGTTGAGCCGCGGAACGTACTCAACCGCCTCTGGCAGCAGTTGCGCCAGCGCGGGCTGTTCCCCGTGGTAGCGGTAGAGCTGGAGTTCTATTTACTGGACCGCAAACGCGATGCCGAAGGCTACCTGCAGCCGCCGTGCGCGCCGGGCACCGACGATCGCAACACCCAAAGCCAGGTCTACTCGGTCGATAACCTGAACCACTTTGCCGACGTGCTCAACGACATCGACGAGCTGGCGAAACTGCAGCTGATCCCCGCCGACGGCGCGGTGGCCGAAGCCTCGCCGGGCCAGTTTGAAATCAACCTCCACCATACCGATAACGTGCTGGACGCCTGCGATGATGCGCTGGCGTTAAAACGTCTCGTGCGTTTAATGGCGGAGAAGCATAAGATGCACGCCACTTTTATGGCTAAGCCTTATGAAGAGCATGCGGGCAGCGGAATGCATATCCACATCAGCATGCTGAACAATAAAGGGGAAAACGTGCTGGTGGACGGCGACGGGGAAGACTCCGCGCTGCTTAAACGCGCGCTGGCCGGGATGATCGATCTGATGCCGGCCTCGATGGCGCTGCTGGCGCCGAACGTGAACTCGTATCGCCGCTTCCAGCCAGGGATGTATGTCCCGACGCAGGCTTCCTGGGGGCATAACAACCGTACCGTGGCGCTGCGGATCCCATGCGGCGAGCGGCAGAACCACCGCGTGGAGTATCGCGTGGCGGGGGCGGACGCCAACCCGTATCTGGTGATGGCGGCGATTTTCGCCGGCATTCTGCACGGGCTGGATAACCCTCAGCTGCCTTTGCAGGAAGAGGTGGAAGGTAACGGCCTGGAACAAGAGGGTCTGCCGTTCCCGATCCGCCAGAGCGATGCGCTGTGGGAGTTTATGCAGAACGATCACCTGCGTGAGCGTCTCGGCGAGCGTTTCTGCCACGTTTTCCATGCCTGCAAGCATGATGAATTACTGCAGTTTGAGCGTCTTATCACAGAAACTGAAATTGAGTGGATGTTGAAAAACGCCTGATGGTCGCCCCGCAAGGGGCGCATGAGTTGAGTCATGAGTAGCATCATACGGCCTGAGCGGAGCCTGGTCGTCCTTTTTGCTGGGAGCCCAGCCATTTCCCGGATGTCGCGTTAAGGAGCGCAGGCGGCAACGGGGCTTCAGTTAACGACACAGTGTGTGACGAGGAAATGAGATGATGCAGATGTTCAAATATCCGCAGGGAGAGGGAGGCCGCTCAGGCCGCATTGGATGCCAGCCAGCAACCGCTCACCGGTCCGTCTTACCCTTTTATTTATGCCTTATCCCCTTGCTAAGCAGGTTTGTCACGCGAACGTTGTGTCCGCAAACTGTTATCCGCAAGGGGGGAATGGGCGATGGCTATTAATCTTCCTGCGCATAACGCCGCTCAGGCGGGCAGACCGCGTCTGCGTAAATCCCTCAAACTCTGGCAAGTGGTGATGATGGGGCTGGCCTATCTGACGCCGATGACGGTGTTTGATACCTTCGGCATCGTCTCCGGTATCAGCAACGGCCACGTCCCGGCGTCTTATTTGCTGGCGCTGGCTGGCGTGCTGTTCACCGCCATCAGCTACGGCAAACTGGTGCGCCAGTTCCCGGAAGCCGGCTCCGCCTACACCTACGCGCAAAAATCCATCAGTCCGCACGTCGGCTTTATGGTCGGCTGGTCCTCGCTACTGGATTATCTGTTCCTGCCGATGATCAACGTCCTGTTGGCGAAGATCTATCTCTCGGCGCTGTTCCCTGAGGTGCCGCCATGGGTGTGGGTGGTGACCTTTGTCGCCATTCTGACCGCCGCAAACCTGAAAAGCGTTAATCTGGTGGCGAACTTCAACACCCTGTTCGTGCTGGTGCAGATCTCGATTATGGTGGTATTCGTCATTCTGGTGGTTCAGGGGCTGCACAAAGGCGAGGGGGTAGGGACCGTCTGGTCGCTGCAGCCGTTTATCAGTCAGAATGCGCATCTGATCCCGATTATTACCGGGGCGACCATCGTCTGCTTCTCGTTTCTTGGCTTCGACGCCGTGACCACACTGTCGGAAGAGACGCCTGACGCCGCGCGGGTGATCCCGAAGGCTATTTTTCTCACCGCGATGTACGGCGGCATTATTTTCATCGTCGCGTCGTTCTTTATGCAGCTGTTTTTCCCGGATATTCATCGCTTTAAAGACCCGGACGCCGCGCTGCCGGAGATTGCGCTGTACGTGGGCGGCAAGCTGTTCCAGTCAATATTCCTCTGCACCACCTTTGTTAACACCCTGGCGTCCGGCCTGGCGTCCCATGCCAGCGTCTCCCGTCTGCTGTACGTGATGGGTCGCGATAACGTCTTCCCGGAGCGCATTTTCGGCTATGTGCATCCGAAATGGCGCACCCCGGCGTTGAACGTGATTATGGTGGGTATCGTCGCGCTGTCGGCGCTGTTCTTCGACCTGGTGACCGCCACCGCGTTAATTAACTTCGGCGCGCTGGTGGCCTTCACCTTCGTTAACCTGTCGGTGTTCAACCACTTCTGGCGTCGCAAGGGGTACAACAAAACCTGGAAGGATCGACTGCACTATCTGCTGCTGCCGATGGTCGGGGCGTTGACGGTAGGGGTGCTGTGGATCAACCTCGAGGCCACTTCCCTGACGCTCGGCCTGGTGTGGGCGGCGCTTGGTCTGCTGTATCTGGCTTATCTGACCCAACGTTTCCGTAAACCGCCGCCGCAGTTCGATGCCGCCAAGGCGGAGCAGGCCTGGGAGTCCTAGAACCTGACGCTGAAACCGAACGAAGGCAGGCCCGCAGGCCTGCCTTTGTTTTTGGTTCGGTAAGGGACAGTACAGGATGGTAAAGAAATCAGCAGAAAACGGCGGAGAACGGAAGGTATTATTTCTTCTTTTTATGGACAGGTAACTGACTGGCGCGCCGCTCTTTGAGGTACGACACCAGGCTGTAGATGGCGACGCCCAGCAGCGCCACCGCGACGATAAAGAGAATAAGACCCGACATAGACCAACCTAATATTCTGTTTAGAAAGGGAAAAAGATACAGGGCTCTGTGTGAAGATAACATCGGGATATGTCTGAAAGATGACGCCTCATCGCGAGAATATCTGCTGTCGGGGTTGTGATAAAATATTTCCCGCAGGAATGTGACAGCCTGGCTTTCAGCTGAAATGGCGTAACACTCCGTTAAGTGATTTTACAGAAGTGCGGCCAGCAACGGGTTACGCTGACCGCGAATAAGAATGATCTGAGAGTAAGACATGTATAAGACAACCCTCAGCCTGCTGGGCGTGGCGCTGGCGCTGACGGCCTTCGCCAGTCAGGCTGAAAATGAACGTCAGGCGAGCCGCGAGCGGATCGTGGAGCAGGTCCTGAAACCCTGTGAAGGCAAAAAAGCGGGCGATAAGGTAGTGATCACCGATCGCCGCGGCGGGGAGCACGAGGCGATCTGTACCCTGGCGGCGGTTCCGCTGCCGGAATAATGCCCGCCGCCGGGGCGAGTTAGCGATACCGCGGCGCCGGTTGCCCGGTTCGCGCGCTGGTAAACAGCGCCAGTCGCGTCTGCTCGAAAGCCTCCCACAGTCCCAGATCATGCACTGGCGGTAAGGTGACCTTTTCCCCCATTTCGAGTCCCCTGAGAGCGGCGTCAACCAGATCCTCGGTGGTCATTACCGTACCGGTGGGCAGGGCGTCGAGCGCCACGCCGGAGGTCGGCCACAGATCGGTGGCGGTCGCCGCCGGCAATACTGCCTGAATACGCACGCCGCTGTCGGCGAACTCATCCTGCAGGCCACGGGTAAAGCTCAACACCCAGGCTTTGCTGGCGCTGTAGACCGCGCTGCCCGGCAGCGTATGCAGCGCAAGAATAGAGGCAATATTGATCAGCGTTCCGCGGCCCCGGGGAGCGAAAGCGGCCAGTGCGGCATAGCTCAGGCGCAGAAGCGCGGTGGTGTTGAGCGTATGAATCGCCTGGTGCTCGCGCGACGTGCTGGCGAGAAAGGCCGCCATTTTTGCCGTTCCGGCGTTGTTGATGAACAGGTCAACGGCGGGATCCTGCTGCAGACGCTGCTCTACGGCTTCAATGCCTTGCTCCTCGCTCAGGTCGGCCTTGAGGATGCTGGCCCGGATGGCGTAGCGCGCCTGCAGTTGCCCGGCGAGCGCCTGCAGCCGATCTTCACGACGGGCGGCGAGGATCAGATCGTAGCCGCGGGCGGCAAGTCGTTCGGCATAGATCGCGCCGATACCTGAGGAAGCGCCGGTGATAAAAGCAGTGTGCGATGACTGGGACATGAGTATTGCCTCTTAAAAGGTTGCATTATTAAACCAAATTCAGCATGAGATATCTGGTTTAATAATGCAACCATTTTGCCGGGCTTTTTTTATTTCTGCCTGCCGCAGGGAGCGATTAGTCGTTCAGCGGGAGGGCGATGGTGATATCCGCTGGGGACAGCTCACGGCCATCGGCCGCCTGCAGCACCAGTTTACGCAGAGGCTGGCGCTGCTGGCGGTCAATGAGCCGCGTCGCCGGTTCGTCCGGGTCGAACAGATAGTCGTCCGCCCACTGGGAGAGGGCGACCAGCACGGTCTGCAGGGCGCGGCCCTTATCCGTCAGGACATACTCCTGCCAGGCGCTGCCGTCGGAGGCCGGCTGCAAATGCAGGATGCCTTCATCCACCAGCATTTTCAGGCGTCCGGCGAGCATATTTTTGGCAATGCCGAGGTTTTTCTGGAATTCGCTAAAACGGCGTACCCCGCGGAGGGCATCACGGACGATAAGCAGCGACCACCAGTCGCCGATAACGTCGAGGGAGCGGGCGACAGGACAGCAGCTGTTTTCCAGACGGGTACGTTTCACGAAAGCCTCCAGGTTAGTTGTTTCATTATAAAACTATTTGGTCGGCAGAGGAAATTTTCGGCTCCGGTCTAAGTTTGCGAGCGAATGCCAGGAAAAATGGCCTAAATCCGTCACAATTAACCCGATGATAATAAATGACTAAGGATGAAGGGATGAAAATACGTCTACTCGCCGCCGCCGTAGCCGGCGCGGTCATGTTATCCGCTGGCGCCCAGGCGCAGGACACGGCCGCCCCAGAGGGGTATCAGCTGCAGCAGGTGCTGATCATGAGTCGTCACAACCTTCGCGCGCCGCTGGCCAATAACGGCAGCGTGCTGGAGCAGTCCACCGCCAAAGCCTGGCCGCAGTGGGATGTGCCGGGCGGCCAGCTGACCACCAAGGGAGGCGTGCTGGAGGTGTATATGGGCCACTATATGCGCGAATGGCTGGCGCAACAGAAGCTGGTGACCAGCGGGGAGTGCCCGCCGGAAAACGCCGTTTACGCCTACGCTAACAGCCTGCAGCGCACCGTCGCCACTGCGCAGTTCTTTATCACCGGCGCGTTCCCGGGCTGCGGCATTGCGGTGCATCATCAGCCGCAGATGGGCACCATGGACCCGACCTTCAACCCGGTTATCACCGACGACTCCCCGGCGTTTCGCGAGAAAGCGCTGCAGGCGATGGAAAAAGAGCGCCAGGGGATGCAGTTGACCGAGAGCTACAAGCTGCTGGAGACAATGATCGATTACCGCAACTCGCCCTCCTGCAAAGAGAAGCAGGTCTGTTCCCTGAGCGAGGGTAAAGATACCTTTAGCGCCGGTTATCAGCAGGAGCCGGGGGTATCCGGGCCGCTGAAGGTGGGCAACTCGCTGGTGGACGCCTTCACCCTGCAATACTATGAAGGCTTCCCGAAAGATCAGGTGGCGTGGGGGGAGATCACCAGCGATAAGCAGTGGCAGGTGCTGTCGAAGCTGAAAAACGGCTACCAGGATAGTCTGTTTACCTCGACGGCAGTGGCGCAAAATGTGGCCAAACCGCTGGTTAAATATATCGATAACGCGCTGGTGGGTGAGGGAGCCAGCAAGGCGAAAGTCACCCTGCTGGTGGGACACGACTCGAATATCGCCTCACTGCTGACGGCGCTGGACTTTAAGCCCTATCAACTTCCTGGCCAGTACGAGCGCACGCCTATCGGCGGCAAACTGCTGTTTCAGCGCTGGCACGACAGCGGCAGCAACCGCGATCTGATGAAGATTGAGTATGTCTATCAGAGCACTGAGCAGCTGCGTAATGCCGACCCGTTGACGTTGCAGACCCCGCCACAGCGGGTCACGCTGGCGCTTAACGGCTGCCCGGTCGATGACCAGGGATTCTGCCCGCTGGAGACCTTTAAAAAGGTGATCAACGAGGCAGCGAAATAATGAAAAAACCCGGAGCAATCCGGGTTTTTAGCAGGTTAGGGTGAGACTCTGCAGGGATAAACACCCTATACGTTTTTACGCTCAATCGTCTGTTCACCCCAGAACAGCGCATCTTTATCGGTTTTGGCAAAGGCCAGCGCCAGCACTTCGTCGCTGCCTTCCTCCCAGATTTGCTCAGCCAGTTTTTCATCGTAGTGGGCAACTTCGAAAATCGCCTCGGCGATCTCCGGCGAGGTGTTACGTAAACTTGCCCATTCGCCGACGCGATGTGCTTTTGCTTCTTGAGTTGGCATAGTGCTCCTCCTGCGGAAGATTAGCCGTGCAGTTTAACGGCCAGTTTGGCGACATGTTCACCCTGATAGCGGGCGATGGCTAACTCTTCCTCGCTTGGCTGACGCGAGCCGTCGCCGCCGGCAATAGTGGTGGCGCCATAAGGCGTCCCGCCGCGGACCTGGGAGATGTCGAACAGCTCCTGTGCGCCGTAGCCAATCGGGACGATGATCATCCCGTGGTGGGCCAGCGTCGTCCAGGTGGAGGTAATGGTTTGTTCCTGGCCGCCACCGGTGCCGGTTGAGCTGAATACGCTGGCGATCTTGCCGTACAGCGCGCCGGATGCCCACAGGCCGCCGGTCTGATCGAGGAAGGTGCGCATTTGTCCGGACATATTGCCGAAACGAGTCGGGGTACCAAAGATGATGGCGTCATACTCAGCCAGCTCCTGCGGCGTGGCGACAGGCGCGTTTTGCGTTTTCCCGCCTGCTTTGGCAAACGCTTCTGCCTGCATGGTTTCCGGCACGCGCTTCACAACCACCTCAACGCCGTCCACCCGGTTCGCCCCATCGGCGACGGCGTGAGCCATGGTTTCAATGTGTCCATACATGGAATAATAAAGCACCAGAATTTTAGCCATTTCCATCACTCCTCGGTTGCATTATAAGCCAGCCAAATAGCTGGTACCTTTAAAGATAAAGCCTCTGCCGAAGAGTGCAAATCCAACGGGCATTTATTTGATTTATAACAAAATGACAAAACATTATTTACTTTTCCTTGCGCAGCGCGGCCTGAGCGGCTGAGAAGCGGGAAGCGATGCCTCCGCTATACCGGCCGGTGCGGCGAGGATGTAGCATCAGGATACATTTTTTGCTGACTATTTTTTCTTCGGCAGCAGAGCAGGTTAGCGCCATCAGGCGGCGCGAGGGGATTTTTTTCGCCAGGCTTTGTTTCTGAATGTGACATTTGCCATCGTCAGCGGCAGTCATTCACTAACCTTATAGATACGCGGCAGAACAGCGGCGTCGCCGCTCCCGCGTAATGCACTATGATGTCTAACCTAATGGAGGTCAGTAATGGCAAACCATCGTGGCGGTTCTGGCAACTTTGCTGAAGACCGTGAAAGAGCATCAGAAGCAGGACGTAAAGGTGGCCAGCATAGCGGGGGGAATTTTAAAAATGACCCTCAGCGCGCCTCAGAGGCTGGCAAAAAAGGGGGTAAAAACAGTCATGGTAGTCGTGAGAGTTAACGCGCGACTGGCACTGTTCTCTTTGATGCGGTGTTAATCTCCCCGACCCAACCGCATCGCCCTCGCCGCCGGCATCTGCCGGCGGTTTTTTTTAGCTGTCGGAGGTTGCGCTCCCGCCGGGCCGATTGCACACTGGTCGCCCGTTTATTGTCATGGCTGTCTTATGTCTTCGTTAAAATTCTCCGTTAGCCGCCAGGAAGCGCTCCTTATCATGATCACCATGTTCTGGGGAGGGACGTTCCTTGCCGTACAGTATGCGGTCAGCCTCAGTGGGCCGCTGTTTTTTGTCGGCCTGCGTTTCGCGACCGCCGCGCTGGCGGTGGGCCTGCTCTCGCTCCGCACCCTGCGCGGCCTGACGTGGCTGGAGGTGAAGGCGGGGGTGGCAATTGGCGTGGCGATTGCGCTGGGGTATGGCCTGCAGACCTGGGGGCTGCAGTCGATCTCCAGCAGCAAGTCTGCCTTTATCACGGCGATGTATGTGCCGCTGGTGCCGCTGCTGCAGTGGCTGTGCCTGGGGCGTATGCCGGGGGTGATGTCCTGCGTGGGGATTGTGCTGGCCTTTATCGGTTTGATCCTGCTGGCCGGGCCGGAAAACAATCTGTTGGCGCTTGGCGTGGGGGAGATGATCACTCTGGCGAGTGCGCTGGCGATCGCCGCGGAGATTATCCTTATCAGCGCCTGGGCCGGAAAAGTGGATGTCCGACGGGTGACGGTGGTGCAGCTGGCGACCGCGTCGCTGGTGGCTTTCGCTGCCATGAAGCCGGCCGGTGAGTCGGTGCCGCCGTTGACGCCGACGCTGCTCGGCGTGGCGTTGGGGCTGGGCATTTTCAGCGCGATCATTCAGGTGACCATGAACTGGGCGCAGCGCAGCGTCTCGCCGACGCGGGCCACGCTGATCTATACCGGCGAACCGGTATGGGCCGGTATTTTTGGCCGGCTGGCCGGCGAGCGTCTGCCGCTGCTGGCCCTCCTTGGCTGCTTCTTTATCCTCGCGGGAGTGCTGGTGAGCGAGCTGAAGTGGAAGCGCAAACCGCCGCCGAAGTTGTCAACGAATGACGATGCGCAGCCGCTCCCGGACCTGGCCGATCGTCGCGAGCCGTAATTTTACGCTTCTGATCCTACAGCGGCGCTTATCCTGGCTGGCCTGCTCGTCCGGCTCTGATCGTCTCCAGGCCCGCGCAAGCGCAGCGCCGCCTGGCAAGATATCAGGCACGGTATCCATGATTTCGCCGGGTGGCGGCTGCGCCTTACCCGGCCTACGTTCGTACGACCTGTTATTAATTTAACCACTTGCGCGACTGAAACTGCCGGTGCTGACGGCCTCAACATCGCTGAGACGTTCCCGGCAGGCCGGATGGCGGTATAAATGCCTTATCCGGCCCACCCGCTCCCTGCGCCAACGCCGCGCTAATGTGGCTTAAACCGGCGTTACTCTGGCCTCCTTCGCCTCCCGCGTCCCGCGATGAAGCAGCGCGTGCAGCAGGATCGCCCCGAAGGTGGCGGTACCAATCCCGCCCAGCGTAAAGCCGCCCAGCGACAGCGCGAAATCGCCGGCGCCCAGCACCAGGGTCACAGACACCATGATCAGATTGCTGTTCTGGCTGAGGTCGACGCGGTTTTGCACCCAGATCCGCGCCCCGGCGACGGCGATCAGGCCAAAGACCACGATCGAGGCGCCGCCGATCACCGGCCCGGGAATGGTGTGGATTAATGCGCCGAATTTCGGCGAGAAGCCCAGCAGCATGGCAATCAGCGCCGCGGCGACAAACACCAGCGTCGAGTAGACCTTGGTCACCGCCATGACGCCGATGTTCTCCGCATAGGTCGTGACCCCGCTGCCGCCCACCGAGCCGGAGAGCATGGTCGCCAGACCGTCGCCGACGAAGGCGCGCCCCATGTATGGATCCATATTGCGCCCGGTCATCCCGGCGACGGCCTTCAGGTGCCCGAGGTTCTCGGCCACCAGGATCACCGCGACCGGGGCAATCAACATCATCGCCTGGCCGTTAAAGGATGGGGGGGTAAAGTGCGGCAGCCCGAACCACGCCGCCTGGGCGAGGGGGGAGAAGTCCAGCGGTTTGCCGAGGCCAAAACCGTTAGCCAGCAGGGCGTACAGCGCGCAGGCGACGATCAGGCCGACCAGGATCAGCAGACGCTGCAGCATCCCGCGGGTAAATACCGCCACTATGCCGATACAGAGTACGGTCAACACCGCCATCCAACTGTCGAAGGCGCTGGCGGACACGCTGCGCACAGCAATCGGCGCCAGGTTCAGGCCGATAGCCATCACCACCGCCCCGGTCACCACCGGCGGCATCAGGCGCTCGATCCAGCGGGTGCCGATCTTCATCACCACCAGACCGATCAGGGTGTAGACCAGCCCGCAGGCGATGATCCCGCCAAGGGCGACGCTCAGATGAGGGTTCAGCCCCTGGCCATTAAAGCCGGTAATGGCGATCACCACCCCGACAAAGGCGGCGCTCGAGCCGAGATAGCTCGGCACCCGTCCGCCGGTGACGACAAAGAACAGCAGGGTGCCGACTCCCGACATCAGTATCGACAGGTTAGGGTCGAGCCCCATCAGCAACGGCATCAGCACCGTCGCGCCGAACATCGCAACGGCGTGCTGCACGCCCATCACCAGCGTTTGCCCGGCCGATAAGCGTTCATCGGGCGCGACGACGCCGGATTCGGCGGCGGGGGAGGTCAGCTTCCAGCGAGGAAAATCGAAGAGTGCCATGATGATATCCCGGGTTAAAGGTTAACAAGCGGGTCGCATAAGCGTGTGATAGCCGCGGTCAAACCACATCAGACCCCGGGGTTCCGGGTGACGGGTAATGGCCACGACGTGACAAAACAGGATGTCGTGCGTGCCGACGCTGACGCGCTGGTCGATGCGGCAGTCAAAGCTGACCAGCGCCGCCTCCAGCCGCGGGCAGCCGGTGGCGCCGGTCTGCCAGTCGGCGGCAGCAAAGCGCTCGTCCATCGCCGTTTTTCCGCCAAACAGCGTTGACAGCGCCTCCTGTCCCGCCGCCAGGGTATTGACGCACAGCGTGTGATGTTCGCTGAACACCGGCCACACCGAGGCCGAGCGGTTCAGGCAGACCAGCAGGGTCGGCGGCGTGTCGGTAACGCTGCAGACCGCGCTGGCGGTAAATCCCGCCCGGCCCGCCAGGCCATCGGTGGTAATAATGTTAACCGCGGCGCCGACGTGGGCCATGGCGTCACGGAAACTCGCTTTGTCCGCTAACTCCATCGTAAACTCCTTATGCCAGCAGGCAGGCTTCATCAAAGGACAGACGCGGCAGGCGGCCGTACAGTTTGCCGGGGTCGCCATAGCCGATGTTCACCAGCAGGTTGCTTTTCCAGCCATTGTCGGCGAAAAACGCCGCATCGACTTTTTCCCGGTCGAAGCCGGACATTGGCCCGGTGTCGAGGCCCAGCGCCCGGCAGGCGAAAATCAGATATGCCGCCTGCAGGGAGCTGTTGCGAAACGCGGTCTCCTCCGCCAGCTGCGGGCTGGAGGTGAACCAGCTGCGGGCGTCACCGTGGGGAAAGAGGGTAGGTAGCCGGTCGTAAAAGGCGCAGTCCCACGCCACGATGGCGGTCACCGGCGCCTGCATGGTTTTTTGCAGATTGCCGCTGGAGAGCGTCGGGCGAAGTTTCTCTTTGCCTTCCGCGCTGCGCACAAACACGATGCGCGCCGGCGAACAGTTGGCGGAAGTCGGCCCCATTTTCATCAGGTCCCAGACTGCCTGCAGCTGCGCATCGCTCACTGGCTTATCCAGCCAGCCGTTGTGGGTTCGGGCCTGGGTAAACAGCGTCTCGCAGGCCGTCTGGTTTATCGCGTCGTTCATCGGGTCTCCGTGGCGACCGGCAGCATAGCGGCCAGCCCGTCGCGTAAAATGGTATTAAAGGTATCGGCGTCGGTGACGTTACAGGCATGGCCGCCCCATGGCATTTCCACGTGCTGGCTGCCGGAGATAGCCGTCTGCAGCACGCGGGAGCAGGAGGCCGGGACCAGCAGGTCGTCAGCGGCGCTGACAATCAGCGTCGGGCAGGCGATGGCCGCCGCGCGACGCGAAAAATCAGCCTGCTTCAGGGCCTGCAGCCGCTTCAGCAGGTTCTCCTTGCCCTGAAAATGGCTGATGGCAAGCGCATCTTCCGCTTCGAGGCGCGGCAGGCGCGCGGCCATCCATTCCGCCGGGTAGAGAAACAGCGGCTGTGCTTCGACCCACGCCTGCGCGCCGCCGGCATGCAGCAGACGCTCGCGCACCAGGAAGCAGCGGCGGGTGTGCGGCGACAGCGACAGCCAGCCGTTGACCAGCACCAGGGCGCTCACCGCCTCGGGGCGATCGAGCGCCAGCTGCAGGCCAATTAGCGCCCCCAGCGCGTGGCCCACCAGCGCGAATCGGGCGATCCCCGCCGACTGCAGAGCGCTGAACAGCTCTCCGGCCATCGTCGCCATGCTGTAGTCGGCGGGCAGCGGACCGGCGTTCTCCCCGGTCCCGTTATGGTCATAACTCACCAGCTGATACTGTTCCTCCAGCGCCGCGCGCTGCGCCAGCCAGTAGCCGCCGCCGCCGCCCAGACCGGCGCTGAGGACCACCACCGGCGCGCCGGGCCATGGGGCTGGAGCAATATTGAGCCTCATCATGTCGGGGTGCCGATATGGGCGACGCTGGCGATTTCCACCAGCGCATCGGGCTTCACCAGACCGCACTGAATGCAGAAGCGCGCGGGTTTATCGCCGGGGAAAAACTCGGCGTAAACCTCGTTAATCGCGGCGTAATTTGTCCAGTCGGTGATAAAGATGCTGTTGAAAGTCACATCCGCCATACTCCCGCCCGCCGTTTCGATAACGCTCTTGATGGTCTCCAGCACGTGGCGGGTTTGCGCCTTTGGGTCGCCGATGTGCACCACATTATTTTGCTTATCAAACGGCAGAGTGCCGGAGACGTAGACCACGCCATCGGCGAGCGTCCCCGGAACAAAGGGGGCAATCGGCGTGGTAGTGCCTGGCGGAATGATCACCTGTTTAGGCATAACGTTTCTCCTTGGCTAAAGACAGCGGGGTGGCAGGGGATAGCGCGCGGCAGAAGCTCTCGACGTCGCTGACCCAGCCGAAAAAGGTTTCAATATTGAACAGCGCCGCCTGCTGGGCGAAGGCCGGGCCGGCCTGATGGGTGGCATCCTCCAGCACTACGCCGAAGTATTCGAGGAAGAAGCCATCGCGCAGCGTCGATTCGACGCAGACGTTGGTGGCGATCCCGGTGAACACCAGGTGGCGTATACCGCGGCTGCGCAAAATGCTGTCGAGCGGGGTGTTAAAGAAGCCGCTGTAGCGCGGTTTCGGCAACACGATGTCGCCTTCCTGCGGCGTCAGTTCGTCCACCAGCTGATAATCCCATCCGCCTTTCGCCAGCAGCTTGCCCTGCAGCTCCGGGCGCTGACGCATCGTTTTCAGCGCATTGGACTTGTGGTAGTTCGGCGAGCCCGGGCCGCCGGCTTCAACATACTGGTCATCCCAGCCATTCTGGAACCAGATAATCAGCATGCCCGCGGCGCGGGCGGCGGCGACGGCGGTATTAATATTGTCGATAACCGGCCGGGTGGCGGAGACGTCAAAGCCGGCAAGATCCAGATAGCCGCCCTGGCTGGCGTAGGCGTTCTGCATATCGACAACAATCAGCGCGCTCTGCTGCGGCGCGAAGGTCAGGGATTCCGGGCGAGCGGGAAGGGTAATCATCAGGCCACCTCACGGGTAACAGGAGCAATGTGGTCCCGGCAGCGCATCAGCGGCTGAATGCGTTCGCCAAAGGCGTCGATGCCGGCAAGAAAATCATCAAAGGTCAGCAGCACGCCGTCGGTGCCGGGGACGCTCGCTACTTCATCAAGCATACGGGCGACGCTGGCATACGATCCG
This sequence comes from Klebsiella sp. JB_Kp031, assembly GCF_040064295.1. Classification (NCBI taxonomy): domain Bacteria; kingdom Pseudomonadati; phylum Pseudomonadota; class Gammaproteobacteria; order Enterobacterales; family Enterobacteriaceae; genus Klebsiella; species Klebsiella sp. JB_Kp031. The sequence continues at coordinate 316,342 of NZ_JBEAJW010000042.1, forward strand.
ACAAGGGTGCCCATGTTGATATTGACCGCCGAGGTTGGGTCGGCCATCTGGCGCACGTTGGTATCGCTGCCGGAGCGGGTGTCTTTCTGACTCTGCTCGGTGAGCCACGCCAGCGCTTCTTCATCGGCGCCCGCTTTGTAGTGCTCCCATTTGGCGCGCGCCGCTTCGTCGGTTTCGTCGGCGATCACCATGAACAGCACATAGGAGCCTACCTCACGGCCGGTTTTTTCCGCCGCCTGCATCATGCGCGCTGCGGTCGGCGCGAAGGCCGTCGGCGTGTTGACCCCTTTGCCAAAGCAGAAGTTGTAGTCAGCGTGCTGGGCGGAGAAGGCCATGCCGGCGTCGCTCTGCCCGGCGCAGATCACCTTCATCGGGTGCGAAGGGCGCGGGCTGACCCGGCAGTCGTTCATGGTGAAGTAATCGCCTTTGAAATCGCTGCGCCCGGTGCCCCACAGGTCGCGTAGCACCTGAACGTATTCGGTGAGATAGTCATAGCGGCTGGCGAAATAGTCATCCCCCGGCCACATGCCCATCTGGTCATATTCCGGTTTTTGCCAGCCGGTCACCAGATTGACGCCAAACCGGCCGCCGGAGATGGAATCGATGGTGGAGGCCATCCGGGCGACGATCGCCGGCGGCAGCGTAAGGGTGGCGGCGGTGGCGTAGATCTGGATCTTCGAGGTCACCGCGGCCAGGCCGGCCATCAGGGTGAAGGACTCCAGGTTGTGATCCCAAAATTCTGTTTTCCCGCCGAAGCCGCGCAGCTTGATCATGGAGAGCGCGAAGTCGAAATGGTAGTGCTCGGCTTTCTGCACGATAGCCTTATTCAGTTCGAAGGTCGGCATATACTGCGGGGCATGGGTGGAGATCAGCCAGCCGTTGTTGCCAATGGGAACGAAAACACCAATTTTCATACCTACCTCTCTACAGTCATGGAAGATGGGTTGCGGTGGTGCGGCATCCTGCCTCTCCCTGGACCACCTCGCAGAACAGGTAAAGCAAACGCGATGCCAGTTTTATAAATGCTAATGTTATTAATGTGTTGCTATTGGGTTGCTAAAAAGGACGATAAAAAAGTGGACTGGATGGTCAAAATCAGTGCACGAAAAAACGGCAGTCATGCGCAATCAGGGTGCATGGGGTCGTGTCGGCGAAGGGCTTTTGCTATGCTGGTGGCGTCAACTGAAGGAGAGGATGTATGGCACAGGGCGCGGTGAAGAAAAACGGCAAACGTTCACAAGCGGTCAGCGCCAAAAAGGAGGCCATCCTGGCCGCCGCGCTGGAGGCATTTTCGCAATTTGGTATTCACGGTACGCGGCTGGAGCAGGTAGCTGAGCGTGCCGGGGTGTCGAAAACCAATCTGCTTTATTACTACCCTTCGAAAGAGGCGCTGTACGTGGCCGTTCTGCAGCAGATCCTCGCCATCTGGCTGGCGCCGCTGAAGGCCTTTCGCGAGGATATCAGCCCGCTGGTGGCGATCCGCGAGTATATTCGCCTGAAGCTGGAGGTGTCCCGCGATCACCCCCAGGCCTCGAAGCTCTTCTGTCTCGAGATGCTGCAGGGCGCGCCGCTGCTGATGGGTGAGCTGACCGGGGATCTGAAAGCGCTGGTCGATGAGAAATCGGCGATTGTCTCCGGCTGGATCGACCGCGGCAAGCTGGCGCCGGTCGATCCGCAGCATTTAATCTTTATGATCTGGGCCACTACCCAGCATTACGCCGACTTCGCCACCCAGGTAGAGGCGGTCACCGGCGCCACGCTGCAGGACGCGGCCTTTTTTGAGCAAACGGTCGATAATGTCCAGCGGATGATTATCGAAGGCATTCGCGTCCGTTAGTTAATTGGCCGGCGGCAGCGGGCAGCTTTGATCGCCGTCCTCGCACTGCAGCAGCGAGGCGAGGAAAGATTCCCGCTCCACGCTCTTATCGGTCATGCACTGGCTCAGCAGCATCGGCTGCATGCTGCCGCCTTCGGCGCCGGACGCGAGGAAGGCGCAGTCGGCGTCGCGCAGAGCAATCCATGCCTGCTGCGCCTGTTTCAGTAATGTCTGCTGTTTACCCACCGCCCGCTGCAGAGCCTGCTGCCAGGTGTCGTTCAGTTTTTTGTCGGCCGCCTGAAACTGCGTGGCCGCGCACTGATTCATTTCGGTTTGGGTGTTGGCGTTGCTGCACTCGTCCGCCAGCGCCACGCCGCTGGCCAGCAGGGCCGCCACGGCAAATAACATGCGTTTCATTGTTCTGCTCCCATAAAAAAGGCTCCCGTCAGGGAGCCCTAATTAAGCACAGCTGACGTCGGCTGTCATTAGCTGATCGCATCGCAGATTGATTGCCCGAATGGCGGCGCACAGCGCCTTATCCGGGCTACCTCGTTGTATTGTTATGTTGTCGGGTGGCGCTACGCTTACCCGACCTACAATACTGGCCGCCCCCCGTGCCATGAGACAGGTAGCCCCGGTAAGCGCAGCGCCACCGGGGATGATCACAGCGCCGCTCTCCCGGATGGCGGCGCACAGCGCCTTATCCGGGCTACCCTTTGGCGGTGGTAGGTAGCCCCGGTAACACAGCGCCACCGGGGGGCCCGGGTTAACCGATGGTCATCAGGCTGGCGTTACCGCCTGCCGCCGCGGTGTTGACGCTCAGCGAACGCTCGATATACAGCCGCTCCAGCAGCAGATTGGTTTCGCCGCGGGCGAAGCCCTGCACGGAGACAATCGCCCCGTCGCGCGCCGCCACCTGCTCGCACAGCTCGCGCAGCTGGTCGGAATCGCCGTGATAGATAACCGCGTCGAAGGCCTGACCGGGCAACTGATCCGCTTTGGCAAAACGGATCCGCTCGCTGACGTCCCGCGGCAGTTTCTTCGCCAGATCGCGCTGCAGGGCGCTGTCCGGCCACAGCACTTCACAACCGACCGCCAGCACAGCCGCCAGCTGGATCAGCGCATCCTGCTCATTATCCGCCACGCACAGCACGCGCTCGCGGGGCATCAGCGTCAGGGTGTTGCGCTCGCCGGTTGGCCCCGGCAGCAGGCGTTGGGTGCCGCTTTGCGCCTGCTCGCTGTACTGCTGGCACAGCGCCTGCAGCTCAGGTCGGCCCGCCGCCCACTGCTGCAGCGCCTGCAGTGGTTTTTCCAGCAGCGTTTTCAGCTGGGCGTCCAGCGGACGCTCTGCATCCTGGCGGGCGAAGGTCACGCCAACGGCGCCCTGCGGTCGGCTGGAAAGCAGACGGTAAAGGTACAGCGGGCCGCCGGCTTTTGGACCGGTACCGGACAACCCTTCGCCGCCGAACGGCTGCACGCCGACCACGGCGCCAACCATATTGCGGTTGACGTACAGGTTGCCCACCTTCGCGCTGCCGGTGACCTGGGCGATGGTCTCGTCGATGCGGGTATGCACGCCGAGGGTCAGGCCGTAACCGGAGGCGTTAATCTGCTCCACCAGTTTATCCAGCTCGTTACGGTTATAGCGCACCACGTGCAGCACCGGGCCGAAAACCTCTTTTTTCAGCTCGTCAAAGCTGTCGAGTTCGATAAGCGTCGGCGGCACGAAGGTTCCTTGCTTCCATTCGCGGGCGTCTTCGCTATTCTCGCGCACCGCCTGATAGACGGTGCGGCCTTTGGCGCGCATCGTCTGAATATGGCGTTCGATATTCTCTTTCGCTTCTGCATCGATAACCGGACCGATATCGGTGGTCAGGCGGCCCGGATTGCCCATGCGACACTCGCTCATCGCGCCCCGCAGCATGGTTAAGGTGTGGTCGGCTACCTCTTCCTGCAGGCAGAGGACGCGCAGGGCGGAGCAGCGCTGGCCGGCGCTGTCGAATGCGGAGGCCAGGACGTCGATCACCACCTGCTCGGTGAGCGCCGACGAGTCGACGATCATCGCGTTCATCCCGCCGGTTTCGGCGATCAGCGGCGTCGGGCGTCCCTGAGCGTCGAGGCGGCTGGCGATATTGCGTTGCAGCAGGGTGGCCACTTCGGTGGAGCCGGTGAACATCACGCCGCGCACGCGCTCATCGGATGTCAGCGCGGCGCCGACGGTTTCCCCGCGGCCCGGCAGCAGTTGGATCACCCCTGGCGGCACGCCGGCTTCCAGCAGGATCGCCACGCCCTGGGCGGCGATCAGCGGCGTCTGCTCGGCCGGTTTCGCCAGCACGCTGTTGCCGGCCGCCAGCGCGGCGGCAATCTGCCCGGTGAAGATCGCCAGCGGGAAGTTCCACGGGCTGATACAGACCACCGGACCCAGCGGACGGTGGGTTTCATTATCGAAATCGTCGCGCACCTGGCCGGCATAGTAGTGGAGGAAGTCAACGGCTTCGCGCACTTCGGCGATGGCGTTGCTGAAGGTTTTACCCGCTTCGCGCACCAGGATCCCCATCAGGGTCGGCATCTGGCTTTCCATCAATACTGCGGCGCGCTCGAGAATGGCGGCGCGCTCCTGCGGCGGGGTGGCGAACCAGATTGGCGCGTTGTTGATAGCGCTGGTCAGCGCCTGCTGCACTTCCTCATCGCTGGCTTCGCGGACGTAGCCGACAATGTCCTTTGGCTCAGCCGGGTTGACTACCGGCTGCATCTCGCCTTCGGCTACCGGCTGCTCCAGCATCGGCAATGCCTGCCATTTATGCAGGGCGCTGTTGAGCAGGGAAGAGGAGAGGGAGGCCAGACGATGCTCGTTAGCCAGATCCAGACCGGCGGAGTTGCTCCGGCCGCTGCCGTAGAGATCGCGCGGCAGCGGGATTTTCGGATGCGGCAGGCCGGCCTGGCCTTCCTGCTGCGCCAGTTTTTCTACCGCGCTGACCGGGTCGGCCACCAGCTCGTCCAGCGGCAGGGTATTGTCCGCAATACGGTTGACGAAGGAGGTATTGGCGCCGTTCTCCAGCAGACGACGCACCAGATACGCCAGCAGCGTCTCGTGGGTGCCCACCGGGGCGTAGATCCGGCACGGCCGGTTCAGTTTGCCGTCGGCGACTTTGCCCACCACCTGCTCGTACAGCGGTTCGCCCATGCCGTGCAGGCACTGGAACTCATACTGGCCAGGGTAGTAGTTCTGGCCCGCCAGCTGGTAGATAGCCGCCAGGGTATGGGCGTTGTGGGTGGCGAACTGCGGATAAATCAGGTTCGGCACCACCAGCAGCTTTTTCGCGCAGGCGAGATAGGAGACGTCGGTGTAAACCTTGCGGGTGTAGACCGGATAGCCTTCGAGACCTTCCATCTGCGCGCGTTTGATTTCGCTGTCCCAGTAGGCGCCTTTCACCAGACGGATCATCAGGCGACGGCGGCTGCGGGTGGCGAGGTCAATCAGGTAATCAATGACAAACGGACAGCGCTTCTGGTAGGCCTGAATCACGAAGCCAATCCCGTTCCAGCCCGCCAGCTCCGGCTCGAAGCACAGTTTTTCCAGCAGGTCGAGAGAGATCTCCAGACGGTCCGCTTCTTCGGCGTCGATGTTAATGCCGATGTCATACTGGCGCGCCAGCAGGGTCAGCGATTTCAGACGCGGGTAGAGCTCTTCCATCACCCGGTCATACTGGGCGCGGCTGTAGCGTGGGTGCAGAGCCGACAGCTTAATGGAGATGCCCGGCCCTTCATAAATGCCGCGGCCGTTAGAGGCTTTGCCGATGGCGTGGATCGCCTGCTGATAAGAGACCATATAGGCCTGGGCGTCGGCGGCGGTCAGGGCCGCTTCGCCTAGCATGTCGTAAGAGTAACGGAAACCTTTATCTTCCAGCTTGCGGGCGTTGGCCAGCGCTTCGGCGATGGTTTCCCCGGTGACGAACTGTTCGCCCATCAGTCGCATCGCCATATCCACGCCCTTGCGGATCAGCGGTTCGCCGCTCTTGCCGATGATGCGGTTCAGCGAGCGGGAGAGGCTGGTTTCGTTGTGGGTGGAGACCAGTTTGCCGGTGAACAGCAGCCCCCAAGTGGCGGCGTTGACGAACAGCGACGGGCTGCGGCCAATGTGCGACTGCCAGTTGCCGTTGCTGATTTTGTCGCGGATCAGCGCATCGCGGGTAGCTTTATCCGGAATACGCAGCAGGGCTTCCGCCAGACACATCAGCGCTACCCCTTCCTGTGAGGAGAGAGAGAACTCCTGCAGCAGACTCTGCACCATGCCGGCGCGGCCGCTGGCGGTCTTCTGGTTGCGTAGTTTTTCCGCCAGTTGATACGCCAGCTTATGCGCCTGCTCGCCCAGCGGCTGCGGCAGTCGGGCCTGCTCCAGCAGCATCGGCACCGCGTCGGTTTCCGGGCGACGCCAGGCGGCGGTGATCGCCGCGCGGCTTACCGACTGTGGCAGGATCTGCTCTGCGAACTCGAGGAACGGCTGATACGGCTCTTCCGTTAATACGCTGGCGTCATCGCTTTCGTTGGCGGCCCCGGAGAGCAGCGCCGGTAGCTCGGGCAGCGTCTCATCGTTCTCCAGTTTTTCCAGATAATTGAAGATGGCCTGCTTAATCAGCCAGTGCGGCGTGCGGTCAATGCGGCTCGCGGCGGACTTAATGCGCTCGCGGGTTGCGTCGTCAAGCTTAACACCCATGGTGGTGGTGCCCATGCTCAAAACTCCTGTCATTTATCGTTAGCTTATGCGGTTGCATGGAAATATCCACTATGTTGCAACTTTGTGCAACCATGTTAATTATGGCTTGTGACGAAAGCCGTGAAATGGCGGATTTGTTAAAAATAATGCCTAAAATAGCAGAATTTTAACCCCGGGCTCATAGGGTATTTGTATGCGTGAGTTAACACTTTTGTTTGGTGCAACCTTTAAAAACGTGAGAGAGTGCAACCTCTCGCAAATTGACGTTTTGCGCCGTCGGATTTTCGTGTAAATGCTGTGTTAAATCGTTTGTGAAAAACCGAAGCTTCCGTCAGGATACGGTCGCCCAATTAAACAATGCGCCATTACCCCGTTCCGGTAGTGGAAAAAAACGACGAAGTTGGACGCTGTCGATAAAAATTCTGGAGACTTTGCATGGCTATTAGCACACCGATGCTGGTGACATTTATTGTTTATATTTTTGGTATGGTATTGATAGGGTTTATTGCCTGGCGTTCGACCAAAAACTTTGATGATTATATTCTCGGGGGACGGAGTCTGGGGCCATTTGTGACCGCGCTTTCCGCCGGGGCCTCGGACATGAGCGGTTGGCTGCTGATGGGCCTGCCGGGCGCCATTTTCCTCTCCGGGATTTCCGAAAGCTGGATTGCCATCGGCTTAACGTTGGGGGCGTGGATTAACTGGAAGCTGGTCGCCGGGCGCCTGCGCGTGCATACCGAGGTGAATAATAACGCCCTGACGCTGCCTGATTATTTTACCGGCCGTTTTGAAGATAAAAGCCGGGTGCTGAGAATTATTTCGGCGCTGGTTATTCTGCTGTTCTTTACTATCTATTGCGCCTCGGGAATTGTGGCGGGGGCGCGTCTGTTTGAAAGCACCTTTGGCATGAGTTATGAAACCGCGCTGTGGGCCGGCGCGGCGGCGACAATTATCTATACCTTTGTCGGCGGCTTCCTCGCCGTCAGCTGGACGGATACCGTGCAGGCCAGCCTGATGATTTTCGCGCTGATCCTTACCCCGGTAATCGTGATTATATCCGTCGGCGGTTTTGGCGATTCGCTGGAAGTCATTAAGCAGAAGAGCATCGAAAATATCGACATGCTGAAAGGGCTGAACTTCGTGGCGATTATTTCGCTGATGGGCTGGGGACTGGGCTATTTCGGTCAGCCGCATATTCTGGCGCGCTTTATGGCGGCGGATTCGCACCACAGCATCGTCCACGCGCGTCGCATTAGTATGACCTGGATGATCCTCTGCCTCGGCGGGGCGGTGGCCGTCGGCTTCTTTGGCATCGCCTACTTCAATAACAACCCGAGCCTGGCGGGCGCGGTTAACCAGAACGCCGAACGCGTGTTTATCGAGCTGGCGCAAATCCTGTTTAACCCGTGGATTGCCGGGATCCTGCTGTCGGCGATTCTGGCGGCGGTGATGTCCACCCTGAGCTGTCAGCTGCTGGTTTGCTCCAGCGCGATTACTGAAGATCTGTATAAAGCCTTCCTGCGCAAAAACGCCGGTCAGAAAGAGCTGGTCTGGGTGGGCCGTATGATGGTGCTGGTGGTTGCCCTGGTGGCCATTGCCCTGGCGGCCAACCCGGAGAACCGCGTGCTGGGTCTGGTGAGCTATGCCTGGGCCGGTTTCGGCGCCGCCTTTGGCCCGGTGGTGCTGTTTTCGGTGATGTGGTCGCGTATGACCCGTAACGGCGCGCTGGCCGGGATGGTGATTGGCGCCCTGACCGTGATCGTCTGGAAGCAGTTTGGCTGGCTGGGCCTGTATGAAATTATTCCGGGCTTTGTCTTCGGCAGCATCGGGATTGTGGTCTTTAGCCTGCTGGATAAAGCGCCGTCAGCCAGCATGCAGCAGCGCTTCGCTGAAGCGGATGCCCACTACCATACGCCGCCGCCGGTACGCGCCACGGCTGAGTAAGCTCATCTGACGCTCACGAGCCCGCCGCTGGCGGGCTTTTTATTGCCTGTTGCCGGGCCGGAATATTATAACCCTTGCTAATTATTTGAAAATCCGCTGATATTTCCTGACTAATAACAATGAGGATAGCAAAGATGACGTTCAGACAGGGTGCAATGGCGCTGGTGCTGGCAGGGTTACTCAGCGGCTGCGCGGCGGGTGGAAGTTCATCGACCAGCGCGCCGAAGCCCGGCGCCTGCCCGGCGGATCAGTCCATGGTGCAAACCACGCTTTACTTCGGTCTGAGCCGCCCGGCGGGGAAAGACATCACCGCTGAAGAGTGGCAACAGTTTGTCGACCGCGACGTCACGCCGCGCTTTCGCGACGGGCTGACGGTGTTTGATGCCCACGGCCAGTGGCTTGGCCAGAATGGTCAGGTGGTGCGGGAGCAGAGCAAGGCGCTGATGGTGATCCATGGCCACGACGCGCAGAGCGAGACCGGTATTGAGGCCCTGCGCGAGGGCTATAAATCGCGCTTCGCGCAGGAGTCGGTGATGCGTGTCGACCAGCCGGTCTGCGTGCAGTTCTGAGTAAACGGCGGGGGCAGCCCCGCCGTTTGTCTTACAGCACCAGCCCGGCGAAGCTGGCGGAAAGCAGGCTCACCAGCGTGGCGCTAAACACCAGCCGCAGGCCGAAGCGGGAGACGATATTGCCCTGCGGTTCATTCAGGCCTTTGATCGCCCCGGCGATAATGCCGATTGAAGCAAAGTTAGCAAACGACACCAGGAAGACCGAGAGAATGCCGAGCCCGCGCGGCGTCATGCTGGCGGCAATCTTTTGCAGCTCAATCATCGCCACAAATTCGTTAGCGACCAGCTTGGTGGCCATGATGCTGCCGGCGTTCAGCGCATCGCTCAGCGGAATGCCGATAAGCCAGGCTAACGGATAGAAGACGTAGCCGAGGATCTGCTGGAAGCTGAGGCCAAACAGGGTAGCGAACAGCGCGTTAATGGCGCTGATCAGGGCGATAAAGCCGATCAGCATCGCCAGAATAATCATCGCCACTTTAAAGCCGGCCAGAATATATTCCCCGAGCATTTCAAAGAAACTCTGTGATTCATGCAGCTTCTCCAGCTTTATTTCCTGCTCGCTGCCCGGCCGCGTCGGGTTAATCACCGACAGCACGATAAAGGTGCTGAACATATTCAGGATCAGCGCCGCGACGACATATTTGGCGTCCAGCATGGTCATATAGGCGCCGACGATCGACAGCGATACGGTCGACATGGCCGTCGCCGCCATGGTGAACAGACGCCGTGAGGAGAGGTCGCCTAGTACGCCTTTGTAGGCGATGAAGTTTTCCGACTGGCCGAGGATCAGGGAGCTGACGGCGTTAAAAGATTCCAGCTTACCCATGCCGTTGACCTTCGACAGCAGGGTGCCAATCACGCGAATAAAAATCGGCAGGATCCGCCAGTGCTGGAGAATACCAATCAGCGCGGAAATAAACACAATCGGACACAGGACGCCAAGAAAAATAAAGGCTAAGCCTTTATCGCTCATGCCGCCAAAGACGAAATTGGTCCCTTCGGCGGCAAAGCCTAACAGCGAAGCAAAAAAGCCGGAAATATTTTTTACCAGCCACAGCCCGCTTTCGGCGTGCAGGAAAAAGAAAGCGAGCGCTATTTCTATAATAATCAACTGAAGAATATAACGAATACGAATTTTTTGTCTGTCGTAGCTGACAAGCCAGGCCAGGGCGAGGATCACCGCCAGCGCCAGCAGGAAATGAAAAAATGCAGTCATGTTGTTCTTTTCGCAGGTCAATAAGGCCGCCATTTAGCCATAGCCGCCGCGACGGGTAAATATCTGGCGTAAAAAATCCTTTGCTTATTCTTTTCCCTCATACCAGGCGAATATTTTCATAAGTCATTATTTGCCAGCGATTTATTTACAGATAGTCATCATTCTCTAAACATTTCGCTTGTGTTTCTGAGTATTGTAATGATAATCACTATCATAAATATTACCTGTTTTTGCATTCGTTGACGGTGCTTTACATTTAAGGGTATTGGCATGTTTGTCCCATTTCTCATTATGTTACGCGAAGGCCTGGAGGCGGCGCTGATTGTCAGCCTGATCGCCAGCTATCTGAAACGCACCCAGCGCGGCAACTGGATTGGCGTGATGTGGATTGGCGTGATCCTCGCAGCGGCGCTGTGTCTTGGCTTAGGCATCTTTATCAACGAAACCACCGGGGAATTTCCTCAGCGCGAACAGGAGCTGTTCGAAGGGATCGTCGCGGTCATTGCGGTGGTGATCCTGACGTGGATGGTCTTCTGGATGCGCAATGTCTCACGCAACGTCAAGCAGCAGCTGGAGCAGGCCGTGGATAAGGCGCTACAGCGCGGCAATCACCACGGCTGGGCGCTGGTGATGATGGTCTTTTTCGCGGTCGCCCGTGAGGGGCTGGAGTCGGTCTTCTTCCTGCTGGCGGCATTCCAGCAGGACGTTGGCATCTGGCCGCCGCTGGGGGCGATGCTGGGGCTGGCCACGGCAATCGTGCTGGGTTTCCTCCTCTACTGGGGCGGTATCCGTCTCAACCTTGGCGTGTTCTTCAAATGGACCAGCCTGTTTATCCTGCTGGTGGCCGCTGGCCTGGCGGCGGGGGCGATCCGCGCCTTCCACGAGGCGGGCCTGTGGAACCTGTTCCAGGAGACCGCCTTCGATCTGAGCACTGTGCTGTCGACGCATACGCTGTTCGGCACGCTGCTGGAAGGGATCTTCGGCTACCAGGAGACGCCAAGCGTCAGCGAAGTGGCTGTCTATCTGCTTTATCTGATCCCGGCGCTGGTGCTGTTTGCGCTGCCGCCGCGAAATAATACGACTGCCTCGCGGGCTGCCTGACCGGGCGCTGCGAGCTTATAAGCGACACTCTACTTACCGAAAGGGATGATCATGATGATTCATTTTCGCCGTAATGCGCTGCGGGTGACCGTGGCCGCGCTGCTCAGCTCTGCATTCGGTGCTCAGGCTGCGGATATCCCGCAGGTCAAAGTCACCGTCAACGACAAACAGTGCGAGCCGATGCAGGTGACCGTTAACGCGGGTAAAACCCAGTTTATTATTCAGAACCACAGCCAGAAAGCGCTGGAGTGGGAGATTTTGAAAGGGGTGATGGTGGTGGAAGAGCGCGAAAACATCGCGCCGGGCTTTACCCAGAAGCTCACCGCAAACCTGCAGCCGGGCGAATATGACATGACCTGCGGTCTGCTCACCAACCCGAAAGGCAAACTGATCGTCACCGGCGCCGCCACCAAAGACGCGGCGAAAGCGGATGCGGTGCTGAGCCTCGGCGAAGCGATCACCGCTTATAAAGCCTATGTGACGGCGGAAACCGCGCAGCTGGTCAGCGGCACCAAAGCCTTTACCGACGCGGTGAAAGCTGGCGACATCGAAAAAGCGAAAGCGCTGTACGCCCCGACGCGCCAGCATTACGAGCGCATTGAGCCGATTGCTGAGCTGTTCTCTGACCTTGACGGCAGCATCGACGCCCGCGAAGACGATTTCGAGAAAAAAGCGGAAGATCCGAAATTCACCGGATTCCACCGTCTGGAAAAGGCGCTGTTTGGCGATAACAGCGTCAAGGGCATGGAAAAATATGCCGATCAGCTGAACAGCGATGTGCTGGAGCTGCAAAAGCGCATCAGCGAGCTGGCGTTCCCACCGTCAAAAGTCGTGGGCGGGGCGGCAGGATTAATTGAAGAAGTCGCAGCCAGCAAGATCAGCGGTGAAGAAGATCGCTACAGCCATACCGACCTGTGGGACTTCCAGGCCAATATTGACGGCGCGCAGAAAATTGTCGATCTGCTGCGCCCGCAGCTGCAAAAAGAGAACAGCGCACTGCTGGCTAAAGTGGACGCCAACTTTAAGAAAGTGGACAGTATCCTCAGCAAATACCGCACCAAAGAGGGTTTCGAAACTTACGATAAGCTGACCACCGCTGACCGTAATGCGCTGAAAGGGCCGATCACCACCCTGGCGGAAGATCTGGCTCAGCTGCGCGGGATCCTGGGTCTGGACTAAGTCGATGGCACAACAGAAACCACACGACGTGAACGAGCCGTCACGTCGTCGCTTACTGAAAGGGATCGGCGCGCTTGGCGGCGCGCTGGCCATCACCGGCGGCTGCCCGGTAGCGCATGCGGCAAAAGCGGAAAGTTCCCCCGGGACGCTCACACCTGACGCGCGCCAGGAAAAACAGCCATTCTATGGCCCGCATCAGGCGGGTATTCTGACGCCGCAGCAGGCCTCGATGATGCTGGTGGCGTTCGATGTGCTGGCGTCAGATAAAGCCGACCTCGAGCGTCTGTTTCGGCTGCTGACCCAGCGTATCGCCTTTTTAACCCAGGGCGGCCCGGCGCCGGATACGCCTAATCCGCGTCTGCCGCCGATGGATTCCGGCATCTTAGGGCCGTGGATTGCCCCGGATAATCTGACCATCACCGTCTCGGTCGGCCATTCGCTGTTTGATGAGCGCTTTGGTCTTGCGGATAAAGCGCCGAAAAAGCTGCAGCCGATGACTCGCTTCCCCAATGATTCACTGGATGCCGCCCTGTGCCATGGCGACCTGCTGCTGCAGATCTGCGCCAATACTCAGGACACGGTGATCCATGCCCTGCGCGATGTCATCAAACATACGCCGGATTTGCTCAGCGTGCGCTGGAAGCGGGAAGGGTTTATCTCCGATAGCGCGGCGCGCAGCAAAGGCAAAGAAACCCCCATCAACCTGCTGGGTTTCAAGGACGGTACCGCTAACCCGGCGAGCCATGACAGCGCGCTGATGGATCAGGTCGTGTGGGTCACGGCGGATCAGGACGAGCCGGCCTGGGCGGTGGGCGGCAGCTATCAGGCGGCGCGCATCATTCAATTCCACGTCGAGTTCTGGGACCGGACGCCGCTCAAGGAGCAGCAGACCATCTTCGGCCGCGACAAGCACACCGGTGCGCCGCTGGGGATGAAAAACGAACACGATACCCCGGATTACAGTAAAGATCCTAACGGCGAGACGATCGCGCTGGATAGCCATATTCGTCTGGCCAACCCTCGCACGCCGGAAACCCAGTCCAGCCTGATGATGCGCCGCGGCTACAGTTATTCGCTGGGAGTCACTAATGCCGGGCAGCTGGATATGGGGCTGTTGTTCGTTTGCTATCAGCACGATCTGGAAAAGGGTTTTCTGACGGTGCAGAAACGGCTTAACGGCGAGGCGCTGGAGGAGTACGTCAAACCCATCGGCGGGGGCTACTTCTTTGTTTTACCCGGCGTGGTGGATGATAAGCACTACCTGGGACAGACGCTGCTGCAGGCTTGATACCGACCCTGTCCGCAAGGGCAGGGCGTTTTCTGCTGTTTTTCTCTTTTTTATTATATTTCCTGCCATGTGTTATATTTCTGTAATACAAATGACCGATAGTCTCCTACACTTGCTTAAGAACTATTTGTTGCGTCATTGTGAAAAATAAGTTGCATTAAGAATCTTTTTTGATGTACTTATTACATACGCGGTAGTTCCCGGCAGTGTGACGTTTCACTATGGAGATCGCGAATGGTAAGGTCCCGTACCGGACAACGTAAAACCACAGACCGTACTCTTCAGCACGGAAGCCCCGCTTCCGGCAGCGATTTTCTCACTCTTTCTCCCTCCGCTTCGAATTATTACCACCTTGGCAGGGTACGCGGTGCGCGTAGCCGCGACTCGTTGTCAGTTCTACCGGCAAGCAATGGCTTACAAGGAAGCCAAACCTCAATCGTTCGTGCGCATAGTCGCGTCGATGTTGACGCGTGTGATGTAAACCTACAACGCAAGGTGCTATCCATGGGAAGACAAAAAGCAGTGATCAAAGCTCGTCGTGAAGCAAAACGTGTGCTGAGACGGGATTCACGCAGCCATAAGCAGCGTGAAGAAGAATCGGTCACATCGCTTGTGCAAATGAGTGGCGTAGAAGCAATTGGCATGGCGCGGGACAGCCGTGATACTTCCCCAATTGAGGCGCGCAATGAGGCTCAGGCGCATTATCTGAATGCCATCGACAATAAACAGCTGATTTTCGCCACCGGCGAAGCCGGATGCGGCAAGACCTGGATCAGTGCGGCGAAGGCAGCTGAAGCGCTGATCCATAAGGATGTGGACAGAATTATTGTTACCCGTCCCGTTCTGCAGGCCGACGAAGATCTCGGCTTCTTACCGGGAGATATCGCCGAGAAGTTCGCGCCCTATTTCCGACCGGTTTACGACGTGCTGGTGAAAAGGTTGGGAGCTTCCTTTATGCAGTACTGCCTGCGTCCGGAAATCGGCAAGGTGGAAATCGCGCCGTTCGCCTATATGCGCGGACGTACTTTTGAAAATGCGGTGGTGATTCTGGACGAGGCCCAGAACGTGACCGCAGCGCAAATGAAGATGTTTTTAACCCGCCTCGGGGAGAACGTGACGGTCATCGTCAATGGCGATATCACCCAGTGCGACTTGCCCTCAGGGGTGCGGTCCGGCCTGAGCGATGCGCTGGCGCGTTTTGAGGAAGACGAGATGATCGGCATCGTGCGTTTCACCACCGATGACTGCGTGCGCTCGGCCCTCTGCCAGCGGACGCTGAAAGCCTATTATTAATCGTCATACTGTGAGCAAGGCCCGGGCGAGCCCGGGCTTTGTTGTTTTGAACCTTGCGATAGTCTGAAGTGCCGATAAAGTTTCTGTTGTGAGGGATCCATCGCTGTATGTAATAGAATTTCTTCTCTGTAATACAAGAATATCTGCTTTGCTATGCATAAGCGCCTTTCTA
This sequence comes from Klebsiella sp. JB_Kp031, assembly GCF_040064295.1. Classification (NCBI taxonomy): domain Bacteria; kingdom Pseudomonadati; phylum Pseudomonadota; class Gammaproteobacteria; order Enterobacterales; family Enterobacteriaceae; genus Klebsiella; species Klebsiella sp. JB_Kp031. The sequence continues at coordinate 331,634 of NZ_JBEAJW010000042.1, forward strand.
ATAATTTCTTTCGTCTTAAACCGTGTTACTCATTTAATTGTATGGATACTTGTAAGGGAAGCACTATGGTGGTATATGGGAAAGTTATCAAGTTATTAATTACTATTTTGATGTTGGGGTTGTCATCCGCTGCTTATAGTCAAGATTATCAGGCAGGGAAAAACTTCACTGTTATTGATTCTCCTGTTAAGCAATCGCCGCAACTGGTTGAGTTCTTTTCCTTCTACTGCGGACCTTGTTATGCGTTTGCAGAGCGCATCAATGTTGATACAGCTATCAGAAAGCGCCTGCCCGACGATATGAAACTGGAAAAATACCACGTCAGCCAGATGGGACCATTAGGACCGGCCTTAACAGAAGCATGGGCTGTAGCACAATATGCTGGGGTAGATGACAAGGTGGAAAAGTTATTGTTTGAAGGTTTACAGGTTAAGCGTGATATTAAAACGGCAGCTGATATTGTTAAGGTATTTAATCAACTTGGCATTACGTCAGAGAAATACGCTAAAATGCAAAATAATTTTATGGTAAAAGCTTTAATTGCCAGACAGGACAATCTGGTCGAAAAACTGAAAGTAAGTGGCACGCCTTCTTTTTATGTTTCAGGAAAATATCATATTAACAATGCATCACTCGCGCAAGGTGACTATGATACCTATGCAGAGGATATGGCGAATCTGGTTTTATTTTTGCTTAACAAATCCCAGTGACGTGAAGTGAGATAGTTTCATTCGGATTGTCTTTTTCGTTCTGTCCAGGTGGCTGCGCCAGTTGTCGAACCCCGGTCGGGGGTTCTCATCCCCCCGGCGGGGGCCACATGCCAAAAAAAAACCCGTACTTTCGTACGAGCTCTTCTTAAAATATGGCGGTGAGGGGGGGATTGACTCGCTTCGCTC